>JAWXVD010000033.1:0-29001 GCA_044425705.1 Eubacteriales bacterium | reverse complement strand
ATCACCCTTTCATCCTCCTGTACTAATCATACGATTATTATACAGGGTATTTGTTGAAAGTGGTTCACTTATTGGCTAGCACAAGATGGCTAAATGGCTCACTATTACAATAGCATTTATAGTATATCTTTATCGAACATATAATTCATTTGTGGCATATAATCTGGTTAAAAATATTTATATACAATGATAAACGCATATGGATTTAGTTGTAGCTCACCTCTTACAGCGGCTCTCATATCCATATAAGATAATTCTTTAAATTCGAGTTTTCCATTAAAGAAATCAGCTACACAAAAAACTTGCTTTTCGCTATCGAATCCGTTGATGAACATCTCATGGCTCCTATGCTTTTTTTATATTTACGAGAAACAGGAATATAAAATGTATCGTAAGAAATCATACAGTAATACCCCTTTTCTATTATAATTTCCAGAAAATCAATTGGGTAATCGTCCAGTCCTGAATACATGTTTTGCGATAGATTAGCAAAATCAAAAAAAGGGCATCTATACATTAATCTCCAGCTCGAAAATCTAAATGGAGTGTCGATTCTTCCCTTATCATCTTTTATTTCTGACCATAGATTCATCATATCGATATATATCCATCCCCCTGTTTCAGGATGTTCCTCAAGAACTGCCAAGTAAAAAGCATAAACTGTGTAGGATGTAACCATTGGTTGTTAAGTGGTAATTTTATACTTTTCATTTAATCAATCATGCCATTGGCATGCCTTTCTTACATTGAAGACACTTAGCCATAAATGGTTATATGTTGTCATGTGATAAATTTTGTTTCTTCCATAGACGATACCCATTAAAATTTCGCAGTAACTAAAACGACTACACTATCACTTTATTTTCGAAAATCTGCAGAATCCGTTTATTTTCCTATTAAAATAAACCATATCTAAATGAAATAATAAAGTGTTAAGTGCTTCATAGTAATGACCATATGTTTTTATAATTGTACCAAGCTCAACATTTACTTAAAATTACTAATGCATATATCCCATTGCCCATTCCACAAAAATCTTCTCATCTAACTTAACAATGCCTTTTTCTATATTGCTGTCACAACACACTGATATAACATAATCATTAATTATAAAAACTTTTATTTTTTCATATATGCTTGCCTCAAAGACACAAAATGATTGTAATGGTATTGATAAGCCTTTGCCTACATACTTTATGTATGATTCCTTCTTCGTCCAAAGCTCAAAAAATCTACTATCTACATAACTATCAACTTTATTTACATACTCCTGTTCTTTATGTGAAAAAAAACGTTTGCAAATATCAATATTTACTTGAGTAATTCTCTCTACATCTATACCCACTGGGGTGTTAGAAAAAATAGCTACAATGCAGTTTCTTGTATGGGAAATGTTATACTGTAAATTTTGCTCTCCAAATAGATACGGTTTTCCGTATCTATTCTTCATAAATCGAATCTGATTATTGACTATATTTAATTCAGAGCAGATCATTATTCTTATTAATAGATCCGAATACAAACTTAATTTTTTATCAATATCAAACTTAAATCTTAGAATTTCATTTTGCTTTTCCTTGGATACGAAGGATAATAATTTATCCCACTTAATATAATCTATATTGTCATCAATTTCTAAGTAATATATTCGTGTTTTCATATTATCTTTGTTTGCAACTATCCAGAATCCAATGTCATTTAATTAGTAATTAAGATTCTACCACCTTCTTATCACATGCGGTTAATTTACCATCTTCTATCTCAAAAAGAACCTGACAGTGATTTATTACATTTTGGTCATGTGTTACAACTATACAAATATGGTCTTTTGAGATTTGTTCCAATGTTTGTAAAAAAATGAAAACAGAATCTATATCAAGGTTAGATGTCGGCTCATCAAATAACAGTATCTCCGATTCTTGATAGAGAACACGTGCAATTGCAATACGTTGTGCTTGACCACTGGAAAGCGTTTGTTCCCCTTCTCCAATTTTAGTTTCATACTTGTTCTCCAAAGAATTTATATATTCGTCTATATTAGCCATTTTAGCACAATTTACCATTTTAGTATAATCTACTGGCATAGCCATACAAATGTTTTCTTTAATTGAATTCCGGAACACTAAATTATCTGGTGGAACAAATCCTGAATACTGCAACAAGTTATCACCACTAATTGCACCCTCATTATGTACTGCTGTAATACTTCCATTTGTAGGTTCATATAGCCCTGATATGATTTTCAGTAAAGTGCTTTTTCCACCGCCACTTTCTCCAATAACTCCTATTATCTTATTAGCTTCAAAAACTGCATTGATATTACTTAAAATCTCAACTTCATCATATCCGAATGAAACTTGATTAAGTTTTAAGCCTGTGAAATTTTCTTTTTTCTTAGCTAGGCACTGTACTTGATTTTGTTCCCCCAATGAATAAATATTATCTAAGCGTTGTGCTGAAATAATTGACTGATTAGCATTAGAAATTATATCTCCGACAGCTGTGAACGGCCAAATTATGTAATTAGATAATGATATAATCGCAATCATATCACCAAGGAGTAATTCTCCTTGTGAGACAAAATAAGACCCTCCGCCTATTGCAATTAACATCATGGCTGTTCCGATGATATTATTTAAAAACGAGGATCCACCCTCAGCTATTCCGATTTTTCGTGAACTGTCAACTTTCTTTTCCGTTAATTCTCTGAGTTTTTTACCGATAACAGACTCCATAGAACATAATTTTAATATAATTATTTTTTGCAACATTTCTTGTATATATATGCGAACATCTTCTTCATTCTTCTTATCAACTTTGCTTACTTTTTGCACAATAGGTGAAAAAATTGCAACACATAAAATCAAAAGAGGAATCGAAATTAACAACATCAATGCTAATTTCCAGTTCAAGAAAAAAATGTAAAATATTGCTAATATTGCTGACATTCCTCCGCCTACTGTTTGACGAATTATCGTGGGAATACAATTAGCTACATTTTCAACATCGTTTGTGATATTTGTCATAAATTCTCCGATATGCTTTTTTTGAATATCAATGAGTTTACTGTTATAAAGTTTTTCCGAAAGCTCTATCTTTAAAATTTTATTGTATTTATTTGTTGATACACGAAAAGCCACAATAGACAGCATAGATCCTATACCTTCTAAAACTATAAACATAACCGCCAAAAGAGCGTTATTTAACAATGGGTAATCTAAATCTCCCACTGCTATATCAACAAATCGCTTTAATGTGATTGTCATTCCGATATTAACAAATGCGAGCAAAAGTCCCATAATTATTAGCACCAAAAAATATTTACGCAAACCCTTTGTTTTATTATAAATCCACATGAAGTTGTAATTTACTTTCATTTATATCACCTCTTTCTAAATAATCAGAACAAATCTCACAAATTGATTTTTGTCTATTCTCATCAGTAATCTCATTAATCAATCCGTATTTATAGATTTTTTTTATTCTCATATCATTATATGAATTAATAATTTCAGATAATGAATTATTATTAATGTTTCCTATATTGAATGTTTTCGGATTTGGAACAGGAGAACAACAAGGTACAACATACCCTTGTGGATAAATTGTAACGTCTCGACCTATCGAAGGACAAGTAAAATATTCTGTTGGATTAACCAAATATTGATTTTTACTAACTAAAGAAAATGCTCTACCTACAGGCAAACATATGATTTCTTTTACATTAACATCAAGTAATCTATGCGGTAAATCATTCAGCAGCTCATAAACACTCTTACTCCCATTTACAGCGACTCCTTTTATTTCAACATGTATTCTATACTTAGCAGCTAATTGAATAAGCGTATCTATCGATTCCACAGAAATAAACTCTTTGTGGAACTCATCAAACGAAATCGTCAATGTTGATAAGTTAACTGACTGTAAACGTTTCATAATTCGCTCTGCAATAACAATATTTTCACCCCAAAATCCATTGGTTGTGCACTGTATGTTTAAACCTTTGCTCCGTGCATAAAAGAGTAATTCTAGTATTTCATCTGGGTATAAAAATATTTCGCCTCCAGAAAATGAAATATTTGTTATACTCGGATACTTTATTATATCATCTATAATGTTTTTTACAGTATTTACGTTTAATTTTTCCTTTTGATCGGGTGAGCATGAAAAACAACAATGGCGACACCGAGCATTACATTCTAATGTATATAATATTATAATATTTCTTGGTAAAATTTTCACAACTAGCACCATCTTCCCTTTTAATCAAAAAATTTTTCCACCAATTCAATACAGAAATTAATATCTTCTGATGAGTGAGTATAAACAGGAATGCCAAGTTTTTCACTTAATCCAAGAGAAACGTCAGAATAATTTCCCATTTTAGATAAATTGATAGCCCGATATTGTCCTACTGCATACGACTCATATGCAATTGGAAATAAGACAGCAGCTATTACTTCGGTATTACATGTTGACTCTATAAAAGAAATTGTCCTTTTAATATATTCAACGTCATCATCAAAACATATACAAATCACAACTGCATCTGGATTAATACCATATAAATATGCTGCTTGCCATAGCAAAATATTTTGTGTATTGTATAAATCATATGGAATGCACCCAGATTGTCCACCAGTAATAATTAAGTCAAATTTTTGTATATCTATCTCATGTAGAATTTCATTTAAAATCGGAACTGTTTCCTCTACAGGTACTAATATAGATGAGTTGTATCCAAAAGGAAAAACATCTTGTGCGTTAAATAAACCGCCCGAAGGTTCAGTTGCTAAAAAACCTATATTATATCCTTTTTCCATTAATTTCTTTCGAAACATTTGTTGTACAGAGAATTTACCTTGTTTTGATCTAGTCCCTAGTATAGCCAATATTGGGGTGTTAATGTGCCACATTTTACCATAGTTTTGTATCGGTATTCTTTCTTTATCTATCCTAGGATAATAAAATCTAACTTGATTATTCTCATTATCTATATACTCTTTAATTGACTTATCAAATGCATATATTTGCTTATTATGTTTAATTGCCATATCAATAATTGATTTAATATACTCGTGACCAACAATCCTTGCTATTTCTTCAACGTGACCAATAATTATCGTATCGAAATTTGAATTCCAATTAAGCGAATCTATGTTTTTAATGATATAGTCTTTATCACACCTTCTTCCCAAAAGAATAGAAGTTTTTTTATGAACTCGCATTGTATGTTTTATATCATAAATATCAATTAATTCAAATGTCAATAAACTAGAAAACATAGCAATGGAATGAATCTCTTTGTTAAATGGAAATGCAATTGCTTTTTTAACAAAAAAAGTTGAGTCACAAGAATATTTTGATATATTTGCATTATCTCTAATAATTATTGCCTTTTCACTTAAATAATACATAATTTTTTGTTTGCTAACAACATTGCTTTCAATTATGTTAGCTATTAATCCTGTAATGTACGGACATACAAAACTTGACCCAGTAACTAGAATATATTGATTATTCTCCCAAAGAACTCTTTGCAAACGAGAACTCCCACGAATGTTTATTGGACTATTTATAATATATTCATAATCCAGATGAGATATAACTTTATTAGTTATATCTACTCCTATCACACTTTGAAATGCAGCTGGATACGACATAGAACCATTATTATCAAATGCCGCAACAATAATTGTTCCATTGTTATCAATCATGTTACATATATTTTCTAGAGCCTCTATATCTTCTATATCTGCCTCGGTTATACCAAAACTCATATTAATCAAATCAAAATGATTATTTTGATAAATATCTTTGAGTACACTTATAATTTCATTAATCGAAATGTCTTTTTCTAAATTTTCAAACACTGGATATACTGTTATCTCAACATTTGTACATGTTTTTGAAATTATTGAACATACAGCTGTTCCATGTCCACAATGGGATTGTTTCTCAACTTCGTCTTCATCAAACATAAAAGATGAAAAGTGAATGTCCATATTTTGTAATACATTAGAATTAACATCTACATAAGTGTCAATAACTGCTATTTTTACTTTTCTTTCCATATAATTTAACCATCCACCTTCATCTCTTAAACATTACTTAACAGAAGATACAATTTTCGCCCCAATAAAGCGTAGCTTTACTGTTTTGTCGCTTTCTTCTGCTAGGTTTGCGCAATTTTTTCATTAAATTCACCTCCAATCCTTTTAGCCATATGCAAAACTATGTACTATATACTTATTAAAACTATTTAACACAAAAATGTCTCTCTTTTACTCAGGCTCTATTAAAAGCATTAAAGCAATGTATTCAGATAAATCATCAACAGAATTGAAATTTTCTGGAAGTAGAAATTCATCAGGCATTTCAATCCCAAATGTATTTTCCAAGCCAACTACAAAATTGATAAGATTTAAAGAATCAATGACTCTGAAAATCTCTGCGAATTCTTCATTAGAAATTATCTTTTTTTGCTCAGTAAATCCTAGTGAATATAGCAATTGAGTGATCTTTATTTTGATTTCATCCATTTTAAGTTACATTCCTTCCAACTTTAACATTTTTGTTTTATATAGTGATAATATGACTTTATTCATATCGCTCAAATCATACCCACAAGTATCGGTAATTTTTCCACGATAAGCAGGACACACCAAACCATAGCACAATGGCAATTTTTTACATTGAACACATTCATCTGCAACCTTTTTATCTGCAAAATTCCAATATTCTTGATTAAAATAATCCATATATTTAGGTTGTCTTATATCAAAAAGATAATTAAAATCCTCATATATATGTTCTGAACATTTCCGAACAGCTCCATCAGCTGTGATAACAAATGAATTCTTTTTTGCTGCAAAACAAATCCTGCTTCCTGGTAACATAAAAGACTCATGAATTTTCATTGAAAGGTTAAAAGTAGAAACTTCCTCTAAAAAGCCATAAAATTCATCAGCTCCACAAAAAGAATTTCTGACACTATCATTGTCGATATTACCCCAATCTTGTGCTAGGTGAAAAAACAAATGAAATCTCTTATCGCCTCCGAATTCATTTTTTAAAAACTCAATATATTCGTTTTTAATATTGTAAATTTCTTTTGTAATATTAGAACGAATTGCAATATTAATAGTTCTTGTTTTAACACAATCTCTAAAAAATCGTAAATTTGAGATAATACTATCCCATGTTCCTTTTCCATCGGCTCCTATTCTTTGAGAATCATGTGTTTCTGCTAATCCATCTATGGATATCTGATATCCAGTAATGTGATTTTTCTTAAGCTTCTTCCAATTTTCTGGAGTTAAAAGTGAACCATTTGTTGTCATTGTACTAAAATATGGTTTTCTTTGCTCCGAGCATAACTCCAAAAAATACTCAGATAATTCATCTATAATATCCATAGCAAGCATAGGTTCGCCACCAAACCATGCAACGGATAGCTTATTATATCGTGGTAAATTTTCAAAAACAAATTGTTTAATCCCAGCAACAATATCTATTGTCATCTTAGGTCTCGAAAATGTTTCATAGCAATAGATACACCGAAAATTACATTGTTCCGTAGGCAAAATCATCAAAAACAGTCCATTATCATTTAAATATTCTTTCCGTTTTTGCAATACTAACTCAATCTCATTACAACTTGCATCTACTAAAAACCCGTCATTAACCAACGCGCTTATTCGAGGGTCATTGTTATCTGATTTCACACCATTTCTAAACAGCTCGTCGATATATATCATATCAGAGTGAGTATTAGCAACCATTTTTCCAGTTCTTGAATTGTATATAATGTCATTTTCATTTGCATGTACAATATAATTATAACGTGAACTTTTATATTCTTTCATAAATACTATACCTTTATATTCATTCTTATTGGACAGTCTTCTAATCCTATTTGAAGGTCATCATGCGAGGATTTACACATACTATGGCAAAACCTGCACAACTTGCATTCATCACAAAATTTCA
Source organism: Eubacteriales bacterium (assembly GCA_044425705.1). Classification (GTDB taxonomy): domain Bacteria; phylum Bacillota; class Clostridia; order Lachnospirales; family Lachnospiraceae; genus JAWXVD01. The sequence goes on along the minus strand of JAWXVD010000033.1, from coordinate 21,009 downwards.
AATCATCTATACAACGAAGTTCATTAAGTTTATTAGAGTTTCTCCAATAGCTATCAATATTCTCAAATGCTTCTCTAAAGTTTAGGTGCGTACACGGCATATATTCACCAGTGCATGATATTGCCATAAGACGTATTCCCGCTTGACAACCGTATAATTTGTTACTAGGGGCATTTAGTAAAGAAAGCAATAAACCATAACAACTTTGAACATTAATATAATCACTATTCTCTTTTATCACAGCAACTAAAAATTGATAATCATCATATGTTAGTGGTGAAATCAATTCACCGTGAGAAGTGATTTTATTACAGACTACATTAATAGATTTAGCCCCTACCGATTTTCCTAATAAAATTAAATTTTGTAGATCATAAACATTATCATGTCTTGCCACCCAATTTAGTTCATATAAACACTGATTGTCTTTGAGAATTCTAGCAGACTCTAAAGTTATGTGATATCCATCTCGTGATAATGAATTAATATAATCCGTTGAACCATTTAAAGATAAGTTAATATTTGAATGCATATCACGAGCTATATTAACAAATTTTTGATTCATTCCATAGCCACTTGTAAATATTGTATGTTTTAATTTTAGCTTATGTAAAATACTCATCATTTCACACAAATCAGGGTGAGATAAAGGTTCACCACCATTTAAAAATATGTGTTCAATACCCGACTCTTTTGCCTGAACAACAATATCTTTGAATAAATTCAATTTCATGAAATTTTTTTGTGTTTCGTTCTTATAACATTGTGGACACGCTAATGGGCAATAATCTGTAATCTCAATTTGTAAAAAATATGGATTACTAAAAAACCCACTTTTTATGAAATGTATTAAAGCTGACTTTTCCATTGTTATACTCATTCCTCTCTATTACGCTACTATTTGAATCCTCTATGTATTGTATTATGTCATGTATATCTTTCCTGCAATTAATATAGCTCTATATCATCGTATGTGCTTACTGAATCATTATCCTAACATATCTGATTGAAATTACATATATAAGTGAGATTTTCCTAGCAGTACTTGTTATACCTATTATGTACTCTTCTCAATTTAAGTTCTTTATATTGCACCAACATTTGCGTTGTTTCAATGCTATTAACATTTGCTTAATAAACTTATCAATAAAACCGCTCTATTTAAAATTTACTCATTAGTTGAGAAGAAATCGGATTCCCCAAATGAAGATAAATCAATTGGTTATGCTTCTGCTTTTGACTCTGTTGATATTTATGACAATCTATTGAATGATTTTAATTTTCAAAATCTTTAATTCCTTATAATCCAATAAACGTTAGTGCTCAAAAAAGTGGAATACAATTTTTATGTCTTCTTAGAAACTAAAATACTATAAAAAAATGGAGATTCAAGCTTACTTACAACACTAAATGCACAAAAGCAAACATAAATGATACTTTTTCTATTCACCCACCTTTTTAGATGTTTTTTACATATCATAATTAAATTTCAAAAACAAATAATTCCGCCCCATAAAGCTGTATTAACTTGTTTGTTATTAGTTTCATATATTAAAAAATCCGTTTCATCTGTCAGAATATATTCTTTTAAAGATTTACACTCCTTCCTATATTTTTTTAATCTGTTTATTTTTATTTTTTACTGGTGCTATAGAGACACATAGTTTTTAAAACAAAACTGATAGAAGTACATGATTTATAATGTTGAAACATTGTATGCAATCTACACAGCCAGTAACAAAAAGTACATTACACATCAATCAAACATCAATATGTTTGTTTAACTGATTTTTACTACTTGCAAATAAATTACCAGTTGGTCTTTCGGGCTGAAACAGCATACCAATACAATTTGGTGGCCAACCTAACATCTCCTTCTTTGTCATATTGTCTAAAACGGTGGCTACACGTTTTAAAGTAGCATCTTTGTTATCTCTCATTTTCTCACCTCCTGTCTAATAATCTTAGCTATCAAAACAAATAATGTAGCATTTACCAAACCTAAAACATAGCAAACTGCATAGTCATGATTTGGAAAAATGAAACTTAGAAACAACACGAAAACATTTCCTAAGATCACATTTTTTCTGGCTTTTATTTTATTTCTATATAATTCTTTACTATTCATTTTCATATTCGGATGGTTAATCGGTGCAAATATGAAAATAATAGAAATGCTAAAGCAAATAAGCAAAATCATACTAATATATGAATACAAATAAATGATGTTACTAAGAAAACTATTAGTTACTATTAATACCATAGAGGTTAACCAACACTTCCACCATGTACTAGCATGATATCCCCCCGAACATTTTCTAAGTAAGATAAAACTTTGCAAAAAGAGTATCGTTTCTAACACTCCCCAAAAAGCACTTCCTAATACAAGCATAGAAGCAATTCCAATTAAGCAAATCATCTTTGTTTGGATGGTATAGACATACCAATCATAATATTGCTTTTCTAGTAGATTTCTTGAAACAAAAAAAAATGTTATCCTGTTTGCAAATTTCAAAAGCATATCTATCTCCTTTATTTGCAATCATAATAACATTTTATTTTTATATCTTCTATAGCATTTCGAAATTGGACAGTTTCTTACGAGATTGGACAAATCTTCATGAATATACTTATAAAGATACTGCTGAAAAAGTAAACCAACCATCTTGATATTGCATAGCATAACTAAAATTATACTCATCTAAAGAATTCATAACACTCTTCAAACCAAAGCCATGTTCCAGAGAGTCCTCCTTTGATGTTTCAATAGAATTTTTATATATTATTACTGGATTCGATGTATTTCTAACTGCTAATACCGCTACTCCTTCTTCTATCATGATCTTCACTACAATACTTTTCACTCCCATCACTTTCTCCGTCGCTTCAATAGCATTATCTAGCAAATTAGAAAGAATGGTTACTAATTCTTCAGAACGAATTGGGAATTTTTCTAGATTATTTATCTTGAATACCATTCCAATCCCTTTTTGTTTAGCTACCCAATATTTTTGATTCACTATCGCATTGATAATAGGATTATTCGTGTCAACTACTTGCCTATCTGCTATGCTTATAGACACTTTTTCTAAATGAAACTTTGCCTCTTCTACTTGATTATTATTTAGGAGTTGATTTAACAATGAAAAATGATGGTTCACATCATGTGCTATGATCTTTTGTCTATCCAAAGCATCCATCCAAATTTTCATTTCATGCATACGACTATTTATTTCTTTTTTATACCAAATATTTTCTGTAATAGCTCTCTGTTCTATTGTAATTTTTTCTAGCAAGAATACCAGTATCACATGAATATAAAATAAACCAATTGCATTAAAAAAGATACTGATCGGTACTTCATCCGCATTGACAACTGCCTCTATCGAAATATTTAAATTTAAGATTGTAAATGCTGGGATAAATAACACCATGCACCAGACCAATCGGTTAATCTCCGAATTTTGTTCTTTATTCTTATATATTCTTTTAAATAAATAGCTCCATGTAAATAAGAACGTCTTTGAGACAAATGTCAAGAAAAGCCAATGCAATGGATTTAAATATAAATCTGCCTGAGTAGTATCAAAAAGAAATGTAAATAAGATTGTGCTCGTTAAATCTAGTATAATGATTGAAACAATTACTAATCCTGCCATGAAAGCTTTCAAAAAAACACTCCCCCTATAGTTTATCAAGCTCATCAGGAAAAATATAAGCCAACATACGAGAAGCTTTAAAATAAGCAAATTAAAATTATAAGATATAATGGTGACTAAAGTATACATAAAAATAAATTGCAATACGATTACTTGCCAGTAAGATTTCGTAGAAACCTTACGCTCAAGCTTTGCATCACATATAAATACAGCAGAAATAATTTCAGCGGAAATCGTTAGAATTGAGAATAAAATATCCATTATGATCTGCCTTTCCATAATATGTATGCCTGTGTCATCGCTTTGTATGTCTTTTTAGAACAATTGAGATTTTCACCATTTGATAATTCTACAGTTCTATTTTGAAATCTCAATATATATTGCATATTTACAATAAAACTCTGCTGGACCCGTAGAAAATCATTTTCAATGAAAAAATCTTCTACTTGTGACAGCTTACCATAGTAACTTACAAAATTCCCATCTAATTTATGAACAAAAATAAAATGGTCCTTACTTTCTAAATAAATTATATCCTTTATAGCTATTCTTTCGTTTGATACGGGAATTGTAAATTTTTTAGAATATGCAGGAATCATTTTTATAATTTCCAACAAGCACATTGTCAAGGTTTCCTCTAGGTTATCTTTTAATAAATAATAAAATGCTCTTACGGTATAGCTATCAACTGCATACTGAATAAAAGAGGATATGTATACTAGTATAGCTTCTGGGTTTTGAGCTCTTACTTTTGAAGCTAACTTTATTCCATTATATTCTCCCATTTCTACATCCAAAAAAATAATATCATACTCAGAGATCTTACTGTTCATAAATTTAGTAGCCTCTGTAAATACAGACACCTTAATATCAATATTTCTGAAAGCAAAAAAAACTACTATTTTACGCTCTATATCATTTACAAACACTTCTTCATCATCACATATGGCTATTTTCAACATAGTTCCCCTCCTATCATATGTAAATATTTTAACACAGACAGAAAATTTATTCAAATTCAGTATAGTTTTAAACTACATGGACATATTGCCTATATGGATTATTATATCATAAGTATTTTCCATATACAATACACGTATATTATTAGTTTAGGGAGAATTATATGGAAGTTAATTATATGAAAATGGGAAAACGTATAAAGAAAATACGTTTAGCGCAAAAAATAACGCAAGAAAGAGTTTCTGTATCTACTGATATCTCATCCACACATATCAGCCATATTGAAAATGGAACAACGAAAGCAAGTATTGATTCCATTTTAAAGATTTCAAGCGCTTTAAACTGTACACCTAATGATATCTTATGTGATAGTATGAATCATGCTAAACCTATCTTTAATCATGAAATAGCAGAAATATTAGTTGATTGTGATGAATATGAAATACGAGTGATTTTTGATATTGTAAAAGCTACCAAATCTTCTCTTAGAGAACGTTCTAATTTTATGCCTTCGAACATTTCTGAATGGTAATACCACCTAATCAATATCTATCACTAAGTTTAACTTGAATTTTCCATATGATTCAGCTGCAAAAAAATAAGACAGCTAACTATTTAAATTAGGTTAGCTGTCTTATTTTTTTGTGTATACCAATGTATTTTTCTATCTTGCAACTTCAACAATCGGAAACTCTGGATAATCTTCATTCCACTTTTCAATAGACACCACCCTTACATCATCAATCAAAGTATGCCCAAAATCATTTTGCTCTTGAAGTAAAAATGGAAGTAATGTCTTGAGTCGGATTCTCACTTTACTTCTCAACACACTATCAGCCTTTGGTGCTTCCAAAATATATACATAGACTTTTCTTTTCGTACAATCTTTTTCTAATGCACTGATATATGTTAAGCTATCGTAATATTTCTTTACTACTTGGCTTATTTTTTTATCTTCCAATGGGTTAAACCCCTCTGGGCTAACAGCATTTGGGATATTGGAATTTTTATATTCCACAAACAGAATTTCATCTTGTGTTTCAGCAATAAAATCAACATCACTCAGTGGCACTTTAGCATTATGGAAAAGCTCATTAAGTTTATCTGTTGCCCATAAAGCGCTTGTAAAATCAATCTTATAAGTGTTGTTTTCTTCTACAAATACTCTCTCCATATTATTCACCCAAATTAAGCTCAAACACTTGATCCAACAATTTATCAAATGATGAAACAATAGAATTGTGCTTTAGTTCTCTAAAATCCCTATTTGTTTCGCACTTAGCCCCATCTTCTGTTTTATATAAGGAGTGGAATGACACATTATCTGTGTCTTTCATCAAAACTTCTATATATTTTGCAAAAATATAGTTATGAGAAGCAACAAACACCTGCACACCATTCCTTGAAAGTTCTAACAAAATCTCAGCTACATCTTTAAGCAATTTGGGATTTATATTTGCTTCTGGTTCATCCCAAAACAAGACGCTGCCTTTAGAAATACTTCCATTGATGATAAGTTGCCAGATAATAGCTATCTTTTTTATACCCTCTGCCTCTAAAGAGAAACTAACTCGTTCTCCATTAGCTTTCTGAATATAAAACACTTCATTCTCAATAACAACTTTACCACCAATCAATTCTTCTAATTTGGGCAAAATGGCTTTACCGAGTTCTGGAATTTTTTTAAGATTCGTAAGCATTGATTTACTGATAATGTCTTTGTATGATTTATCAAAAGGCATATATCGTTCGTCATACAAAGAAACAAATCCTTTTGAGTGAGTAAGCATATCCTTAGCTGGAATAAATACATTGTCCCATACTAGGTCTTTAGAAGTATTCATTTTTTTAATTTCAGTAGAATCATTATTAAAAATGCTACATCTAATGCCAATCTCATCATATTCAGTATATATCAAAGCTTGGTCCATCTTATCACTTCGTATAACTTCAACATTAGTTGATTGAAAGTATTCTCTCACAGCATCAAAATTTTTGCCATGTTCAGCTTTAGGTCTACTTATCATGTAGATACCTTTCATCAAATGTGTTTTACCTGTTCCGTTTTCACCGATAATAACATTAACACCACTACTAAAATCGACCTCAATTTCATTAAAAACAGTGAAATTTTGCAATTTTACCTTTTTGATACTCATAGCATATCTCCTATCTGAAATTATTATAAATTCGTTTTAACCTATTTTGAAGGACTGCCTAATCCTCGATTCTCTACTGCCGTTAATATTATAAATAATACCACAAAGTTGTATTTAAATTCAATATTTTGTAAAAAACATTTATGTTCTTCTTAATCATCTCCCTCCAAGCCGCGTGCGCCCCAAATGTGTTACACCATTTTATTACTGTAATCTTTTAAACAATAGTGAAAACAAGAAGCTCTCTATATACTTAGAATATATATACTTTATCAATTTTTCTTTTACGCTTTTAAATAGAGTTAATCTGATAAGTTAAAGGGAGTATCAAAATGAACCCCCCTCCCGTCCACAGCAGACGAAGAAACAACTACTTTCTCCATACCACCAACAGGTGTTTTTCCAACTTTCACAAGTCTAAATAATTTTCTCAAAAAACTGTCACTAGTGCTTTTATCACTATGTTTCAACAAGTGAACCAGGGGTATTTCTTCTTTTTGAACTGGGGGTGTTACTTGGTCTTTTAGTTGCTTCTTTTCACTTTTCATCATATCAAAACTAATATGTTTCACTTCGCATTTCTTATTGTGTTCTGTGGCTTCTTCTAGCTCCACACAACTCACTTCTTCACTTCTGCAGTCAATGACACCATCACATTCCAATTCCTCGCACATCTCGTTTAAAGGCTGTTTCTGTGGCAATGTTAAAGTGTATAGGTTGCTTGTCTGCCCACCATTCTTTGATATAGCAAATCTTGTATTACGCAACCCCGACGTGTAACAAAATGTAATGCAAAAGTGTAACACCTATATTGGGTTAATAGTTACTATATTTTCATCAAAGAATGTTCGAATCTCCAGTTTTCTCTATCGAACACAATCAAATGACTGTGTTGGACCAATCAGTCTATGAGTGCAGCTGTTGTTAATTGCTCATCATAGACGATACTATTCCATTTACTGAACTCGATATTCGTTGTAATAATTAAACTTCTTATCTCATAACAATCTGCAATTACTTGAAATAGTAATTGAGATCCTTATGCTCCGAAGGTGAGGTATTCCCATTCGTCACATATTAATAAATTTATTTTACTATATCTCTTAAGAAGTTTTATTAATATTCCATCAGCTTTTGCATCTAGTAATTCATTACCAGTGTTGCTGTTTGTAAAAGCGTACCTTCTTTCCTTGCATACATGCTTCTACATCGATAGCTGTTGCCATGTGACTTTTTCCAACTAAAATATTTAGTAGATAGCGGCGCTACTCCTAATACCCCACTCTACTAAGTACTTGAATTTAACTATGCACTTTTTTGATAATTTCGACGAATTTTAGTATTGGGCTATGAAGATTGTTAATATGACTTAAGAAGTATCGTAATAATAATAGTCCTCCTGTGATAAAATCTCAGGAGGACTATTATTATGCAAAACTTACAAACAAAATCTATCAAACATCATTATTTCTTATTTTTTGTACTCTTTGCTTTCTATAATTATATTATTTTCGATAATTTCCATTTTCATAACCTTAATTAACGTTAAATTACGTACAGTTCTGGTTGGATCGATGGCTCTATCAATCAATAATGTTAGTGGAACATACACATTTTCTTCGTACCTCATCCCAAGATTGACCCCTTTAGAATCTATTTCCTTACTTTTTATGTAATCAATACGAATTTCAGAATTTGGTACTTGTCCACCCTCTATATAAAACAAACTGCCTGTTCTCAATACTGTGTAGACACATGCAAACATTCTTATACGATCCCTGTTATCCATTAATCGATTTTTCATTGCCTTTGTTTTTGAAAAATCTGCAAATGATAATCCATTATCAATTTTTTCAAACAGCTCTGTATTCTTAACAGAACTATCTATATGTTGAATCCCCCATAAATGTTTCATTGCCCATTCTTTAAATTGTATGTCTATAATCAGTCCATTTTCAAGGTAATAACGAAATGTTTTTGGAAACAATACATTTGAAGCAAATTCTTTATATAATGCAAGGCTGATATCATTCCACGTTGGCATTTTTTCTAATGTCAGTAAATCTTCTTTTGTAAACATTTGTTTTTCTCCAAAATAAAACGCTTGTATTATTCATACAAGCGCTCATTAAATAATTTTAATTGGACAGCGTATCGTTTACACGATAATATGCTATGGTTATTATTTGCCCCCAATAAGGAAATGGGCTGTCCCGTCCATCTTTACTTCGCTTTCGCTGGCATCTCTCCATACAACTATAATACATTTGCGTGCTACTAAAGTCAATATGCATAACATATTTTAATTATATTATATTTCAGACCTACTAAAACAATTCCTATTTGAAAGAGTTTTATTTAAATTTACATATCTTCCAATTTTGAACCCAGCCAGTGTAAATATCTGCACCATCCTTCCATGATATTTCGACGAACTTCTTATGTTTGAATATAACCTATATAAATGGTGGGACTCTTAAATACTTTATGAATTGTAACTTATAAGTACTGATACTATTTTGTAATTAAAATACGTTGTTATCGGAAATGTTGTTCTAATACAATCCTCTCTGAAAGTGTTATGAGTAAGAGAACACTAAACAATAAGCTTTATATTTTAGGCTTTATGTGTTTTTTGTATGATATTCCTCTTCATTTTAACCCTTGGTGCGATATCTAATTCTCCATCTAACCACGTAACAATTCCATCTACAATTCGCATAATTTTCCTTCAAACTATAGTGACCTGATTTTTTCAAATGTAATACCACGTACTGGCATTACAATCTCCTCTCCTTTAACTTATAGTTTCATTTATTTCTATGATAACCCAAAACCATTCGGTTTCGTTACTTCCGTATGTATCGTTGATTTACTGACCCCAAATTCCTTCGCAGCCTGCCTCACCGTCACCTTGTGTTCTATCATATAATGGGCAATGGTCACTGCCCGTTCTTCTATGTAATCCATAGGAAGTCTTCCCCGAATATAGCTTTTTTATAGTGTATGCGATGCGGGAGTGGGGTAGAACTTTGATTATCATTTCATGCCATTTGTAAACTTATTGGAGGCGCTTAATTAAATCTTACCACGTTTATAAATTATTCTTAATCATAATATGCTTTGCCTCATCTAGATCTCGTTTCGATACAATTAATTCATACATGAGAGAATCCGTACTACTTGTTCCTACACTCATGCCTCTTGTAGTTCCCATAGTCTTTCCCCCAACCCATCTAGCATTGGGATCAATTGTTTTTACCTTGCATTGAATATTAGACTTCTCTAAATACTCTCTTAATTTTATATATCTACCAAATTCATTAGTTAACAGTAAACTTACTCCAAATATTATCATACCCATACACCCTTCTAAAATCCTACCACTTCGATTTGCTTTTTGCTATAAAGAACATATGCTATTTAATAACGTTTTGCTAATACAATATCGTCACTAGACTGAGGGGGTAAAAGTAATCCGTCCGCAATCATATAGGCATCATTCCAACTATCCCCATATAAATAGCTTATAGTTGCATCATCCATATCAGATATTTGAATGGGATAAGACACCTTTTTATGCGTCGTCATAACGTATTCATCTCTTGTTGAAATTATTTCACCTGTAGATTTATCTTTTTTTATAACTTCATATTTCGTAATTATGATACCCACAAAAAGACCAATACTAGAATCATACTGTGGGTCCATTTTGTAGCTCCCCTTTGTGTAAGCATCCATTTCTTCTTTTCCAACAAGATTTCGGTATGTCCCTGTTAAGCCAAATGATTCTATCTCAGATGTATATGTTTCAGACTGCTGTGCCCAAGTACCTGAAATATAACCAACTAGTATTTCGTGATTTCCCTCATCACGATAATCATAACATACACTTTTCTTTAATTCATACACGTAATCAGTAAAGAACTGAGTTAGTGAATTAGCATATGGCTTTTCTAAAAAGGAGAGCTGATATTTTTCAAGTTCTTCATCACTCATATCTAATACTTGAGTCAGATTACCATCTTCATCCTTTATATTTTCCCACACCAAATCTTCTTTTGATACGTGAACATATACCAAAGTACAAACTGTGAAAATTACAACTAATGCAATTCCCTCCATTCAATCACATCACCGTTTTCATCCACTACTTTCTCTTCAGCTAATAGAAGAGTACTAGTTTCTGCATCAAAAATTACATGTGCAAAATTATCATTTTGTGATATTCCTATTACTTCTATAAACAATTGTACTTCTTCTGGTGCTTCTGTTAAAGAACCGTATACTAGGTTGAAATTAAATCCCGATACCCATTCTTCTGGTTTGTCTGGATTACCACCTCTAAGACCTAGTTCTATACTTTTATCCACTGCATCTTGAGCCGTCATTGTTATGATTGAAGTATCAATCAGTCCATAATTACCACTTTCATCATAAGTATGAACTCTCTCTATTTCACCATTTTTAATAAGTAAATGAACTAGATTTGATTCTTCATTGGCAAAATTAACATACCATAATTGTCTTTTCCCATCTACTCCCGCATCTTCTTCTCTTAGTTCATCTCCATCATAACTATAAACAGCTGATAATTGTAAATCATCATAATATGTTGCAGCCTCTGTTGCCCCAATCTCAATTGCCTCTTCCATAGAAATCTCTAGTTTAACATCGATCTGTTCACTGTCACTTTCTTGTGTCTCAGCTGTTACTGCTTCCTCCAATGTAGTTTCAACTTCATCAATGGTTTGTTCCACTATATCTTCTGTTATAGCACATCCTTGTAATAGTAAGACCATGCTTAATAGCATCATTACACTTTTAAATTTCCTTATCATGAAACTAGCCCTCTCTTTCAAACAATTAAATAATGTACTTTAACCAAAATAAATAGATATCCCATAACCCGTTTTATCTATAGCCGTTCCTTGCTCTTCTACACGCATCATGTGGTAATTTGCTCCATCAATTTCTACTGCATCATCCATATACAACGTCTCTCCTAACTTCACATTCGATGATGTCCGAGTACCGGTAGTTCTAACAATGTTTATATGCATTGCACTGATACCTAGTGTAGGTATCTTCCCATTAGATCCATAAGTTGCTGCATCTAAATAGGTACAATATAGCTGTTGTACTTCTTCACGCTCTAGCGTTGAGGTTCCTGATGTAGCTAAGCTTAGCGTTTCAGTATACTCTGCTTCTATTGGTTCTTCTCTAATAGCTTCTCTTATTGTAGTATCTGTTGCTAGACAGTCTCTTCCTGTTTCACTAATATTTACATCTATTCCATTAATTTCCATTACAATGTCATACTTAACTTCTACATTTGACCATGGAGAAATATTTCCATCCTCTGGCTGACTATTGATAGCCTCTATTAGTTCATATGGATCCACACCATTCTCCCTAGCTAGCACACTAATATTTATTAGTGTTCCATTTTGTACCTCTAAGAAAATATCACCATCCCTAGCACTTACTGGCATGGAATATCCTATCACGATAAGAACGCATAGTACCATAATAAAACAACTTAATTTTCTAATACATACACTCATCTTCAATTCACCCTCTTTGCTTTTTATACCTTTATCTTCGCCATTGTCTGTCATATAAATTTAAAATGTTACACATAGAAACATTTTATTGAAACTCAAACTACGACTCATAGTAATAATAGTGAAAGCTTACTGGTTTAACACCATATGTTATTGCATTTTGATAATAAGAAGAACTCAAACCAAAATATACATCTATCCAAAAAGCAGTAGCATTTTCACGTTCTCCCCTATCTTCTACTTTAAGTGTATAATAATTTGTTCCATTAACATTTACTGCAGAATTCATATATATTGTTTCTCCTAGCCTTACCATATTTTCTGTCGTTGATCCTGTTTTAGTCGTAACGTCAATATGCATCGCACACATACCTACCGTTGGTGTTTTTCCACTCGCTGTAAGAGCTCCTGCACTTGAAACATACGCCGTCGAGTCTTGACTTATACAATATTTCTGTTGCATTCCTGTTCTAGATAGTTCATCACTTACTGTGTATGTAGTAGCGATATTAGTTCCGCTTTTATCTAACATTGAAAACACTGATAATTCTCCATATAGTGTTCCATACCCATTGTTAATAGCTTCTCTCAATTCATAAGGATCCACATTGTTTTGATTAGCTAGCTCTGTAATATTTATTTCCACTCCATCTATCTCCATAATAAGGTCATATTTAACCTCTACATTTGACCATGGTGAAATTCTTCCATCTATTGATGGAGTGTTAATTGAATTTAATAGTTCATATGGATCTACTCCATTTTCCTTTGCTAACTCGCTAACGTTTATCTCTGCTCCATTTACTTCCATCACAATATCATTATCAATGGCATTTACTGACATAGGTTGCCCTGTCATAACAAGAACGCATAAACTTAAAATAACACAACTTAATTTTTTTATTAACATAAACATCTCCATTCCACTACATACATGTAGTAATCATTTTATTCTAAAATTTCCATGATTTTGCATCTAAACTAATTTTAATTCTGGATTTCGCACTCCCTCCATAATTACTAATTTAATTCTATACACCTACTTTTCAGTTAATAGAATTAATATCGTTGCTACTAAACATAATTAATGCATAATACTCCTTCCTCAAAACTGTTCCCTAATATATAAAGATGACCTATTTTGAATTGTTTTCACAACATCTTCTACTGTTTTCTCGCCTTGAAAAAATGCCTCGCTTTCTTCATACACAATCTGCATGAGTTCAAAATCATAAAAGGAACTATTTGACACACCACGTAAAATACTTCTGAGTTCATCTGCATCTTCATTGGTAATCTGATAAATGTCCTCGGCCTCCTCACCTACAAATCTAACCTGTTCTTTTGCTACTTGATTCCCCTCAAAATCAATTTCAATTTCTTTTGCCGCTTCTATTTGCTCCTCTAACACAGAATTTAAGACTGGATATCCATAACTTATAGTGCTTTGATATTCATATCCCATTATCCCATCTAAAAACAAATAGACACCCTCGAGATTTTCACACTGGCTATTTACACTAAATGCATTCTCAACGGGTTCGCATATCATCTCACTCCCATCCGCGGTCGGATAGCCTATAAATGAGATAGCCTGTTCGCCAAAAATTTCTTTTGTAGTCGTAATACCACATACACTTGTCAAAGTAAGTGGATACATTAATATATGCCCTTCTAAATACTGTTCTCTAATAGAAATCGAGTCATCAAATTCTAACTGATTGGGAAATTCATTACAAAACATTAGTATTTTTTGAAATGTCTCAGAATCAAACGTAGTACTTTGGCTTTCCCAGTCTATAAATGTATCTAGGGATGTATTCAACAGATACGCCAACACTTGCATCTTGGTTTCACCCATAAAAAGCACCATATCATCTTCTCGTGCATTGTAATATTCTACTAGAGTATCCACATTAAAATCCTCTATTTCCATCAAGTTTTCTGATAATAACGCCATAGTAGAAACATTATAATTCGCCACTAATACCTTTAACTCTTCTCCTACGCTAAATGCATTCAAAATATTAATTGCATACATTTCTTCAGATAAATGTGTATTTACATATTCACTCATATCCAAAAACGCATCGCCCGCTGTCAATATCTTATTATAGGATGTGCCCCAGTTTACGATATCTGGACCATTGCCACCAACAATATCAATCATCAACTTCGTATGAGTCTCTTCAGTCAATTCTAACGGTGTTAATACCACTTCATACTTCGTTTGTTGTATATTAAATTCATATATATAGTCACTTAATTGCTGATTGGTACTAAAGCTTACTATTTCGATTTGTTCTCTTCCTACTGTTTCCTCTTCACCACATCCATATAAGAATGTACTTGTTAGTAGGAACATGAAACTCATTGAAATTATGTGCTTATATCTTTTCATGGCATCTCACCTCACAAAATTTTAGTCTACTGCAGAAGGCACATAATAAAACATTGTATCTACATCTGACTGACTCAAAACACAAAATCGTCCATCTGAAAGGAATCCATACCCTCCCATTTCTTCTCCGCTCACTGGCAGTTGCGAAATAGGAACTCTTTCCTCTATACCGTTTTCACTGTATGAATAGATACCATTTGACTTATTAAAAAATAAGAGTTCACAATCAATCCCTGTATAAATTCCTTTATAAATAGCGTCGGCTTCAGGCATTTGCACCTTACTCGTACACGTAGTATTTTCTTCAACTGCTCCTAACCACGTTTCTCCATTTTCCAGTCTATACGTAGCATAGAGGGCGCCTGATTTTCCAATTCCAATACCTTCCACACTCCCATCGCATGTTACAATACTTCCTAGCGTTCCCTCTTCTAATACTTGAATAATCTGATTTACACTTTCAAAATAGTAATTCCCCTCACGATCTACAATAAAGCTATATGGCCTTCCATATCCCAAAGAAAAAATAGCGGTTACATCAATTTCATTCACGACCATACCACTCGTATTTACAATTGTAATCATACTTTTTTCATTTGTAATAGCATCAAAGAGTTGATTGTTTATCTCAATCTTTTCTACACTCATCCATAAAATATGACAATTCCCCTGCTCATCTACCACCATGTTAAATGCTCTCATATTCTTATCTATATCAACTACAAATTCTTGAAAGATATCTCCTTCTATTTGCATTTGACCTAAAAAGTATGCTCCCTCTTCTTTGATTCCATATGTATATATCATTTCACTTCCCGTTTCAAAGATAGATTTTTCGAAAGGCTCCCCTGCATATTCTATAGTGTTTCTCTCTGAAGATATTTCAACCTCCTTCACATCACTTTCGTTATGAAGGAACTTTGAACTTACAATTTCGCTTTCTGCTTCACTCTCTCTTATGTTAGAAATCTCTGTTCCACATCCACTTAAAGATAGAATTAGTAAAAACAGTATAAAAGTTTGTATACTTATTTTGTTCATGGGTTCTCCTTGTATAAATAAAGTTGCCACAAATTGTGGCAACCTACTGTTAGTCGACAAATTAATATTGAATATAATGGTGATCTACGTAACCATATGTACCCGTTGCATGTCTCTTCATATAATTATATTCTGGGTCTGAGCCAAAAATTTGGAGATAATAATCTACACTCTCCCCATCATACATGAGCTCCAGAATTGTTCCCCCTGACCATCCTTCATTTCTTAGACGAACTCCATCGCCATTAACATATCCTGTAACACTTGATATACTTGATGCGCTTACTTCGATACATGGTTCCATAGAGCTAAATATAGCTACCATTGCTAAACTAATAGCTACTCCACTTAACATTTTTTTCAATTTCATAGTTAATCTCCTTCATCAAATAACCTACATTTTCTCAATTCTTTCTTTCAAATTCTTTGGTTCTCTTGGTTGATAATACCCAAATGCTGATGTAGCAATTCTATTTTGTTTTGCTATAAATTTAACGAGATCAAGTCCCAACTTTTTTGCCTTAAACATATTCGTTCCTCCTTTCCATTTTCATTTCTACTAGCAATGCCAAGCCTATACCTCCAAGCGTAATAGATAATATTGTGGCTACATACGGATACCTAAATATAAGTATGTAAACAGTTAAATCAAACAATAAAATTAGTATTAAACATATTCTTTTATTATATTTTTTTGCACTTACACTAAGCTTTTTATTGGGGTGCTCCATAGGTGCAAGAAAAAATGTTGCTACAGAAAAAATGCTCATCATTATCCATATTAGAATGCGACAAATATTAAAATCATTTATTATATATGTAGAAATACATAATGTACCTATGCAATGCATCCCCAGTATCACGTTACAAATCAAACAGGTTTTTGCATGAAATCCACCTGTGTAGCTTCTTACCAACATTATAACTACAAGAAAGAGTATGCTTTCTAGTAGTTTATGAAAAAGTATTCCTATACCTATTACAACTACTATATTGCTACATAGTGAAATTAAGCACTGACATCCATAAATGCAACTATCTCTATCCTCCACATCATTTTCTAACAACAAAAAATCTGCTAATTTTTCAGATATTAATATATTCATACAAATACATCTCCTTTATCTGAAATTAGCAGATTTTTAAATTTATGACAATACGTTTGTCGTGAACGGACCGTTTTTGACGCAAGTGGACCATTATAATGCTTTTAAGAGAATATGAAAGCATATTTTATGATCCTCTTCATATACTTCAAAGCTACCATCATATTTATGAACAATGTTTTTCATAGTAAGAATCCCAAATCCATGTTCTTGTTTTTGTGCTTTTGTTGTAGTCAGGGTAGCATTACTTGCTAATACTGAAGTATGAATTGTATTGATTACTTTTACGTCTATATATCCTTTTTTCTTTTTAAGTGCTACATGTATACTTTTGTCTTCTAACATAGCGGTTGCTTCCATGGCATTCTCCAACAAATTTGAGAGCAGCAAGCACACATCATAGCTATCAATCTTTCCTAACTCTACATCCTCTATAAAATACTCAACCTTTATATCATTACTTTTCATTTTCCCATCATAAATATGTAACAGTGCATTTAACGTTTGATTTTTTAGCATAAACGTTCTAGTACCTATGGAAATACTATGAATATGCTTTAACATTTCCTCCGCAAAATGGTCTACCTCACCATACATTTTTCCATCTAGTAGTCTCTTAAGAACCTCATATTGATGTATTGAGTCATGTCTAAGACTTAAATACTTTTCATACATTACTTCCATTTCTTCTGCATGCTTCACTTGTTCTACCCATGCAACCTGTTTTGCACGTAGTTCATAGGTTTCAAGCATACTTTTGTGGTAATTATTAAAAAAATATAGCAATAATGCAATTGCAAGAATCAAACACACACTACTAGCTAAAAACATGTCTGCTTTTATTAATTCATTCTCCGTAATCCTCATTTGATACACAAAGATTGTATGAAAGAATAAAACAAATATAATTGCTCCTATTCCTAGCCCCTCTTTTTTCCCAAATACAACATACTTCCCCTTTACAATGCTGATCATAGCTAAAGTAAGAAAGAGCTGTATGCATTTTGCTGTGAACAAGGATACCTCTCTAATGTGTGTTCCATATACAAACGTATGCATAATATCCACACCAAATACAGCTGGTATCATTGCTCCCGTTAAAAGTGCTGACAGAATTAAAATCAAAACAGGTATCGTGCAATATATCATTTTGGTATATAACGGTTCTGTATAGGCGCATAGTGTGTATATGAGCAATAAGATATAGTATATGATTGCAATGTACTGTTCATTTCCAACCATACTATTTATAGCATGAACTATAATAGCGTATGTGATCACAAACGAACCAAAAATCATGATGTTTTTCGCTCTTTTATATTTAGGTGTTAACGTCAGAGCAATAAACATTCCGATTATCCCACCTTCCATGACATTTACTAGCTGTTCTATCATGAACTTTACCTTCTTTCCTTATCGCATTTTCTTCAAGAGCATATCCTTTACCTCTTGTCTCTTTGTTCTACCAAGCGGTATTTTTAAGAACTCCTGCTCTGAAGCATTTAAATGCAGTAGCACTTCTGCTTTTTCTATTGCATATATATAGTTTATATTTACATAAAATGATTTGTGTGTTTGTACAAATCCATCCTTAGCTAAATCCTGCATAATTGTAGACAAGGTAGTTCTAAGAGTTATTTTTTCCCGAATCGTATGACACCAAACCATATGATTTTGTACTTCAAAATAAATAATATCATTTATATCAATAGGATATTTTCCTAATTTCACTGGTAACTCATACATTTTACTACATACAATAAACTTCTTAAGAAAATCATCCATCACGGCTTCAAACTCTTCTTCTATTTTGCTTTTACGAATAAATTGAAAGGGATGGAACGTCAGTGATTCAAAGACTAATTCATCATGACTAGAAACAAAAACCAATGCACTTTTTGTTTGTATTTCCAGTTCTCTTGCAATCTCAAACCCTGATACATCCCCCATCTGGATGTCCAAAAATATCAAATCGTAAGCCTCTATCTTTTCCTTTTCAAGTAGTTCTTTCGCATCCAAATATTGCGATATCTCACACTCTATTTCTTTACTTTCAAAATATTTTCTAGCTAATTTTTCAATCAGCTTTATGTATATTCTTTCATCATCACAAATCGCAATCTTAAGCATTCAATTCCCCCTTGATACTACCTCTAATCTTATATCTCCAATTGTTTCGACCAAACCTTGCTCTGCTAATTTCGCAACCCTTCACGAACCTTCCTAAGCGACTTGATTATCACCAAAAATCATTGTTTTTTGATGCATCATATATTGCTCCATCGAGGTATACATAATACCTTTGATTTGAAAATCAGCTAGATACCAGTTACTCAAATAGTCATTGGCTTCATCGGGGCTTTTCTGCCTCTAAAATGCAATCAATCGCAAGGACTAGTGCCACGAAGAACTCGTCGTGTTCATCTGAATTGATATTTAAGGCATATACATCGCCCCAAGTGAGCCACTCTTTTGACACTGTACCAAAGAGCTTACCATCGCAAGTGATGGTGTATTCGTGATCCCAAAAGTTTCCGTCAATCACAAAACTTCCGAAAGAGCTTTCCACATTGATTTTCTTATAAAAGAATGTAAACTCTTTTTTCACTGTTGCAAATAATTCTCCACGCACATACAGCTCAAAAGCTGGCATAAAGGTCATAACTCTCTGTTTGATAAAGACAAGTTCTTCGTCATTTAAAGTGCATAGATGGAGCTTGTTTCCAATGGTGAAAACTTCTCCAAATGCTTTATACACCGGATTTTGCTCGGCATCATAAATATCGTATTTATCGCCGAAAGAAAATAGTTTTTGTTTTATGTATAGGTTCATGGTATCCTCCGTTTAGTTTTGATGTTTAACCACTGGGAATGAGTAGTCATTGGTGTGTATCCCAGAAATGCTTATTTTATTCGCTACTCTATATTTTTTGTGCTTTGAACGAGAATATCTTCTGTAATGGCAGTATCTCCATTCAATGAAATTTGTTTTTTACCATTGTTATCATTATACACTACATTAACAGAAGTGAAATTATATTTAGTATCCATAGAATTAACAAATTGCATAACTACTTCAGCAGGCTTTGTTAAACTTTCGTTTTCGCTTAATACATTTTCATTGCTAAGATTATATACGACTAATGTGTAATATTTTCGGGAATAATCATCAGCATCAATTGTGCAACTTATACTGTAATCTTCAAAATTAATACCTTCTTCAAGCATATCGATGATTTTTTGATAATCTTGCTTATATGGTGTTTCTTCACCAGCGTTTTCATAAAGATTATGATCGATTATTCTACCAATATTCAAAATATATGAATATTCATCTGTATTGTAGTTACCCATATTATAAAAGTCATAGCCTACATCAATTGACTCATCATTTCCATAGACTTCCGTTGCATAATCGTTAATTTTCTCAGTTGCAATCATATTTCCAATTATAGGAATATAGCCAACTGAATAAAGCAAACCCCAAAAAATTAAGGCTATAATTATGAGTATCGAACAAATTACTATTGCCTTTTTCATAATTAAAATACCTTTCTTGTCTTAATTGATAACAAATAAATCACTATATAAATCCCTAAAAACCATAGTATATTCGGTAATGTGAAGTTTTCCGTATTGCTTACTTCGCCAAGTTCCAAGAAAAATCTAGCAATCATTCCAGTTACAGCACTACCAAAAAACAGAGCAAATCCAGTTACTTTATTATTGCAAGCAGTCTTTATGTATCCACAAATTGAATAAAGTGCATACAACCAAAATATAATTGTAAATCCATTTGCGATACTGCTTTCTAACATCTTCATGATATTGAGAGGGAACATTGCACCATTCATAATTGTCAAGGATATCAATGTGATAATTGTCATCCATAGCTTTTGATTGGCATTTGGACGTTTCATAACATAGTAAAATGCAAAACCTAATATCCCAAAGATAGCTGCAACACTAAGTACAAACATAAAGACAGGTGCTGAGGAATAGCTCGTACTTTCTGCCATATTCTCTGGTGTAGCCTTAGTGCAAGCTGTAAGTAGTAGAAAGCTCACAGCTAAAATCATTGCTATTGTCTTTTTCATGATACGCTTCTCCCGTTCA
>JAWXVD010000179.1:0-5521 GCA_044425705.1 Eubacteriales bacterium | reverse complement strand
TTAATCACCAATTGGCGCATAATACAATATTTATATCAGTAGAAAATGATTTGGGAGCATTTGTTTTTGAAGAATTGAAGCAACACTATAGTGGAAAAGTGTTTATTAATCCTACACCAGAAATGTATCATCAATATTGGTTAGAAGATATGATTGTCATTGGAAAATTGGTTACAGAGGCCCCGAAAGAACGGTCAGTGAAATGGAACACAAGGATTGAAAAATTACTTGTGGATTTACGTACAGATATTTTGTTACAAAATATAGTTAGTTCGATGGAAATACCTACTGTATATGAAGAAGTTTTTTTGAAATATGCAATAGATGAAAGTTCTTTGTTTCGGTATGCAAAACGCAGAGGTGCAGATAAGAAAATAAAAAATTTCATACAAGATGAAACCAATATACAGCTAAGAAGGAAGTAATAGAATGCTAAAGAGAGAGAGTTTTACTGAAGAACATATTAGAGTATTACAAAAGAATAGTAATAGAGATCCTATTCTTATTGAAAGAACCATATTTGCATTTGGATTGTTAGAGGCAATAACCAAAGTAGAAATGCCGTTCATCTTTAAGGGGGGAACATGCTTGATGTTATTGTTGGAGCATCCACAGAGATTATCTACAGATATAGATATTATAGTAGAACCAGGAACAAATGTAGAAGACTATATAAAGAAGGCATCAGAAATATTCCCTTTTGTAGAGTATGAAGAACAAATACGTAAAGGCAAGAATAATATAGAAAAACGTCATTTTAAATTCACATATAATTCACCTGTTAACAAAAAGGAATTTCATATTTTATTAGATGTACTTTATGAAAAGAATCATTATGAAAGAGTGATAGAATGTGAGATTAAGAATGAGTTGGTATTATCTGAAGCAGAAAACCTTAGAGTTAGAGTACCAAGTATAGAATGTATATTGGGCGATAAGCTAACAGCCTTTGCACCACATACAACAGGAATACTACTAAACACAGGAAAAGATATGGAAGTTATGAAGCAATTCTATGATGTAACTACCCTTATTGAAGTTTTTGAAAATATAGACGAGGTGAAAAAAACATATAATAAGATCGTTATGTCAGAAATAGAATATAGAGGAATTTCTGTAACCCCCTTTGATTGTCTAAAAGATACTTTTGAAGCATCATTATGTATCATCTCACGTGGGAAATATTTAGCAAATGAATATTCCTTATATTTGGGCGGTATGAGAAAGTTGCAAGGACATATTTATTCTGAAAAGTATAGCCCAGAGGTTGCACCGCGAGGAGCTGCAAAAATTTTATATATGGTTACTTGTTTAATGGGAGATGTTCCTTATGAAAGAATTACAGATTATAAATTATACATAAATAAAGCATTTACACAACCAGAGATGAGGGTAGGGAAATACTTAAAGAAAGTCGATTTGGAGGCATATGCTTATATGATAAAAGCGGATGAAGTATTGGCAAAGATAAAATAAAGGAGCATTATGAAAATATACGTAGATGCAGATGCATGTCCCGTAGTTAGAATAGTAGAAAAAGTAGCAATGAAATATGAATTACCAGTGACACTTTTATGTGATACTAACCATGTCTTGTACTCCGATTATAGTGAAGTGAAAATAATTGGTGCTGGAGCAGATGCAGTGGATTATGCCTTAATAGGCTTATGTAAGAAGGGTGACATTGTAGTGTCACAAGATTATGGCGTAGCAGCAATGGCACTTGGAAAAGGCGCATATGCCATACATCAATCTGGGAAATGGTACACTAATGAGAACATAGATATGATGTTGATGGAGAGGCATGTGAATAAGAAAGCAAGAAGATCTTCTGGCAAGAATCATATAAAAGGACCTAGGAAAAGAACATCAGAAGATGATGAGAGATTCGAACATTCATTTCAGAAGCTGATTATTGAAATAAACCCAAAAACCTTATAATAAATCAAAAAAATGGTAGATTATAAAAGAGTTCCCTCAAAAAATGGAACTATATATAGGGGAGCTAGTAGTCTTGGCAGAACAGAAATAACAATTGATGAATTAATGGAGATTATGCAAAGGAAATGAATATGGATGAAATCAAAAAAGAAATAATGAATATAAAACCAACAAACGAAGAAACGTATTTATCAATAAGAGCTCGTGTTGTAAATGCACAGAGCCAAGTCTATAGGGCTGTAAATTCAGCAATGGTTCTTGCGTATCATGAAATAGGTGAGCAGATATATATAGCTTGTGGAGAAAGTGATAGAGCAGAATATGGAAAGAATTTATTGAAATATATATCTGAGCAATTAACGTCAGAGTTTGGGAAAGGTTTTGATATTACAAATCTTAGAAAAATGAGACGGTTTTACTTAATGTTTCCAATTCGAGACACAGTGTGTCTCGAATTGAGTTGGTCACATTATAGAACATTGATGAAGATTTCTGATGAAGAAAATCGTAATTGGTACATGGAAGAATGTGTGAAAAGCAATTGGAGTGTAAGGCAATTAGAAAGACAGATTAATACTATGTTTAGAGAAAGGCTTGTGGCAAGCAGAGATAAAGAGGCAGTTGCTGCAGAAGTATTTGAAAAAGAAGTGAAATCAGAATATGAAACTATCGTGAAGGATCCTTATATTTTAGAATTTCTAGAATTAGAGCATAATGTAAAACATTATGAAAAAGATTTGGAAACTGCACTTATTAATCATTTGCAGAAATTCTTATTGGAACTAGGTAGAGGATTTTGTTTTGAGGCAAGGCAAAAACATTTCAGGGTCGATGATGAGCACTTCTATATTGATTTAGTTTTCTATAATTATATATTAAAGTGTCATGTGTTAATTGATTTAAAAATAGATAAATTAACACACCAAGATTTAGGACAAATGCAGATGTATGTGAATTACTATACTCGAGAATTGATGAATGAAGGTGATAATCCACCTATTGGAATTGTATTATGTGCAGATAAATCAGAAGCAGTGGTAAAGTATACATTACCAGAAGGTAATACGCAGATATTTGCTTCAAAGTATATGACATGCTTACCAACAGAAGAGGAATTAAGACGAGAGTTGAATTTAGATGATCTTAAGAAGATGGAACATTAGATAAAATTATTAATAGGATTATGCAAGAAAGGTGATATTGTAGTCTCTCAGAATTATGAAGACAATGAACGAGCAGTGGAAGGAAAATAGTGTTATGCTGGCAGGTGAGAAAAACATAAATTCTTATATTGTGTGCTGTGTTAGTGAATTTGCAGATAAATATGGGTTAAAAGAAAACCAAGCTTTTCAATACTTAGAGGAATATCAAGCAATCGAGTTCTTGAAACAAAATTACGAAGTAGAACATACACTTTCGTTTGAAGAAGTATAGATGATCTTTTTATAATATGTAAAAATAATGGTGGGAAATTATAAAGGTACTATATTAAGAAAATCAGCATAGAGAAATCTAGCGATTGTGTAATTTATGCTATATAGAAAGAGAGATACGTATGAAGCTTCGAAAAATTAAATTCAAATCTCATCTCATACTAAAGGACTTGGAAATAAGCTTTGAAGATGAAAGTGGGAAAATATTAAATACCGTTGTGTTGATTGGTAATAATGGGACTGGAAAAACAAGTATTCTTAAAGGGATTTTTGATAACTTTGAGCAAGGGGCTATTGATGAAATGGATATAGAAGATAAATCTATAGGTAAGATTGTTTTAATGCCTACAGAAATTAATTTTGACTTATCCAAAAAGATTGATACGAGAAAACAAACTCCAGATACTTTGACAAATATAATTGATCAAAGAATTACAAGTGATGTATCGTCGTTTATTGCAACTAAAATTGAAACAGCCGTTTTTGCAAATGAGGATTTACAAGCGAGGGAAAGCATTCGTAAGACATGTGATAGTATTAATTCTATTTTTGCGTGTATGGATTTGAATGTTCGAATTGTTGGATTATCTAAAGATGATAAGAAGCAACCTGTTTTTGAAAATAAAAACAAAGATACTTTTCCAATGGATAGTTTGTCCTCTGGAGAGAAACAATTATTTTTGAGGGTATTATCACTGAAGTTTTTAAACATAAATGATTCTATTATTCTTATAGATGAACCAGGAATATCATTGAATCCAGAATGGCAGCGAAAGATTATTAGTGTATATGAAAGTATTGGGACTAATAATCAATTAATTGTTGCAACCCATTCTCCTTATATAATTGGAGATATAGGAAAAGAACAGATACGTGTGCTAAAGCATGAGAATAAAGAAATTTGTATGGTTCCCATGGAGTAATCATAAAAAGTGGTGTTGATTTGTTTTGTCTCAAAGTTATTTTCACCTATAGTCGTCTTTTGGTAATATCAAGTAACAAAATGTCATATAACAATTACAAAGAACATTATAACCTATTGATTTTATATATCTAAGTTGATATTATATGAGTATACAAAGAACTGTCGGATAAAAGACATAAAACGTTATCGAGTGGTCGTAATGGAGACCTTAAACCCATTTTAGTGTAGAAGAAACTACTAAAAATGAGTGAAGGAATGGCGAAAGTCGTTCCTTTACTTTTGTTTTGGAGGTTGTGAAATAAATGAATTTAAAAAAATGTGAAAAATACTGCCGGATACAGATGTGTCTCAATGGTTAAAGGTGAATAGCTATAAATATGGGTTCGTATTGCGTTATCCAGAAGAAAAAGAAGCGATTACAGGGATTAAATTCGAGTCATGGCATTATCGCTATGTAGGAATCGAAGCGGCAACATATATGTATGAAAATAATCTGATGTTAGAGGAGTATTTAGAATTATACTAAAAAGAAACGGTTCAGAATATCATAGAAAATGGCTAGAAGCCCAAGATGCAAGGGGTCTAGCCATTTTGTGTGTTTATAAATAAATCGAAGTGAGCGTTATCGCTACTAATAATACCAAGTGTTTTTTTCAATCATAGCTGGTAATTCTGGAATCAAACGTTCGTTGATGGATTCTTGAAAATATTGAATGTCATTATCAGAAAATGTTCTGTTATGCATTGTTATTAGGCAGGCTGTACGTAATGCTGCCAGTGTCTTAATCTGTTTTAAGATTTCATCTTTTTTTGATGCCTCTATATGTGAAAAATATTTCTCTATAAAAGAAGACCAAACCTCATGACTTTTTTCTACAGTTAATCCAATGCGTGTTTCTCCATTATCATTTCTATAATTACTAAATATAGGGACTTCTATCAGTACAAAATGAAGACCAGCCAAATCAAATATCGGATGTCCATAACTAATATCTGCAATATCAATTAGCATTGCCTCTTCCCCACTTAACATTATATTACCCGGATGAAAATCTCCATGAATTAAAGTATCTCTATCAGGTGTTTATGGTAATCTAAATTTGGTTCTTTCCAAAGTTAGTTGATTTCGCCTTGTTTCTATGATATAATTACTTGTAGAAACGAGGTGCATTTATGGATGAATTAATTAAATTATTACACGAAGATTTAGAATATATTTCAC
>JAWXVD010000178.1:0-5524 GCA_044425705.1 Eubacteriales bacterium | reverse complement strand
CAGAATTATTTTCTTGAAAATAACAATATATATGATATAGTTCATGTGCTGTTGCAAATATTTGTTTTGATACTGGCAATTTAGAATTAACCATTACAAACATATGGCCCTTTCGTATAAAAGTACACGCACATAATTCTTTATCTTCTATCGGATATCGTAACAAATCAAATGGCATATCATTACGTAACACATAATTTTCTAAAATACTAAAAATATCATCCTGCATAATATTATTTTTATTATACAGTGCATTAAAACTAGTTACACACTCACTTATTTTTTTGTATTTTTTATTATCTATCTTAAAAAGACTATTCTCTAAAACTTTATACATAGGATTACCCCTCCCATGGTTGCATCATTTTTTCTGCATTCTCTCTAGCATTAGAATAGAAACATATCATATCTGCAATCTCATCTGCAATTTTTAAACCCTGTTTCGCTTCAGCAGAGTTTACTTTTCCCATAAATACTTTTACCACATTTGTTTCAGAAATACTATTAGGACATTTAAGTAGATCTTCCATTTGAACACGAAGAAATTCTGCTATTTGTTGTAATTCAACAGCATTAATCACTCTACCTCCACTAAGCATCTTACTTACAACTTGCTTAGATAGTCCCATACAATCTGCCAATTCAATTTGCTTCTTTCCATTTTTTTTCATCATATTAATTATATTGCTACTAATAACTTCATTCATATTTATCATCATATACATCTCCTATGTAAATATTACTAATTGCACTAATATCTTTTCCCAACAATACATGAATTATAATAAAATAATTCTTTCATTATCATCTTTCACATCTAGTATTGTTATTTTCTCCTCTAAGTAAATCAGTTAAATACTCTTACTTTTCATGGTGAAATATTATCACAAATAACATGATTCGATTACATCCAGTAATTCATCGAATGTTGCATTCTTAATACCCAAGTCTCCTGAATTAATTGGTTTCTCTTTAGATTTAGAAAGAAACAACTCGGTATCCCTTCTCACATTACCAGTTACTTGAATACGACTTTCTTTTTCTATACTCGCGCTTAAGCGGAAAATATCATTCTTATGTTTCTTAATGTTCTTACTATCTATGACTTCCCCTTTTTCTTTTCGTTCTGACAAATCAAGCCATGCTTTGATTTTGAATAATATAATATGCTCTAAGTCCAGAACAGAAACACCTTCTATATCAATTACACCTTCCTTAAGAATCCTATAATACTCATCATCCAATAATATGGCTGATAGACTTATTGCATCATCACTAATATGTATAGGACCTAACCTTGTAACAAAGGAATTCAAATAGTCAGGTCTCTTACTAAACAGCTCAATCATATATGGGAATGTGTTATCCTTTGGCTTCGAAAACCTGAAAAACTGATTTTCTCCAGTACCCTTATCAATATGTTCATAGCCACCATCTTCTACAAACTGAATAAACACATTTACAAAATCCTCACTCAACTCTTCTAGAAGTAATACCATATCCAAATCTTTGGTAGCTCGAAAGCTTTCGCCCAAATTACCAAGAATAATATCGCAAGCTGCTCCACCTATAAAGGTGTACTGCCCTGTATATTCCTTAAAATACGTTTTAAATTTATCTACTCCTCGTACCATACTATTCCTTCCATTAGTTCATCTATTGCAATTTCTGTTCTGTCATCCTTCTTTGGCAAACTCATAATCAGAGAAATCGGATCAATATATTCATTTTTAGTCAATGCTCCTATATCATATTTCATAAGCTGTATTTCAGGCAATCTCTCAATTACAGCCTGAGTCTTTGTAACAAGTGCTTCAGCTGATATCTTTTTTTTATCACAGACTGCATATATTAGGTTATCTGATTCTCCCAACATCGTCTGCTCACTCAATGCTGTCATACCAGTCTTATACATTTCCACTCCTAGGGGAGTAGTTTTTACGTATAAACTCTTCTGTACAGGATTAATCAAAAACTCTTTTCCCACCTGAAAATATCTTTTTCTTTCAATTGGTGTATATATCTTTTTTCTTCCTGTCTTTCCTGCAATTTCCTGAGAAACAATTCTAATTTGTTTTAACATAGTCATCGTACGATTTACTGTCATACTTGAGACCTTTAGTTTCTCCATCAATTCTTCTGCTTCAAAGCTTTTCTGCTCCGAATATAGCATATAAAGGAAAATCAGCTGAGTTGCTGGCGTAAATTTCTCTCTGTCTTCTGTTTCAATCTCTTTTAACTTGCTTTGTTTTAAATGTATTGCCAAAAATGGAAGATACATTTGCTTATCTACTGTAATAAAAGCATTTCGTTCCTCAATCATCTTTTTGATTATATAGAAAGATGGGTTTTCCAATAATAATACTACTTCATATCCTGTTTTATCTTTGATTCGTCTTGTGTGTATGCTTGTTTTTTGAATCGTCATTTCATCCACTGGTTTTATAAGTAAAAAACTTTCTGAGAATACATTTACTAAATAATAGTCATAGCTACCTGCAAGCTGAATATTCAGATAGTCCTTTGCCTTCCATTTTATGATACTGCATTTTTCATCTATATTAGTTTTCAGGTATCTTAATATTTCTTTCATCTACTTCACCCACCTTTTTTCTAATATAACATTTATTTGTTAGATTGTAAATATTTGTGTTATATTAAATATTTATGCTTAAGAATTTTATAGATACTAGACATATCTTTAGCATATTTCCCCCATTCTATCCTCTAAATAAAAGGGAAATAAATTATCTTTTATAAGCCTCATTGTATTTTATTACACAGAAAAAGAACCCTTCTTTAGAATTTATTCTAAAGAAAAGTTCTCATAGTATCAATTATTTCTGCGAATTAATTGTAGCAACAATTCCCGCAAATGGTCTATGGTCTATTATTGGATTGATATATTTTAGTACTCACGAAATGTCTCTAAATATTTTTCAAACAAATCACAATTTACCAAGACTATCTTGTCTACCTTATATACTGCTTTTGCTTCCCTAGACAATGTCTGGAACTTAGAAAGTCCCATGCTATACTTTCTTGCGCCCTCATCAATTGCTTGTGCAATCTCCAGATGATCTATGGCTTGGTTCTGTGTTGGATTGCTTATTCCCATAGATATCTGAATCCTAACACCTAAATTGTCATTTCCACCTCTCCTGTTATAATGTTTTTGTTCAATAACTTCTGTAATGATATCTTCTCTAAAATCTTCTATCATATCTTGAATTATAGAAAAGTTGTCATAAATAAATTCAAATCTTTCTTCTGGTCCACTAGCTGTGTATTTTTCAATGCAAACAGTCTCAGATTTCATATGATTCTCCTTCTTATAAGGTCTGTCCAGTCTGTTAATTCTCTCAATATCTCATATTATTCTATTGTAAACCTTATTGTAATTCTTTTAGCTCTAGTTGCTGATTACAGATTATTGGTATTTTGCTACCAATTGGTCCTGTCCCAGATTTTGACGTTTCACTTTTTCTTCCTTTCGAACGCTTACTTTCGCCATCCGATTCTCTGATACCATAACCATACCATTCTTTACCCCTACTGCAATGTTTCCATCACATTTTGTGCACTTGATTTCTATTTCACAATTTCCATTGCATTTCATAAGAAATCTTCCACATATAGGGCAATGTACATAATTAAATCTCGTAAGTTCACTTGCTGGTAACTGTGAAACTACAGACACTGTGGATGAACATTTATTTTCACCCTTATCACTTCTTTCAATCATCAAAAATCCTCCTAATAATAAGCACTTTCTTATTACCATTCAACGGATAAGGGAAATAAAACCATTGATGATTTTGTTCTGACAAATGTGTTCCGATGTGCCGAAGTCCGCACCATTTATCTGTACCTTCTATGCTGATCTATCTAAAAATATGTTCTAGCCCCTACATCACTTAGCTTCTACAAACCACAAATTATTATTCTCATAATAAAGATAACTTTCTTTTCCTTCAATCATGCAGGTATATCTCATACCTACTCCACCTGCTTTTAAGCTAGCAGCTCTACGCACATCTTTAATACGCTGAATTTCATAAATACGTCCATCTTTCCAAATAAAACTCATAGGTACCATTTGCCCTTCCTTAGAAAACTGTACTGTTACATCTACATAAATTTTCTTTGTTTCCATATCTTATTTCCTCTTTTCTTCTATCCAAAATAACCATGCGGGTGAACTGTGTGATCCTCTTTGGCATTTACTGCTGAAAGGGCTGTATCGAAATGCATCAGTCCTCTCTGTACACTGTAAAATCCAAATCGTTTTCGTATGGTATCTACAGTTTCATCCATCTTCATCTGTTTTTCTCGCTGCTCCACACTGGAAAATAAATCTAGCTGTTCCCAATAGGTATCGTTCACTAGATCTGCTCCTCGCACTCCGATGCTCCGTATGGGTTTATGCCAGAAATAATTTTCTTTAAAAATACGATATGCTTCCTCTGCGATTTCTTTTGTCACATTGGTTGCATGATCTATTTTATGTTGTCTAGTAAAGGATATCAGTTCCTGATCTCTCACGCTGATTTCTACCACCCTACACTTAAACCCATTCTCTCTCAGCCTTGCTGCCACACTTTCCGCCAATACATACAGAATAATTTTTACATCTGTATCATTTACCAAATCTCTAGGGGTGGTGGTACTATTACCGATGGATTTGATTGGTGAATGGGTGTTTTCTACTCTTACAGGGGAATCATCATAGCCATTGGCAAAAGCCCATAAAACACTTCCCATCTTACCTAACATGGCATGTAAAATTCTTTCATCTGTTCTTGCCAAATCCCCTATGGTAAGTATCCCCATTTTGCGTAGCTTTGCAGTTGTACTTCTTCCTACATATAAAAGATCTGATGCTGGTAGGCTCCATGCTTTTATCTGAAATTCATCTCTGTTCATAGTGGTAATGGCATCTGGCTTTTTATAATCCGACCCTAGCTTTGCAAATATCTTGTTAAAAGAAACACCAATACTCACAGTAACTCCCAATTCAGATTTCATTCTGTTACTAATCTCTTTTGCAACCTTTTCACCATCTCCTTTTAAGTTCACACTGTTTGTGATATCTAGCCAACATTCATCAATACCATAGGACTCCTGCAAATCTGTATATTCTGCATAAATTTCATGGGCCATTCGAGAAAACCGCAAATACAGATCCATCCTGGGGGAAACAAAGTGAATCTCTGGACAAAGCTGCTTTGCCTGCCACAACGCCATACCTGTCTTTACACCATATTTTTTTGCTTGATAATCAGCTGTCAGCACAATACCATGCCTTGCTTCTGGATTACCACCAACTGCCAATGGCTTCCCTTCCCTAGTAGAGAAATTCGTTTGTATTCTAACATGGTATCTGCAGGTACTGGTAACTTTTTAGATGGTACAGATTTTGAAATGATTGAAGTTGGTGATGAAGTACCTGAAAATGCTGACTTTGGTGTAAAAATCACTGGTGATAGTATGGAACCTAAATATATCAATCAGCAAATCATCT
>JAWXVD010000177.1:0-5580 GCA_044425705.1 Eubacteriales bacterium | reverse complement strand
TAATTTTTTACGCAAATAAGAAATATATACCCAAACCACATTGATTTCCGAATCACTATCAAATCCCCATATCTTTTCCATAAATCGCTCAGTAGATATAATATTATTTTGATTCAACATCAATAACTCCATCATTTGAAATTCTTTGTTTGCCAATCGAAAGCTTCCTGATTTTGCTTCTAACTCATATGTGACCTGATTTAAAGATACATTTCCCATTGTTAGTATGGAAGATACCGCCTCTGATTGTCCCCTTGTCATCGCACGAATCCTTGCTAATAATTCTTTCGTTGCAAAGGGTTTCGTCAAATAATCATTAGCTCCTAAATCTAAACCTAACACCTTATCATCAACCTGCGACCGTGCTGTTAACATTAAAATTGGCACTCTATTTCCTTTTTGCCTAGTTTTCTTTAATACCGTAATCCCATCTACTTTAGGCATCATAATATCCAATATTACTGCATCATAGCTACTATCTTCTAAATATGCCAATGCCTCTTCTCCGTCATAAACGGCATCTACTGAATATTTGCTATGTTTTAAGATTGCCACCAATGCATTGGACAATTCTTTTTCATCTTCACATAATAATAATCTCATATCCTTACCTCACACTCTATCTGCTAATAATATCATACCTTATCTACTTAAAATATAGTTTAAATTCATATCATATTTTAATATTTTTTTGATTTTATATAATAAAAACACCGATAAAATGGAGATATTCATTCTATCAGTGTTTACTTTATAACAAAATTCAATCAAATGATTTCACTTTCTTGTAAAGATGAAAATTTATTTTCACTCTTGTTTCAACCTATTCTGCCTGCGCATAAGCAAGAATCAAATTCACCGTTCCTTCCACTGCCTGTACATGGGTACGTTCCATACCGTGTGACGCATGTACGCCCGGGCCAATTAAGGCGCCTCGAATATCATTTCCAGCACGCAAAGCAGCACTCACATCCGAGCCATAAAATGGATAAATATCTACAGCATGTGGAATATTATTTGCTTTTGCAAGGGCAATCAGCTTATTTGTCATTTCATAATCATATGGACCTGAGGTATCCTTTGCACAGATACTCACATCATATTCTGTACAAGATAAATCTAGTCCAATACATCCCATATCTACTGAAAGCATTTCTGTAATTTCCGAAGGCAAGTTGCTAGCTCCATGCCCCACTTCTTCGTAGGTAGATAAAATGAAAATAAGATTATAAGCAGGTACAATATTTTTATCCTTCATCTCTTTTAATGCAGTAAACATACAAGCAACACTTTGTTTGTCATCTAAAAAGCGAGATTTGATAAAACCTGAATCCGTAATAACTGTTTTCGTTTCTACTGCAATATAGTCTCCATTATTGATTCCAAGATCTACTACATCTTTTTTACTTTTTACCACTTCATCTAAACGAACATACATAGTGTCACATTCACGGTCACGATCTTTCGCATCTTTATATACGTGGGCTGCCGGCGATTTACTTAAAATAGTACCTGTATACACTCTGTTATCACGAGTATAGATACGACAATATTCCCCATCTACCGTAGGCATTAATAGCCCTCCAATATTAGTGATTGCAAGACTTCCATCTTCTCCGATACTGCGAACCATCAAACCAAGCGTGTCTACATGTCCTGCAACCCCAATTGTTTTTTCACTAGATTTGCCATCTACATAAATCAATAAATTTCCTTTTGCATTTTTAGCTGTTTTATAACCTAATTTCGTTGCCTCTTCCCACGCAAAATCCACTGCATTCTTACAAAATCCACTAGGACTATCAATGGCTAATAGCTCTTTTGTTATATTCAATAAATATTCTCTCATTATAATACCTATACCTTTCTCATAGTCTGGCAACTTTGGACCGTAAGGTACAAATTGCCGGTTGAAAAATCTTATTTTTCAACCTAATCTCCCTTTCAGCATAAAATCACTGGTATTCATATGCTCCTATTTTTCATTTTGTAACTTGTTCCTCACTTTGATAATAGATCTCCGCTACACCTGTAATTGTAACAACCAAACTGCTATCATCCCTAATACCCATGGAAATGCCATAATCGGTAATAAAATAATTGCTTTATAGTTTTCCCAGTGATATTCTTCGTAACAAAATACTTTCTTGGGATTCTTTACATACATTAAATCTATCATAGCTGGTGCCATACTTGAATTTTTAAACATGGCTTTAAATTTCTTCTCTTTTCCATTCATCGTATAAATATATGTACCATAGCTTCTATACTCATTTACACTCCCTCGTACTGAAGATTTGATGCGTTTTGCCTTTATAATATGATTTCTACTGACTGCAATGTCTCGTTTCCGTTTATAACTAATGGCATAACTCACTTTCTTATATACTGGAAATATGATTATGTATCCCAATACAACTGTAACAAAAACTGCTACGTACTTTACCATCTCGATAGAACCCATCAATTCTCGAAAATCATTTGTTTCCATATACAACCTCCTTTACATGTCTCTCGTAAATCTATATATTAAAGATTCCATTCTTCCTTGTGGTAACTATAACCTTACCCTTCACTGTTTGTTTTTGTATCCCATGTACCACCGCATTTTCTACTAAAGTCTGCACCGAAAGTGGAGGTACTTCAGAGTCTTCAAATTTCTTGTCCACCACAAAAGATAATTTATCTTCAAATCGCATTTGCTCAATAATCAAATAATTTTCTACCATATCTAACTCTAAATCGATTGGTATATTTTCTTCTTCATTAATCACCCGTAAATAAGAGCGTAAATACTTAGCAGATTTTTGAATTGCCCTATCTGCTGACTCCAACCTTCATTAAAATATGAATAGGATGGCTGATCGACCATAGACGCTACTGGCGATGCAGTATATCCTCATACTAAAACGAATAATTTCTGCTCTTCACCTTTACACAAACCTTTTTAATATCATTAAAATACGCATCATCCCCATCATTGTAGCATAAAAAACTTTCTCTCGCCATCAAAAAAATGCAAGAACCTTTGAATAATCAATACATTTCACGGCTACACCGTAAAATGTAACAAAATGAAATTATTTATATTGACATCTTTTATCATGGTCAGTATAATGTTTTATATAAAACATTATGACAGGAAGGAAATTCTATGTTTATTATCGGAATTGAAATCGCTAAAATTCACAATCAAATTATGCGAGAATTAGAATATGAAATTACTACTCATGTTGATAAAAATATGTCTGCAACAACTGCTCGCATTATTTGTTTCGTTATCGAAGAAAATAAAAAACGTACCGTTATAGGTCGGGATATCGAAGATTTTTTAAATCTCAAACGTTCCAGTGTTAGCCTAATATTAAGCACCATGGAAAAAAATCAGTTCATTACTCGAAATACCGTTCCATATAATGCAAAAATCAAACATATTCTCCCAACTTCTAAAGCATTTTCTTATTACGAACAAATTATCAAATGTTTTAACCGAGTAGAATTAAAAATGAAGAATAATATTCAAAATATCGATCAACTGCAAGATTTACTTGACGCAATAACTGAAAACCTAAACACGAAAGAAGAGAACCCATGGAAAATAATAAAATAGCTAATATGCCAATGAAAAAACTCGTACTAACATCTAGTATACCTGTTATGTTTTCGCTTGCTTTGCAGGCAGTTTATAATATAGTAGATAGTATGTTTGTATCAAATATGGAAACTTATGGTGAGGAAGCACTAAATGCATTAACCCTGGCTTTCCCCGTACATATGTTTATTGTTGCTATCTGCATCGGTACTGGTGTAGGTGCTTCTGTTTTAATATCGCGTTATCTAGGAGAACAAAATGTTGAAAAAACAAAAGCAGTCACAAAGAACACTATCTTTCTAGGCCTCCTTTTAACTGCAATCATAGTTCTATTTGGTGCTTTTTGTGCCAATGCTTATATTGGCTCACAAACAGTGAATCCGATTATTTTAGAAATGGGTGTTGATTATTTGCAAATTACATGTATCGTTTCTTTTGGTAGCGTATACTTTGCTGTCTTTGAGAAATTATTGCAATCTACAGGTCATTCCCTATATTCAACAATCGCCCAAGTAACAGGCTCTATTGTGAACATCATACTAGATCCAATCTTAATTTATGGATGGTTTGGAATCACTCCCATGGGCGTAAAAGGCGCAGCATATGCCACTGTAATCGGACAAACCTGCGCCTTCCTTTTAGCATTCTACTTCCACAAAAAATATAATCAACATATCAGCGATAGCCTGAAAGGATTTAGACCGTCCTTTGAAATCATTAAGAAAATATATATCATCGGCTTTCCTGCTATTGTCGCACAAGCACTGATTTCCATTATGGCTTACAGTTTAAACGTTATTTTCGTTCTAGCAAGCGAATCTATTGTTACCGTTTATGGATTATACTATAAAATTCAACAATTTGTCATTATGGCAATCTTTGGTTTAAGAGATGCCACAATGCCAATTGTTTCATTTACTTATGGCTCAAAAAACAACAAACGACTAAAAGAATGTATCAAGTATCTATTTGTTTATGCACTATCTATCACACTAATAGGAACGATTTTATTTGAGATTTTCGCTGTACCTATCACTTCTGCTTTTGGTCTTTCTGGCAGCACCATGGAGCTTTGTATTAAAGCTATTCAAATTGTAAGTTTAAGTTTTGTTTTTGTAGGCATTAATGTAGCATCACAAACAGTATTCCAAGCAGTA
Source organism: Eubacteriales bacterium (assembly GCA_044425705.1). Taxonomy (GTDB): domain Bacteria; phylum Bacillota; class Clostridia; order Lachnospirales; family Lachnospiraceae; genus JAWXVD01. Next base: position 831 of record JAWXVD010000177.1, on the reverse strand, counting down.
GGTTCTGGATTAGAATCTCTCATAGTCTCATTTTTAAGACAAATCTTACTTGTTCTACCCGTTGCCTATGGTTTTACAAGACTTGCTATAGTAAACCCCGATTATACATGGGCAATCTGGCTTACATTTATTATTGCCGAGGGAGTCACTGCAATGATTTCTATATTATATATGAGAAAGTTTTACAAAAGAATAAAATAAATCTTTAAGGAGCATAGATTATGACCGACTTTGCTATATATGAAACAAAATTAGGATACTTTAAAATCACTGTAGAGAATGAAATTGTCATAGCTATCAAAAAAATCAACTATGAAGATATCGTGGATATGGGTATAAAAACAAATCTCACCACTAAAGTCTTTACACAACTAGAAGAATACTTTAGCGGTAAAAGGAAAACCTTTGATTTCCCTTTTGAATTACATGGAACCGATTTTCAGAAACGAGTGTGGAGGGCACTACTGGATATCCACTATGGTAAAACCCGTAGCTACAAAGACATTGCCATAGCAATCGGTAATGAAAAAGCCTGCCGTGCAGTTGGCATGGCTAATAATAAAAATCCCCTTCCCATCGTTGTACCCTGTCACCGTGTGATCGGCACCAGCGGTAAAATGGTGGGCTATGCTTATGGTATGCCTATGAAGGAGTTTTTGCTTGCCTTAGAACAAGAGAATCTTGCCTAAGAATATAGATAGACCTGCCCATTAGGACAAACGCATCAATTTTATAAACGTAATGCATTCTCTCTAAAAATAGCTAAAAGTCTAGTTGCTACACAATGCTCAGTTGCTTTTTAGGTGGAATGCATTTTTTAATAGTGCACAA
>JAWXVD010000176.1:0-5613 GCA_044425705.1 Eubacteriales bacterium | reverse complement strand
ACAGAAATCTTGCAAAAATATATCTGATTCTAATTATTTTTTAAAATTCACACATTTAACAACTTTTTATTACTAATATTCAATTTTATTCTTATTTCATAACATTAACTAAATGACATTGAGCCGTGAAGTGTAACAGGTAATGATTACTCGCATAAATTTCTAAGAAAATATATTGCTATTTCAACAGTTGCTTTGTATACTGAAAGTAGCCAACAATTTATTTTATGGAGGGATTTTTACAATGAACGATATAAGCATAAAGAAACATTTTAATACAGAAGGTGCCTGTATCCCAGAAGAACATTATATGGTTAATTTGGAAGGACGCTTAAAAGCGATAAAAAAACTAATAGATGCTAAGAAATATTTTACCATTAATCGAGCAAGGCAATATGGTAAAACCACCATACTTAAATCGTTAACACGTTATTTTATCAACGATTACACTATGATAAGCTTTGACTTTCAAGCTTTTAGTCATCAAGATTTTGAAAGCGAAAGAACTTTTACCGCTGTTTTTTCCGAAACATTACTTAATAGATATCCAAACTTTACCTCCCATTTTCAGACACAATTTGAAACTATCATAAATCAAAAGAACACCAGTTTATCCACTTTATTTAAATTACTCAGCAAATGTTGTGAAACATCAACTAAACCAGTTGTACTGCTAATAGATGAGGTAGACAATGCTTCGAATAATCAAGTATTTTTAGATTTCTTATCCCAATTAAGAAACTATTATTTAGCTAGAGATGTACAGTCAACTTTTCAATCTGTTATTTTAGCTGGCGTATATGATATCAAAAACTTAAAAATGAAAATACACCCTGATGAATCATCTAAGAGAAATAGTCCTTGGAATATAGCTGCTGATTTTGATATTAATATGAGTTTTTCAAAAACTGATATTGCAGGAATGTTAGTCGAATATGAAAAAGATTATCATACTGGGATGGACATGGTCGAAATTTCTAGTCTTATTTATGACTACACTTCTGGTTATCCTTTTTTAGTATCGCGCATTTGTAAATTAATAGATGAAAAAGTATCAGAAACAACACAATTTCTTGACAAAAAATCAGCATGGACAAGAGAAGGATTTTTACATGCATTTAAGCTTATATTAGATGAAAAAAACACCTTATTTGACTCTTTAATTCATAAGATTACGGATTTTGAAATTGTAGAAAAATTTGTATATGCTTTATTGTTTTCCGGAAAAAACATTTCCTACAATCCAGATAATCATTTTATGGAAATCATTATGATGTTTGGTTTTGCAAAAAATAATAATGGGATATTAACTATTTCAAATCGCATTTTTGAGACAAGATTGTATAACTATTTTATTTCTCAAGAATTTATAACTAGTGAAATATATAGTTTGTCCCTTCAATTCAAAAACCAATTTATAAACAATGGTGAGTTAGATGTGCCTCGTATTCTTGAAAAGTTCATTCAGCATTTCAATGATATATATGGCAACCAGTCAAGCACTTTTAAGGAAGAAGAAGGTAGAAAACATTTCTTGCTCTACCTGAAACCAATTATTAATGGTGTGGGAAACTATTACATTGAAGCACAGACACGAGATATGCGAAGAACCGATATTATTATTGATTATCTCGGTAAACAATATATCATAGAGATGAAAATATGGCACGGAGAAGAATATAACACCCGTGGAGAGCAACAGCTCTCTGAATATTTGGACTATTACCATCTCGAAAAAGGATATATGTTAAGTTTTAATTTCAATAAGCATAAAGAGATTGGAATGAAACAGATTTCATTAAGTGGCAAGATACTAATTGAGGCAGTTGTTTAATACAAAAGTAATGGTACACTCCTCAATCAAAGGCGTATACCATTACTTTTTCTATTTATTCCATATTCTCAATAAATTCTATCACTTCTGCTGCATATAAGGTTCTGCCTTCTTCATTAAAATGTACACCATCTTTTAGATACAGGTCAATTGTATCACTATTCAGGAAGGAATCGTTATACATATCAATGAAATTGATGCCTGTTTCTTCCGCTACACTTTCACCCATTGCTACGTACTCTACAATGGTGCCATATCCCTTATCAATTTCATCGTTAGTTCCGATTTCATCTTTTCCATCATAAACCTTACAGTAAGTAGGACTGATGATGATGTATTCTGCCTGTGGAAATGCGATTTGCATTTGATTAGACACATGTCGTAATGCACCACCATAAGAGGCTAAATCATACATACTATTACTTCCATCAAGTGGTGTACCACAAAAATAATCATTTAATCCATAAGAGAAAATTACGTAATCTACTGTTGTAAAATCCACTTGATCAATAACCTCTTTGGCATCATATCCACTTAATACAAACTCAGAGCTAAGTTGTCCTCTAGCCACATAGAGCATGCCATTTACGGAACGATTATCCCATGTAGTAATTTCTGTACTTCCATCTGTTACAGCAGCCGCCGTACCACCGATTGCACAATTGTAAACAATGGCACCTGTCTGTTCCTGGATTTGTTCAGCGATGTTGTTTTCTCCACGATCATCATCCCATATACTATCGCCAAATACAACAATACTAACTTCACCATCTCCTGTAATATCTGGTAACGTACTGCTTACTATCACGTCTTGAGTGCTATCACTAGCTTGCTCAGTCTCTTCTGTTTCAGTTTCTTCTATGTCACTTACTATCTCTGTCTCTTCTGCATCAATCTCTTCTACTTCACCAACTGTTTCTTCTATGGCTTCCTCTGTATTTTCCTTAGCACTGACAGTAGAAACCTGATCCACCTCAAACATGAATGATAGATTGCTTTCTTCATTCACAGTTTCTTCTACTAACTCTGCTCCTCTAGTAATATTGCTATCCTCATTTATCAAAAAAGTAATAACCACCACTAGTGCTACCACAATAACAGATTCTGCAAGAAATATCCAAGCCCTCATTTTTTTATTCATTTATAATACCCTCATTGTCTTTCTAATAAAGGTGAAAACAAAATTCACCTTTGTGAACAAGTAATTATCTAAGACTACTCATAACATTTAACCAAGACTCAATGCTATAGCTTTATGATTCATCCGTTACGATTCATCATTCTTATTTATCTATCGTAATTCTCATCTTACTGTTCTCTTATTAAAAAAAGGTTATTATAAAAATTAACTTTGTCTTAATATTTCTCTTATTCCTATTCTAATTCCTTACTCCTATTCTAATGCCTATTTTCCATCTCTTTTGTTCATAAATTGACTTTGCATATGATTCACATCTAATTCAAAGTTCTTTCTATCCCTTTGAGATATGTTGTCCAGAATCAATCCTGCAAAAAAGGCTTGCAAGGCTGCTAATACTACAAAGCCACAAACAATTAAGGTTGGAAATTTTAACACCAATCCTGTATTCATATATTCTAACCAAACTGGCACAAAAAATACCACTGCTAATAAACATAATAAAGTAGAAACAAGACTAAAGAAATACATAGGCTTATATTCTCTAAATAATCTAACGATTGTACGCAACACTTTAATGCCATCTGCATATGTGTTTAATTTAGAAACACTACCTTCTGGTCTATCTCTATATTCTACTATGACATTTTCCACCTGCATATTATTGTTCACCGCATGTATTGTCATTTCCGTTTCAATTTCAAACCCCTTCGACATAACAGGAAATGTTTTAATAAATGGATAGCTAAAGGCACGGTATCCCGTCATAATATCCTTGATTTCACATTGAAATAAAGTATTGATACTTTGACGAACTACTGAGTTTCCTATATTATGAAATGGTCTTTTATTTTCTGTAAAATATGTGGAAGATAATCGATCTCCTACCACCATGTCTGCGTTGTGGTTTAAGATTTTATCTACCATTTCACCTGCATATTCCATTGGATAAGTATCATCTCCATCTACCATAATATAGCATTGTGCATCTATTTCACGAAACATTCTACGAATGACATTGCCTTTTCCTTGCATATATTCATAACGAACAACAGCCCCTGCTGCCGTTGCCAATTCCACTGTTTTATCTTTAGAATTGTTATCATATACATAAATCACTGCTTCTGGAAGTGCTTTTCTTGCATCTTCTATTACTTTTACAATTGTCTTCTCTTCATTATAACAAGGAATTAAGACTGCTATTTTATCCATTTATTCATCCACCAATCTCTAGTTTTTTTCTATTATAACGTATCTGACAAGTTTTCTCAAATGAATTTTATGTAAATGCTACTATTGTTTGTAACCATTAAATATCTCTTGTATTGTATCAATCAACTATGATAAACTTATATACATCTCTTAGTATCTATACGAATTCACGCTGAAAGGAAACTTTATCATAATGAGACAAACATACACTGATGCAAAAACGAAATCCAACCGTTTTTCATATATATTGCTATCCATAGGACTACTCTTCTATTTATTTTTTGCCCTTTATGATGGTGTTTACATTGCCGTAGACTCTCCTACCTATATTGAAATGTCGATTACAAGGGAAGCTCTTTATCCTATGTACTTAGCATGCTTTCGTTTCCTCCATACTGTTTTACCACTGCCTTATGATTATTTACAAAGTGCAGTCATGGGACAAAGTATTTTAGCAGCTGTGGCAGCTTGGCATATTACCATGAAATTCCATAAAGAATGTAATTTAAACCGTATGTTTACTTCCTTTTTATTTTGTATTCCCTTGGCAGTTTCTTTATTAAATCGCTTTGTAGCCCAGAGAGCCTCTATGTACACCAATAGCATTTTAACGGAAGGAATGACTTTATCACTTTATCTTTTATTCTTTAGTTATTTAATTTCTTATGTATTGCACCACCAACGTAAAGATTTTATCATTTGTTGTGTTTTTTCAGGAATTATGATCGGCATGCGTTCTCAAATGTTAATGACGCTTTGTTTGCTGATTCTAGCAACTATTATTGTTTCCATTGCCTGTAAACAGTATAAAAAAGGATGCTTACAGATTTTAATGGGATGTATTGCTATCTTTGCCTCTATTTCACTCATTGAATGTACTTACAATTATGTCATAAGAGATGAATTTGTACGTCACACTAGCAGCAATCGCTTTATTATGACTATGATTTTTTATACTGCTGATCGAGAAGACGCTGCTTATATTCCTGTGGAAGAATATCAGGACTTGTTCCAAGAAATTTATGATATTTGCGATGAAAATGGATATTTGATGACAGCATCTGGTAATGGTTGGTATGAAGAAGTTTGCCATTTTGGAGATCATTACGACCATATACAAATCGATACCATGTGGCCTATGATTTCAGACTATGCCAGTAAACATAGTGAGAATGGTTCCGACACCAATTTACTAACAGACGATATTACCGCTGTCATGATTTCTAGTTTATTACCCCATGTTGCTTTCGATGTGATCCATGTATTATATAATAACTTTTTATCAGGACTTGTCACTACCATTGCCCAGAGAACTCCAATTTTAGTACTGTATTCTATCCTTGCCTATATGGGTTATCTGGCACTCTTAGTCTACTATTTTGTGAAATGTAAAAAATGCAAATGGGACTCTATCAGCACCATCTGCATC
>JAWXVD010000175.1:0-5647 GCA_044425705.1 Eubacteriales bacterium | reverse complement strand
GTTTCATTCATAATAACAATAATATCAGTAGTATAGGTGGCATCTGAAAGAGAATCGGAAACATAGTTTGTCAATATGGTTTCTATTTTTTCTTCGTATTGGTCAGGTTCTTTTATAGTATTCGCTTTTGCTTGTAAAAACATGTTTGCAACAAAAATTTCTCCATCACCACAATAATCTGGGTTGGCATTAACCACATCTTCAACAGGAAGTAGCCATAGGATTGACCAAATGATAGATAGGGCGATTAGTTGAAATGAGAGTTTTATAGGGCAGAATTTATGAGCGATATTCTTCTTTGTAATGAAATATGTATTTTTACTAGGCGTAGACAGATTTGCGTTTGCACATTTTGATAAATATTGATGGAAAGTACGTAGCATAAAAATACCTAAGAGAAAAAGTACTAGAGTCCATCCGATGGAGCTATCAAATTGTAAAGAATATTGTCCAGCTACATCAGCAGCAGTACTGATACCACTAAAATCATTCCATTGAAATGGATTTGCTCGGAAAATAAAAAGATGTCTATTCACAATTGCAATCACTGTAGCAAAAGAAAGAATACTATAGTTTGCCACTTTTGGACAAAAGAATAAAGCGGTCTTTATTGTCCATACTACAAGAAAAGATAAGAGTAAACAATAGAAAACAGAAAGAAGAACAATAAAATCCAGAGTTTGAAAGGAAAGAAGAATCGTCTGGAAGATTCCGTAATCAGTAATAGGCAGTTGTACTAAGGTAAATAAGGTGAAGATGACTACTAAATCAAGAAAAGTCGATGAAACCTTGCTTGGTTTATTATTTTTATGCCCTGTTGCAGAAATTTTATTTGTGGAATCACTAAAGTGTAATCTATGTATCATATATAATAACCATCCTTTTTAGTTGTTGAAAAATATTCACTTTTTAAACTAAATCTTTCTAGTTAAAAAAATAAAAGCACACTTATTATATGATAAAGTATGGTTATAGTAAAGAGGTAAAGTTGCCAGGCTTAGATAAAGCGATGGAGCATGCTAATTTAAATGTATAGCTAATATATTATCTTTTGTTGACAAAATAATATAAAAAGATTAAAATATTATCTATGAATATAAAATTTTTAGAACAGAAAACGCCAAAAGAAATTAATCTAGAAATTGCAAAGAGAGTACAAGGGATACGGAAGAGAAGAAAATTAACACAGGCAAAGTTAAGCGAAAAAGCAGGTGTTAGTTTAGGCTCGGTGAAACGATTTGAAACACTTGGTGAAATTTCATTATTCTCATTGACTAAAATAGCCATAGCTCTAGAAATTGAAGGAGGATTGGAGGAGCTATTTCAAGAAGTGCCATTTCAGTCAATTCAGGAGGTAATTGATGGGAAATATTAAGCAATTAGACGTTTTCTTTAGGAGGGAAAAGGTTGGAAAGTTGGCTTCTTATGGAAGACAACTGGTTGCATTTGAATACGAAGATAGCTGGCTGACGAATGGATTTTCGATTAGTCCATTTTCATTGCCTTTAGAAAAAAAAGTGTTTATTCCTAAAATTGATCCACTAGATGGTATTTTTGGTGTTTTTTCGGACAGCTTACCGGATGGATGGGGAAGATTATTGGTAGACAGACTGATGCTGAAGAATGGGATGAATCCCAGAGAAATAGGCACATTAGATAGACTTGCAATTGTTGGTGATTCGGGTATGGGGGCATTAACATATGAACCAAGTTTGCCATTTGAAAAGATGGAAACAGATTTAGATTTAGATAAAATAGCCTATGAATGTGCACATATGTTGAAAACAGACTTTTCGGAAGATTTGGATCAATTATTTTATCTGGGTGGTTCCTCAGGTGGGGCAAGACCCAAAATTCTAACGATGATTAATGGAGAAGAGTGGATTATTAAATTTCCATCCATCCATGATAAATTAAATATAGGCGAACAAGAATATCGCTATTCACTATGTGCAAAGGAATGTGGCATTTCCATGATGGATACAAAATTATTTCCATCTAAAGTATGTAGTGGTTATTTTGGAACGAAAAGATTCGATCGTATCAATGTTCATAATGGTGAAATAGGAAGAAAACATATGATTTCTGTAGCAGGATTGTTAGAAACATCCCATAGGATTCCAAATTTAGATTATCATATTTTAATGAAATTAACGTTGCAATTAACAAATGATTTTCAACAAGTAGAGGTTTTATTTAGGCAAATGTGCTTTAATGTTTTTGCCCATAATAGAGATGATCATTCCAAAAATTTTACATTTATATATGACATGGAAGCAAAAGGTTGGAAGTTATCACCAGCATATGACTTGACTTATAGTTTTTCAATTGGAGGTGAGCATGCAACCACGGTAAATGGGAATGGGAAGAATCCTACGGTACAGGATATGATGGAAGTTGCTAATCAAATCGGACTAAAGAGTAGAGTTGCTAAAAATATCATAGATGAAGTGAAAGCATGTGTAGATGTTTATGAGCTATTTTAAAGATGTGATACAGTTTTGATGCAAAATTAATTTTTCACAAGATTTATAGAATTTTGTCACATAATGGACACATTTTACAAATATACTATGTTTATGAAATCAAAAGTTGTTGTACCTAAAAACAGGTTGCAGATCAGGGGTGACCAGTAACAATACAGTACAATATAGAAAGCGAGGTTACCATATGTTTGACGATAAAAATGAAATGAATCATCAAAATATAAATCAAAATGGCGAAGGAGAACAAAACACATTTAGTGGAGGAACATTTTCAGGGGAAAGTGGACAAAATTATTATAACCATGTAGATAACCAAAGACAGCAGACGGGAAATACTTATTATGATAATCAGAATCAGGGTGGGAACACAAATCACAACAGTGGTATTTATCACTATTCACACTCAGAAAGAGATTCTTTTCAAGGTGGACCAAGGAGAAATACCAGTGGAAGACCAACCAATGGAGGAAATGGCAAGAAAGAAAGCAGTATTTGGAAAAAAATATTAGGTGGAACATTGGCAGGACTCTTCTTTGGTTTGGCAGCAGGTGTTAGTTTTTTTGCGGTAAACCAAATTGTAAATTTGGAGGAAGAGCAGGTGCAAGAAACCACTGCAGATGTATTAGATATTGAAGAAGTTTTAGGAGATGCAGTAGCGGAAAGCAGTACACAAAGTGCTACATTAGATACTGTTACTAGCACAACAGTTGTTACAGACGTAACGGAAGTAGTAGAGGCGGTAATGCCATCGGTAGTTTCCATTACCAATACGTATATGGAGGTGGCTAGTTATTTTGGGCAAAGTATGGAGAGTGAAGTAGTATCTAGTGGTTCTGGTATTATTATTGGTGAAAACGAAACAGAATTGTTGATTGTAACAAATAACCACGTCATTGCAGATGCTAATGTATTGACAGTACAATTTATCAATGGTGGAGAGGCTACAGCCAGTGTGAAAGGTGTAGATTCTAGCATGGATTTAGCGGTCATTGCAGTTAATTTTGATGATCTTGATACAGATACTAAAGAGAGTATTTCTATTGCCACATTAGGGGATTCAGATAGTCTACAAGTAGGGGAGCCTGCTATTGCTATTGGAAATGCTTTGGGATACGGACAATCGGTAACAACAGGTGTAATCAGTGCGGTCAACAGAAGTATTTCTATGGATGAGACAAGTGACGAAACCACGGAATTAATACAGACAGATGCAGCAATTAATCCAGGAAATTCTGGTGGTGCATTATTGAATATGAATGGAGAAGTAATTGGCATTAATTCCAATAAAATTGGTGGAACAGTCATTGAAGGTATGGGATATGCTATTCCAATTTCTGCTGCAACTCCAATTATTGAAGAATTAATGGTGAAAGAAACCATGGTAAAAGTAGCAGAAGAAGGACGTGGTTATTTAGGCATCACAGGTGTTAACGTAACATCAGATGTAGAAGCAATGTATGGTATTCCTACAGGTGCATATGTAGCACAGGTATACGAAGGATTTGCTGGTGCAAATGCGGGACTTTCAAAGGGTGATATTATTACTGCATTTGAAGGGGAAGAAGTGACTTGCATGGAAGATTTGCAAGGATATTTAGAGTATTATGCTAAAGGTGATGTAGTAGAAATCACCATTCAAGAACCAGTCTCTGGAGGATATCAAGAGAAAACGGTGACAGTGACTTTGGGAGATTCTATTGCTAGTGTAGTAGCGGAAGAACAATAGTAAAACAAGATAAAGAATCATAAAATAACACCCAATATTATTCATGAAATTGTTGAATAGTGCTGGGTGTTTTGATGAAGTGAGGAAATGAATAAATCAGTTTATTTTTAGTTTGAATGATTAGTGCTTATGGATAAGAATTTGGTTAAGATTCAAAAATATTTCTATATTTTTCCATTTGAAATCTCAAAACCTCTATTTCTCGGCATGGTGGTTCGTGTTGTAATTTTTGCTCAATATTTTTATAGTTTAGTTTTAATGGAAAATCAAATAAGTAGGCTTGCATTTCCAAGTTTGATAAAAATGGTTTTCCAGATACTTTTAGTATATTCTCATCTAAGGAATAAAAATGTGGAAATTCACCGTAGTCGCTTAATAATGCATTTCCATTATCAAATATAGGGGAATATGAGAATTGATCAGTTTTGGAATTTATAATAAATCCAATATTGTGAAAATGTCTATCAGTATTTAAAATTAATGCATCGAAGGAAAGCATTTTACCTAAATAGTCTTTTGCATCTAAATTTGTGATTTCTTTAATAAAATCTAAAGTGAATGCAATTCTGTCTTTTGCTTCCTGCATTTGATATAGCTGATTTCCAATATCGCAGCCAACATGAAAATCATACAGCCTCTGTATACTGACAAATCCTTCGTTTTCTTTCAAAAAATTGAAAGAACGACATCCATTTTTACCATTAATTAGACATTGCTCATAAGTAACATAATTTTCAATATTGGACTCACTTAATACTATGGAAGATAGTCTTTCTACAAGTCCTTCTCGCCCATGTTTATCTAGTTTATAAAAATATCCATCTTGATAAAATTTTTTTTGTGCGCCCTTGCTACTTGTTAATAGAGCAACATAGGACATATTATTTACTTCAAAGTTATTTAAATTTTCCATGTCAAAAATCATTCCTTCCTCTCAGGATTTAACTTACATCTTTCCAAGTTAAGTCTTCGCCTTCAAATCTAATCCAAAAACAATCAGCTGTTGTTCGTCCGTGAGATTTACGATTCCATTCCCAGGGATTGTTTTCAGTCATTTCAGCCATTGATAAGACTTCATCTAATCCAGCATAGCAATCTTCGTAACATCTATCCTGCAAAAAGCGATACACCCTTTCTAAATCTAACTTATGTCCACCAAAAGGTTGATACATTCCATCAGGCACTAATTTTTCGATTGTTACATTTTTTCTATGATTAGTTATTGTGACTTTAGCTACTTCTTTATCTTGAAATAAAATAGTAAAATTGTAGTCGGTCATTAATTGTTTTAGTAGTTCATTCATAAAACTATATATCCTTCCTATATTGTCAAGCCCTAAATCATTAATTTTACGGGCTTTTTTATAAATAGTTACCTCGTTAACTTGAGCTAAATGTGTATGACAGTCATAGTATCTTGTACTGAATAACTAAA
>JAWXVD010000032.1:0-29764 GCA_044425705.1 Eubacteriales bacterium | reverse complement strand
AATGCGATTAATAGTTACAGTTCACACGTGATCTGTAACATTAATTCTATTGATGTTTATTATTATAAATTTTTCTATGTTCTATCTTATTAAATTATGGTAAACTATGATTATATGTTTTTTACAAAGGACAAGATAATCTTCAAACCCATCTAACGATACTATTCGAGAAAGGATTTTTTATGAATACTGCAAAATTTTGGACAAAAAAACTACTAATTTACTGTTGCGGCTTCTTTTTAATAGCCATAGGTGTATGTTTCTCCATCAAATCTGACTTAGGTGTATCACCTGTCAGCTCGACCCCTTATGTGATTAGCCTGATTTCAGGTATTGAATTTGGTTTATGTACCACCCTTGTATATATTTCATTTATTTTATTACAAATTATTCTAATGGGAAAAAACTTTAAAATCATCAATTTATTACAAATTGCTAACTCCTCATTATTTGGACTTTTTGTCACGTTAGCAGGTTTGGCTACCACATGGCTACCAACACCTACAAATTATATGATACGTTTATTATACTGTGGAATTGCCATTTTCCTCATTGCACTAGGCATTATGTTCTATTTAGGTGCAAATGTACTATCCCTACCTGGAGAAGGTGCAGTACAAGCTATCGCTTACCGATTCCATATCATAGTTCCAACTGCAAAAACCATATTCGATTGTAGCGTAGTCTGCCTAGCTATTGCCCTATCCTTTATTTTTACTGGCACCCTAGTTGGCATTCGAGAAGGCACAGTCCTCACTGCAATCTTCGTGGGCTTCTGCCTAAAATTCCTACAGAAAAAATTTCAACACAAGCTAGATAAATTCCTAGCCCCAACTACATAAACAAAAACGTAAGCATAAAAGAGGAAATTTTTCGTTACATTTTACGGTGTAGCCGTGAAATGTAACAATTTTTCATCCTATTATTCCCCTGCAATTACATCATCCAATTGCGCCGAAATATCTTGGTACCAAGTTTGAAAATTTTCCTCAGCAATGAACTCATCAACAATATCTTGATAAATTTCGTCACTAGAAATTCGTTTTTCAATCTGTTCTTGATCACTGCTAATCTTATCCACCAAAGAATATTCTAAGATTTCTCTAGCATCTGCACTCCCATCAAAAGGTATACTTGTATATAATTCATATTCTTCTAATTGTTCGTAAGAAGATTTCGTTGCTTGTATAATCGGCAAACTATCATCTATGGAACCATCTCTTGCCATTTCTTCAAGTATCACATCAATATCTAATACTTCATTCTTTACAGGCATATATCCAGTAGAAACTGCAAAACCACAGTTATTTTCTGCTTCTGTAAACCACTTCAAAAAAAGTGCTGCTGCCTCCTCTACCTGTGGTGTGGATTTGGAAACAACCATACCTGCTCCTTGTTGTACTGCTACCGCATCCCCATTGGCAAAAATAGGATATGTCATTGTTTTACAAATCGTATCTACATACTGACCATCTTCATTTTGACTTTGAGCTGGAAAATAATACGAGCTAGCCGTAGACCCTACATAAGCTACAATTTCTCCAGAAGCAAGATCATCTGAACGATAGCTTGCTTCTGCGCTAAAATATCCCTTAATAAAGGGAACATAATAGACTTCCCATATATTTCTTGCTACCTCTTCTGTAAAATTATGCGTTATCACACCATTTTTCATTTCAAAAATATCATTTCCTAACTGTTTTGTACCAATAATCATAAAGTTTGCAATACCATCCGTTCCAAAAAAAGCAGATCCATCATATGCAAAATCCGTTTGATTATCAGTCCACTCATAGTACAACTCTGAAACCTCTACAATACCTTCCCAAGTTTCTAACATATCATAGGTGCAATCTGTTTGGGCTGCAAATTCATCAAATACCGTTTGATTAATATGCAAAATTTCAGTAGATTTAGCAATAGGCAAAATCCACAAAGAATCATCATCTTGCATTTTTCCTTCTTCGATAAAATGCAAATAATACATATCTAACTCTTCTTGTGAAAAATAATTACTTAAGTCTGCGATTAGTCCAGCCTCTTTTAATGGAATCACACTATCTGAATATGATGCAAATATAGAAGGCATTGGACTCGCACCCGTCATATTTGCAGCAGATGTTTCTATTGCTATTGATAATTCGCTTACACTACTATAACTATAAGATTCTACGATAATATTATTTTCCTCACCTACAGTTTGATTAAATTTTTGTACCAAATATTCAAAAGTCTGTTGTGCCGTTCCACCATAATAATGCCAAACCGATAACGTAATAGCTTCCTCTGGATTACTGTTAGACATTTTATTATAATTTCCACAACCACCTAGCATAAATGTCATTGCTAAAAATAGAACAAGTATATTTTTCATATCTTCCTTCTCCTTCTGCTAATTAGTAAATATCTTGCAATATATAAACTGACAAGGGTTCTTTTTTACCTTTTAGTGGCAATTTCTCGTCAAGTTTTTCTAATGTTGCACGCTTATTTAATCCATTGGCAACTACTTCTGAAACATAGATTGTATTTCTTGGTGCTATACTTTCTAATCGAGCAGCCGTATTGACTGTATCTCCAATCGCTGTATAGTCTAACCTTGTTTTAGATCCTACATTTCCTACAACAGCTGTACCATAATGAATGCCTACGCCGAAAGATACTTGCACATTATATTTCTCATAGATCCGACCACTTAATTCAGCAGAATATTCTATCATCTCTCTTGCTGCACGACAAGCCAAGTAGATTGGATCTTCTACTTTATTTGGTGCACCCCAAAATGCCATTGCACAATCACCAATAAATTTATCTAGTGTACCCTCATTCTTTTTAATACAAATATCCGTCAATGATAAAAACTCATTTAAAATTTCTACAACTGTTTGCGCATCTAATTTTTCCGAAATTGTAGTAAATCCACGGATATCTACAAAGAGTACCGCAATGGAGGTAGTAGCACCTACGGAGTGTAATGATTCACTGTTTGATTCTATCAATGTCTCTAATACTTTTGGATCAACATACTGTCTAAAAATATTTGTTACATGCTTTCTCGTATACCATTCTAGCCAGTAGTTAAAGCCCACTGCTAAAATATAACTTGTAAGCAAGGCAAATAGAAAGAAAAATGGCGGATATAAAATACTTGCATTTGAATAAGTAGCATAAATGATAGCTGATCCCGTAATACACAAAATCACTACACATATTGTAACAATATAAAATTGTAAATATAACGCCATAAATGTGACAACAAATGTGCTACCTAATAATAACATTATTTCTGTATTCTGATTCACAAGACGAATTTCCGTTCCTCTTATCATAGCCTCAATACAATTGGCAATAAATTCAATTCCATACATATTTTCGGAATGGTCAATGGATGTTTTATAGTAATCCATCAATGTTTGATCATATACACCAATTAATACTATTTTTCCTGTCAAATCTTCTTGATTAAAATTTCCATTAATAATATCAGCTACACTATATTTATAATAAGTTCCACTAGTGGCAGTATAGTCCAAGTACCATAGATCATTTTCATCCACCTTTGGTTCAAATACAGTATTATCACCTTTATATTCTTGATATTTTTGAAATGCTTCATAAGATATGGAATTAATCATACCACCCTGCTCTGTTTGTATTCTATACAAACCATAGCGTAAAATACCATCACTATCCACTACAATATTAGAATGCGCAACATTCAATTCTCCATTAGGATATAAATAAGGATATGTAATATCATTCACCTTTGTTTTGGTTTCTGATTGCAATCCATTATTTGATGTAACAACAACTGTTTCAAGATCCCCTACACAAGATAAAATCACATTATCTCTTAATACTTGTTCTGCTAGCAATGCATCAGAAACAGGTTGCGAACTACCAAAAAAAGGAACAGTAATTCCAATTACAGCAGGACTTGTCTCTGGATCACTATTGATTGTTTCCAATACTGTTGCCCAAATAGTACGATCCCAAGGCCACATACCGTGTATATCTAAATCATCTGCCGTGACTCCAATTACAATAATATCTTGAGAAGCTTCTTCCTCATGTTGGAAAAAAATATCCTGTACTGTTAAATCAAAATAATATAAATATCCGCCTGAATAGATTAAATAAAAAATAACGGTTAATACCAATGCAATTATTATTTTGTATCCTACTTGCTTTTTCCTTTTTATATTCCTTCCATTATGCACCATTTTCCACCACCTTCACAGTAATACCAAACGTCACTAGCTCCTTATTTATTTGTACCATAGTATGAATTTTTAATCAAGTGATATCCTAGTTGAGCTGCTGTAAAAACAAGAACCCATCCCATTGCAACAGATATGCATTAAGATGGATTCTTTCTGATGTAAAATATCATAGATAGTAGATATAGCAACAGCAATATTTTAGCCATAACTACTCATTATTAAAGCAATTTTATTCCATATACTGCATAAAATCGATCATCTGTGTAGCATCAAAGTCTCCTGTATATCCATACTCCAGTAAATACATATATAGAATTTCTCCCTCTAAACATTCAAGGGTTGATTGATCTTGATTTTCCGCAAATTCCTCAATGAAATTCATCATATCATACTCAGAAACTCCATTCCCTTCTAGCACCTCTAGTAGCATTTGGTCTACATATTCTTCTGTCTCCGTTTCCTCCATACTGTCAGAATCATCATCATACTCCATTTCCTTTTGTGTCATCCCCGGAAAATAAATCGGTACTGGCTTTTGTATTTGTACCCGTTCCACACCATCATTCACAAATTCTCCTGTATAATAATTAGAACGATTCACAACTACTAAGGGGTTCATTTGCTGATATTCAAAATAATAAGAATCCACTACCACGTATAAACATTCGTCATAAATGCATGTTTCTATATTCCCATAATAACTATATTCATATTCACTTTCCTCATATATATTATAATAGTCATTACCAAAGTTTCCATCAATCCTATAACAAGTATAGTCATTCACACGTTCCTCAAGATATTGTTGATTTTCATCAGAAAAGAACCAATTATTGGGATCTTCTGTTAAAAATACCTCTTTTGCTTCTTCCCAACTTATCTCTTCCATATCTCCTATGATTAGTTCTTCTCGATAGGTACACTCTATGGTGTTTTCAAGGATACAAGTATCAATCATCTCACCTAGTACTCCATCATCATTTCTATATCGTTCTACCTTTACCATAAGTTCCTTGCCCATAAATTCTTCTTGATATAACTTAGGCGATTTGGCTAAATCAACATAATCCGTATAAATACTATTACTTTTATCATCATTGTAATATGCCCCGGATATTCCTTCTTGTATTTTTGTCCAATCTGTTCCTTGATTTGCGGAAATATATATACTTGTTTCTATATTTAATTCTGTGTCTTCACTTGCTATATTACTAATGACCAATTGTAGAGAGCTACTTTCTATAAATCCCCATTGTAGGGTTCCATATTCTGTACTACTTTCTTTTGGTCCAACGCTAACAACAATATTATAAGGATGATACTCTTCTTCATTGGTTTCCTTTTCAATAGTAATAATTTTCCCTTTTTCTACGGTGTCAGAATATTCATATATATAATTGAAACCATATTGTCCCCAATAAAAATTTCTAGTCAAGATGTTATACTCCTGAAATTCCATCTCTCTGATATCTGGAACATATCCTTGTTCCATTGCCCAGATAGGATTTCCCACATTCATTCCTAGCTGAATAGTTTCTCCCTTTTTCACTTTACTATTGGCAAGTGTCTCTTGGGAATAAACAATTACTTCCGTAACCTCTTCCTCTCCAAATTCCCAACTGGCGATTTCCATAAGTAGACCCTGTTCTTCTAATGCCTTCTCAGCCTCTTCCTCTGTCATCCCCACTAAATTGGGTACTGTGGCAAATTCTCCACTATCCACCTCTCCAAAATCATCCTCTAACATGGTTCCACCGACGATAATGGTTTCTCCAAATCCACCAGTAGCAGTAAACAAACCTAAAGATACTAAAATCATCACACCGATAATGATTGCCACTTTGGCACCTGTTGGCACCTTCCCTGTGTTCACTTTTACTTGTTTGACTTTCACTCGCTCTATGCCATCGCTTAACAATGCTTTTTTGAAATCGCTGACTGTTTGAATACGGTCTGTTTTTCTCACACAAAGGGCATTAAGCAGTGTATTTTCTGCACTTTCTGGCATCACTGCCCCTAGTTTACTAGGATCAATTAATTCATCTAAAATTGCACGTTCCATACTATCTTGTGGTGTTTGCCCTGTTAGCATTTTATAAAAGGTAGCTGCCAAGGCATAAACATCTGTCCAAGAGCCTTGCTCTCCCTTACTTCGATATTGCTCCTCTGGGGCATATCCACTTTTTAAGATAACCGATAAACTTTTAGAGTTTACAGAGCTTTCATATCTAGCCGCTCCAAAATCCAATAATTTAATCTCTCCATCATTAGTAATAAAAATATTATCAGGGCTAATATCTCTATGAATGATATTTTGTGCATGAACCGGAATCAAAGTATCACAAATATGTAAGATAATATCACTGGCTCTTTCGTACTCCATAGGACCTTCTTCGTTTAAGATTCCTTTTACGTCTTTTCCATATAAATATTGCATCACAATATAGGCTGTGTTATTGCCTACAAAGCTATCATAGATATCTACAATGCCTGGAATCCCATTAAATTGTGCTAAGGTTTGTGCCTCTTCTACAAAGCGATGTAAGCCTGCTCCAAATTGATTGGTGGCCTCTCCTTGATACACCGTTACTAAAGTTTCCCCTGGAACACGAGTGGCAAAGGTAGAAGGCAAAAACTCTTTGATGGCAACAATACGTTCTAACACTGCATCAAAACCGATATAAGTCACGCCAAATCCACCATAGCCCAGAACTTTACCTACAAGATACCTTCCCTGAAGCACCGTTTCAGGTGGTAAATGGTAAGCTTCTCTAGGTGGTGTGTTTTTGATGTATCCACATAACGGACACACCTCATATTCTCCTTCTATATCCTTCATACATCCCATACAACGATACATAGCAATCCCCATCCCTTTCCTACTTAGTACTCTTCCACTTCATAATTCATAAAAGCATCTACTGCCATTTCTACATAATTTTCTGGTTTTTCATTACCATATGGTGTGAATATCTCATTCATTTCATCATCCCAATTATCATCAATCCAATAATAATATGCTTCTTCCATTTCCTCTAAACTAGATTGAATAGCTTCCATAGCTGGATATACTTCAAAATAACTGTCCATGGCGTTCTTATTTAATGGCATAGAAGATGCATGATATACATGCAATAGTTCCTGTCCCTTTTCACTGAGCAGAAAATGAACGAATTGCAAACATACCAATTGTTCATTTTCAGAACTTGATCCATTCACAAATATATTATCCGTTGTGTCACCACCTAGCTTTCCATCACTTTCAATAGGAATCACTCTTACATTCCCATGAAATTCTTCCATGGCTCTTTCATAATCCCATTTACCTGTTTCTCCCACAAACATGACGTACTGATTTTCATCATAGTCTGCCTCATCCTTTGCTTTCAAAACACTGGCATATTTTGTGATATCAGTTTCCCACTGTTTCGGACTATAGCTTCCATCTTCCATAATCTCTGGTAAATACATATCCATTATTCTTACCATCTCATACCACTGGACATCCATGCCAGCAGGTGCCGCTTCATAAATGTTCCAAATATCGTCTAACTGTTTAATTGTAGTCGGTAATGTAATTCCATGCAGACTAGCGTTTTCATCACTGCCATAGGCTACCATAGCTTGCTGTCCCAAAGGAATACAATAACCCCTTTTATTGTTTTCCCTTATATCATCTCGAAACTCTTCCAACCAATAGTAATTGGACATATCCAGTCCATTTAACAGTGGCATATAATCTACATCTTTCTCTTGTCCATACCACAACCCTATAGTTGTTATATCTGGTGCATCTGTCTCTTGATAATTATCGCAAGCATATAATGCCCCTAATTCTGTATCATATTTTGTCACTACTTCTATACTATGTTGTGGATAAGCCTGCATAAACTCCTCCGCCAATTGATCATATACCCCTGTTTCATTATCATATTCTGACACCCACAGTGTAATCTGATCTGGCTGAATGTCCATATCTGCCAAAGTTTCTCCTTGTTCAATAATGGTTGCAGGGGCATGAGAAATCTGCCATCCTGCCACACCTAAGGTGGCAAACAAAAACGAAATGGCCGCCACAATAGAAAAGCTACGTATCCTACGTCGCTTTTTCAATTCTTCTTCTGGAAAATCAAACCCTGTACTTCCCCTTACTGCTGCCAACATATCCTCAGCACTTTTAAATCGGAGTTCTGGACGAAGTGCCATAGATTTCATAATGGCTTTATCTATTTGTATATCTATACCCTCTACTAGTTGAGAGGGTTTTTCTAGCACATCCCTTTCCCAACGTTCAATAGATTCTTCTGGTGTTTTTCCCGTTAATAATTTATACCAGGTAGCACCTGCTGCATATAAATCAATAAGTTCACTTTGCTTCATATTACTACGATACTGCTCTGGTGGCGCATATCCCTTCTTTACTACCACACTCTGCGTCCAATCATCCTTTTCCACAAATCTAGCTGCACCAAAATCCAGAATCTTCACCATGCCATCTCTTAATATATAAATATTATCAGGACTAATATCCCGATGAATAATACCTTGCTTATGAATGGAAGCAATACCTTGTAACAACCCTTCCATAATGGATGTTACTTCTGCCATAGGTAAGGTACCACCTCTTTTTTCTAAATATTGTTTTAAATTATCCCCATCCAAATATTCCATCACAATATAAGCACTTCCATTGTCCTCAAAACAATCTAGTACATTTACAATGTGGGAATCATTATTGAATTTTGCTAAATTCTTTCCCTCTTCTAAAAAGCGATTCTTTTGCTGAATAAAAGACTCGAACTTTTCTCCTGAAAATACTCGTAATTTCATTTCTCCTGGTATACGACTGGCTAAATTTTGGGGAAAAAATTCTTTAATCGCCACCACCGTTGCCAATCTTGCATCCCATGCACGATAAGTTACACCAAAGCCACCAATTCCAAGCACTGTACCTATTAAATACCGTCCCCACAATCTGGTTTTTGGCTGTAATAAAAATTCTGGTGTATTCGGTGTCCCCTCTATATGTCCGCAATAAGGACACACTTCATATTCTCCACGTTGTTGAAAACAGTTAAAACAAATCGATTCCATAACTACTCCTTATCCCCTTTAAACAAAAAACGCTACCATTTAATCTATAAAGTGCTATTTACTGTTCACACAGTACCTTGCATTTACAGCATAATCCTATGTGAACATGATAAATAAGTGCACGCACTGTTCAAGCTTGAACAGTGCGTTTAATCCCCATTGTCATAGACAATTTTCAATGAATTTTTGTATACTTATCAATTTAGTTCAATCTAAAACGATTTTCTTTATTTCCAAGTGCAATGACAGTTCCACTTTGCATTTGTGTAGCCATGTTAGCTACTAAACGATTTCCACCGTCAATATAAGTACCATTACTTGAAAAATCTGTTACCATATAGACACCACGCATACCATCATATGTAATACTGCAATGTTTTCTGCTTAATTTTTCTGCACGTTGGTCAATGATTAAATTACACATTGTGTTATCTCTACCAATAAGTAATTCTTCATTTGCTGCCAATGGAATCTCTTGTCCTGCATACATACCTGATAGGCCACTAATAGAGCCTGCACTAGATTGTTTTGGAGCTCTTTGAGGTGCACTAGCATTGCTTCTTGGTGATGATGTTTTTGCTCTGCTTCCACCAAAAGCAAAATTATCAGTAAACGCGATATGATAATCCATAGAACATCTACGTCCAATTTCAAACGGAATAATCACACCAAGACCCAAATATGGTTTCATACCTAATGCGGTATAAAATTTAAAACGCCAATAAACGTTATATCCTAAACAAGAAAGCAAATATAAGCTTACTACAATCACACCAAATGTAATCCATTTTCCACTGCTAATTGCTACAATAATTCTATATAGTAAGATTGCATATAACCACCAGCCTTCAAAAAAGAACATTTTCCACCATGATTCTTGTAAAATATCAAGTCGATAAATTGTTTTTGCAAATGGTACAAACGGCATCCAATCTTTATCTAATCCAGCTTTTCTTCCAATGCAGAGCCATTTATATCCCATCAATGCCCACATTACACCTAAAATAATAATAACGATTGCAATGGTGATTCCTACACTAGCCATCGCTGCATCAATTAATGGTTGTAATTCTTGTAATACCATATCATTTAACATACTTTCCATATCTTTATTCCTCCATCTCTAATTCATCCAATTTTATTGTTCTTGTTTTGTTTTTTCCCAATTGAATTGTGCCGTACAGCATGGAATAAACATTAATTCTGTTTGTCCTACTAGTACCCTATCATGGCCATGAATCATTTGAGGACTTAACACAACCTCATCATTTAAGTAACAAAGCTCTTTGCTGTCACCAGGTTGAATTAAAAATACATTTCCTCTTGGTTCATATACGATAATTGCATGTCTTTCACGACTTACTGTTTGGTCTTTTGTAATAGAAACATCCATATTGGCTCCTCGTCCAACAAAATTCCTACCACTTTTCAATCTAAAATCTTCTCCGAAATGTTCTCCTTCTGTACACACTAACCAGCCTACTACTGGTTCTTTTCCCATAACAGATGAGAAGAATCCAACCGTTTTATTATCATCTTCTACAACTGGGGCATTTACTTGTCCCTGTACCGCTGCATTGACCGCATCTTGCAAAGAGCTTGTTTCTGGAACTGGTTGTGACTCTAATACTTGAGGCACTGATTCTACAGATTGGCTCAGTGCTACTGTTACTGCATCTCCTTCATCATTTCTCTGAATTGGAACTGTTAAATTGTTATCATTCATTGCACTAGCATTACAATGTGGACATGTTCCAAATCGGTCACCATCATAAAAATGACCATTATTACATTTTACTAAATTCATACCTATGACTCCTTTTCTTTCATTTTTATTTTATAGAAATTCCTCATGCAAGATTTTCTATAATTGTTATTTATACTGATTCGATCTTAGTTAGATGCTAACAACCATCTCCCCCCAAGTATCGAATTAATATCACCGTTGTATTATCTTGCCCTCCTCTACTTGCATCTAGTGCTTCTACCGTTAACTTACGTGCTTTGTCAGCCAGTTCATCAGACAATAGTATCTGCTCTAAAATCTGTTGGTCCCTCAGTGATTTTGTTAATCCATCACTACAAAGTAAAATGATATCCTCTTTTTGTAATAAAAATGGCTCTTTTGCCATATCTATGCGTTCTATAACTGGTGCACCGATGTAACTGATCAAGGCTTCTTTTTGCGGATGATGATTTGCCTCTTCTTGGGTAATACTGCCTGCATTCACCAACTCTTGTAGCTCCAACATATAATTATGATCTGTGGTCATCCTAGCAATTTCTTGATTTCGTATAATATAAATCCTACTATCTCCTACAGAAACCCAATACAAAAAATTTTGTTGAATCAACACACTCACTAATGTTGTGCCAGCCTCTTTCCCTTGTTTTACATATTTTTGCAAAATCATTTCATTTGCTTCCAATGCTAATTCCTGATAATATTTTGGAATATTCATATTCTCCGGTATATTAGATAGTGCATTTGCCAAAAATGCCACAACGTCTGCACTTACCAATTCTCCATCTTCCATCCCTCCCATGCCATCACACAGCACGCCAAAACAATCGCCTTGCCTGTTAAGAGGTTCTAATACATAGGCGGAATCTTGTTGATACTTTCTAGTACCTACATGATTTGCCAATGCTGTATCAATGTAGAGAGGGGTTTTCATTGGTGATTTTTCATTTTGCTTATCTTCATTTTCTGTTATCAGTACAGTAGGTTTATCATCTGTAACAACCATGATTTGTTTCTTATTTTTTTTAAACATCAACATAAGCCTACCTCCAGTGTACATTCTCTGGATAAAATATAAAACTTCTTGCCAGGCTCCAAGGGGTATTCTCTTCCTTGAGGCAACCGCCCTTCCTCAATAAACGTACCGTTGGTTGATAAATCTTTTATATAAAATTTTGATTCTTTTTCATAGTAGCGAAGTTCACAATGTACACGACTTATATTTTGATTTTCCAAAATAATATTACATTTTTCAGCTGATCGTCCAATTATCATAGGCAAATTTTTTGGCAAAATCCATCTATCACCCTGTCTGTCTGTTCTTATGAGCTGTACGTAAGGTGTACCTTCAATTTTTACATGCAATGGTTTTTGCATCACAGCATCTGGTCTATTTCTTGGTTGACTACTTTCTTTGATTTTTTCTAATTGTGGTGTGGGCTGTTGTCTATTTTCTATTTGTGACACTGGCTGTGGTACATTTTCTACTGATGGTTTGTTCATTTGAGCCATCCCTAACGCTTGTAAAAATTCGGAAATATTCTGATATCTTTTTCGAAAATCAATATCCATTCCTTTTTCAATGACAGTTGCAAGAGATGATGAGATGCCATAAGTTTGTAAATTTACTAACCCCATACCACCAAGCCTATCAGGTGCATCTGGTGCTCTTTTCCCTACTACCATATTATAAAATGTAGCACATAGAGCATATAAATCTGTCCAAGGTCCTTGGTTTCCTTTACTAGAATATTGTTCTGGCGGTGCAAAACCAGCCTTTAATACAACCGATAAACTTCGACTTTTTTCACTGACAAAATATCTAGTGGCACCAAAATCGATTAGTTTCACCACACCTTTCTTTGTAATCAATATATTTTCAGGGCTTACATCACGATGTAACATCCCTTTGTTATGTACCAAATTTAATGTATTTGCTATAACGATTAAAATTTGTCTCGCCAAATCTACTGATAATTTTCCTCCTGATGATCTCATTAATGCACTCACTGTAATACCATCTAAAAATTCCATAGTAAAATAAGATGTTCCATTGGCACTAAAAGAATCATTCACTTGCACAATACTTTCTGTCTGGACAAATTGTTTTAACGTTTCTACTTCTCTATTAAACACAGTAATCCCATGTTCAAATATCTTTTTATTTTCAGGTCCTGATGCGGTAATTGTTTTTCCATCTTGTGCACGAACTGCACACATAGCTGGCATATACTCTTTAATTGCTACTTTATCTCCTGTTGACATATCTTTTGCCAAATAAGTAACACCAAATCCACCAGCTCCTAAAACACGCCCTACTAAATACTTTTGATGTAAAATCGTGCCTACTGGTAGCATTAAATTCATTCCCACATCCGACAATTTTATATAACCACAATATTCACATTTCGCTGCCGATGTTTTCATAAAACAATTAGGACAAAATCCCATCACATTTACCTCGATTCTAAAACAATTTTATACTTACTTGGATTCTTTAAATGTCATATATTGATTTCCTGCTTGTATCCTGTCTCCATTTTGCAATGCTCTTGTTTTCTGAATAGGAATCCCATTTAAAATAGCAGGCTTTGTTGTACTTAAATTGGTAATGGAATATTGACCATATTCATCTACTTCTATTACAAAATGTTGCCTACTCATTTGCGGGTCATCAAATATCACATCACAGATATCACTACGACCCACAAATAAACTCTTATCAATATTTAACGTCACTCGCTTGCTTTGTCCATTACCATCTGCCACATCTAATATCATTTGTCGTAATTGACTTTTCACAAAATGAGCCTTGCTACCTTGTCCTTGGCTTTGAAAATGGGTACTTGGGATACTTTGTTCTCCTAAAGGTTCTACTTCATCCTCTGTTTCCTCTACTATTTTTTTCTTCTTTCCGAATACAATTCCTAATATAATACCAACTATCATTAAAGTTAATAGCATCCATGCAACTATAGGTGCTCCAGATTCTTCTTCCACCAATGTTTCTTTTGGTTTCTCGTTGGTAATAGGAATTTCTATCATCTGTTCTACTGGATTCTTTTCCATAGAAACATCTGTAATATTGACACATTGCACACTTATTTCTTCTGTATAAGGAATTTCTTCTAAGGTAATCTGTACACAATTGCTTTCTTCCTGATAAACAATAGCTTCAATCCCTAATACTCTATCTTCTCCATCTACAATCTTATAATTATCTTCTACCGTTGCTCCACTGACCGACTCTGAAAAAACAAGTTCTAAACCATCAGCTCCTACTTGTGTGCCCTCTACAATTGTAGGTACACTTTCATCTGCTATCCAATAACGAAATAAAGTGTCTATTTCATGATTTTCCTCCCCCACAGTGAAAGTGATTGGCACCACTTCTTTTGTGGTCATATTGGTAGCTGTTGTAAAAACTGCACATTGTGCTTCCTCTGTAATTTGTTCCAATCGTTCTGTAAATGTTAACAGTAAATTATCGCCATTAACAATAGCAATATCTCCACCAGTCGCTCTTGCTAATGCTCCAAAATTATCAAGATTTTCTTTTGTACCACTGTCATAACCTATGGCATATAATGGTAATCCTGCTTCTATTAATAAATCTTCCGTTTCATCCTTAGTATAACCGCCTAAGTTATAATCTACCGAGTCGGAAAAGGCAAACAATACTTTTCTGTCTGTAGCCACAGTTTCTTTAGATGCAATTTCTGATACCTTTGCCAAAGCATCAAAGAACAAAGTGCCTGCTTGGTCAGCTTGTAGTCCATCTACAACTGTTGTAATTAAATCTATATCTGTTTCTCCATCTAATAACACATCCACTGACACACCAAAACTGATGACTGTTAGCTGGTCTGCTTCCTTTTTCCTATTTGCCAATTGCAATAATGCATCTTTTGTTGCCGCCAATTGTGCTCCTGTTGTAGAAGTGGAGCAATCCACCAATACATAATATTGTGTAGGTGCAGTACTTTCTTCTACCGAAAAAACATCTGTACAATTGACTTTGTTTTCACCAATCTCTACTGTTATTTCATCACAAGTGATGGTTTCTTCTCCATAAAACCATATTTGTACTTGGGGTAATTTGGACTGCACCTGTTCTACTCTTGTTACCATACTCTTCCCTCCTTACAAAAAGGTATAAAAACAAGTTTTGTATTTCCTAATTGGATATTTTCTTCTCCTGTCAATTGATAGGATTCTTGTAAAAACTCTCCATTCACAATGACGCTTTCCCCTTTTCCTCTTGCCAACATAAATATCAGTCGCCTTGGTTCAAATACAATGGAACAATGGTCTTCCATCGATACTTGTTCTTCATCTGGCAAGGAAACATCCATATGGATGGCTCTTCCCACAAAATTCCTACCCACATGTAGTGTATAAGAACGTCCTTTTTCTTTTCCTTCCGTACATACAAGCCAACCAACTACTGGTTCAATTCCTAATTTAGATTGATAAATACCCACTGTCTTTTCATCTTTTTGCATCCCATTTCCCATAGCCATAACAACAGGTATACTTGACTCTTGTATAGAAAATGGTTTATATTGTGTCATTTCTTCACTGATCATTCTTTTTTTTGATGATAGTGGTGTTTTACAATGTGGGCATTCCTGAAACTTTTCCCCATCATAAAAGTGACCCTTTTCACATTGTATTACTGCCATATTAATAACCATGCCTTTCTCTCAGTCTGGCAACTTTGGCTTGAAGAGACAAAATTGCAACGTCACAAGATATCTTATGTGTAAATAACAATTGCTGAATAATTATCCATATTCTTTCCAGCTCCATTTGTTTTTACAATACTTTCCATGTGTTGCAACCATTGTTCTGGAGTCTTACAAGATTTTAACAATTTACACATATCTTTTTCCAGAATCAATTCCCAAAATCCATCACTACACATCAAAAAACGCATATCTGTATGCAGTACCTCCCCACCACTAACCGTATATCTTGGTGTGTCTTCTTCTCCTCCTAATACACGAATCAATCGATTTCGGTCTTCATGAAAACGAATATCTATTTCTTTAATTTCTCCTTGAGATGCTAATAACTGTGGCACACTATGGTCTAACGTTCTTGTAATCATTTTATGCTTTTTAAAAGTATAAATTCTACTATCTCCAACATGTGCTAACCGAACGATACCCTGATATACATGTAACAACGTAATAGTGGTTTTGTATTCATTCACTAATCCTCGTTCCCGTTGTTTTTCATGTAATCTATCCTGTGCAAGCTGCAAACAATTAATAAATAATTCGTCTGACTCTAAATCATTTTCCATAAACACTTCTTTTGTCGCTTCCACTGCAATTGCGCTAGCAATTTCTCCTCCTCCATGTCCTCCTAATCCATCACAAAGTACAAAGAGTTTACTATTATCTTTTTCGAAAACTCCCACACAGTCTTCATTTACACTACGACTGCCTACATCACTTATCTTTGCATATGTAATCATGTGATACCCCTCTTCTTTCTCCTTACTACAATTCTAGTGAATTCTATTTGAAAATGAACTGATTCCCAAAATTTCCAGATTATTTTTCTATGGTGGGTAAAATAACCGTTACAATCGTTCCCTTGTTTTCCTCCGATTGTATTGTAAGACCATATTGTTTTCCAAAAAGGGAAATAATACGACTTTGAATATTAGCCAAGGCGATATGTTCAATTCCCTGATCTTTCCACAGACCTATCCCCATATCTTGTAATTCTTTTTGTAGCAACGCTAGCGTATTTTCACTTATACCGCATCCTGTATCAGATATCGTAATCCTCACTTCTTCTTTTCTTACATGGGCGCAAATCAACAAACCTCCTTTTCCCATTGGCTCCAATCCATGCATAACTGCATTTTCTACAATTGGTTGTAACAGCATTCTAGGGATCAAAATGTCATCCATTCTGTCATCCACCTCAAAAGACCAAGTAAATAAATTAGGATAACGTATATTCATAATTTCAATATAGCGTTCTAGCATTTTCATCTCTTCGAAACCACCCTCATATTCATTGGTTTCATTTGCGTATCGTAATAATTGTGCAAGGCCATTACACATTTTTTCAGCCTTTTCATTTTCCCCTAATTTCTGTAAACGTTTGATAACGTTTAATGTATTTACCATAAAATGAGCATTAATCTGTTTCTTTAAAAAGGAAATCGTCAACTGTTGTTTTTCAATTTCTTTCCCTTGTATTTCATATTGCATTTGCAACATTCGTTTACTGTTTTCATCTAATTGATCAATCATAGAATTGATTTCTATCACTAACTCATCAAATTCTTGTTCTCCTGTCATATGCAATATATGTGTTTCTTTTCCTTTTATGATTTGTTGTACACTTTCCATTATTTGGAACATAGGGTTAAAGAATACACGATTAGAAAATTTAAAGAACATAAAAATAATGCCTATTAAAATTCCTATAATAACAACTAATAATACAAAAAAATCTTTTAATGAATCGAAAATAAACCCACCATCATCCATGACTACTACTTGAAATGGCGTATAACCTATTTGCCCCACATGGTAGGTTCGCATGCCCTGTTCTATAACTTCAACCTCTTCACCAGTTAATGCATCATCAGTAGCCACTAAAATTACATCATCTGCAACCAGCCCTATTTGAATCCCCGCCATAGCATCATAACTATGAAACAAATCAATCAGCTTTTCATTTTTTATCATAAATACAAGTTTCCCAATTGACTTTTCATTTTTGTAAATACTGGTTACATATGCTATATAATCGTCGCCTTCTAAGGATACCACTAGCTGTCCCGTTTGCTGTTTTTCTTGTAGTAAAAACCCTAATCGATCACATGAAGTATTTCCCAACTCACCTCGTAACCTATAGTAATGATACTCATCATTATATATAATAATATGGTCAACCAATCCATCCTGCTGATAGATGGCATCTAATTCTTCCTGTATTACTTTCGATTGTTCGTAATATTTCAATGGCTCCTCTTGTTCAATAAACTCTATCACTTCTTCATTTTCCGACATAGCAATTGCAACATGCTCTATATTCAACAAAATGCTATTCATTGTAGAAATAATACCATTAGAAATCTGTTCTACATATTTTTTGTTGGTTTCTTCTATATTTTGCATTACTTTCACATAATAAACAGCACAACAAAAAATAACCGAAATACTCAGTATTCCTAGAGAAATATATAATTTTTTTCGCAAGATGAAGTTACTTGTATCTTTTCCTTCATGGATTCTTTTATCTATCATATCCACCTACATTCATAGCCATAATTTCACACAATGTCAAAACATCACCATGGGGCCTGTATAATATCTATTCTTTTACTATATAGTTAGAGGGTGATGCTCCATAAAAACCTTTGAATACTTTGCAAAAATAATAATAATCTGTATATCCACATTCAACAGCAATTTCTTTATAAGCTTTCTCTGTGGTTTGCATCATGTACAAAGCATGATCCATTCTCAATTGCGTAAGATATCTAGTTAATGTGGTATTATAATGTTTCGTAAATAAATTACAAATATAATTAGGATTCAACCCAAATCTCATTCCCAACAATTCTAATGTATGTTTTTGATTAAAATTCTTATTAATATATGTCACCAATTCACCAAATGCTAAAGAAATATTCTCAATGTCACCTAGCTCTCTTCGTTTCTTCTTCGATAATTTTCCAGCTAATTTTTCTAATACCATCTGCACTTCTTGCTCTTGAACTGGTTTTAACAAATAATCAAAACCATCCAAACGGAAAAATCTTCTAGAATCTTCAAAATTAGCAAATGCACTTAGCATTACGAATTCACATTCTATCTTTGCTTCCTGTAATACTTGTATCATTTCAACTCCATCCATACCTGGCATTTTCAAATCACTAAACACCACATCTGGTTGCAATTTGATAATATCCTCAATTGCTTGCTTCGGCGACACAGAATATGACACAACTTCAAAACCATTATCCATCCATGCAATATTTTGCACAATTTCATCTAAAATGAACGGATCATTATCTACAATATATACTTTATACATTTCTCTATCCTCAAAATGAATCATGTGTATTTGCACTGTTACTTTTTATTCTACATTGATTCTTATATTATGCAATAGAACATCCCCCTATCTTGTTGTAATATCTTAATATTTATTTGTAATATCTTAAGATTTGAAATTTTTTCAAATATCTTGTCACATTTCAGAATCATTATGTGATATATTAGATAAATATATAGAACTCAAATGTTTATCATATAAGATATTATACCCCACAGTACTATATAACTTATACTGTTATTAATAATATTACTTTTCAGGAGGTTTCTAACTTGAATACTTTACAAAAACAGCTCCTACTATATATTTTTTCTCTTTTACTGCTTTGTACAGGGTTTATGCTTCTATTTCGATATACACAAAACCACAATATTTTTCAAAAATCATCCACAAACAACTATGATAGTAATATTACGGATGTCACTTTAACCATTGCCATTCCCTATCAGGAAGAATTTTTTCATATTGATGATTCTTATTACAAAGATTGGCTTGAAGAACAAACTGGATATCATATCGTATTTGACTATATCTCATCAACTTATACGGAAGAATATCTACATATGTTACTATCCAATGCTAATACTTCTATAGATGCCATTTTCTTTTCAGAAGAGACAACACCTTCCATGGATACATTAGATTTTTATGTAGAATCTGGATTTCTCACTCCTTTAAATACTTTTATTTCAGAAGGAAGTAATATACAAAATGCCTTTAACAACCATTTATCTTATAATTTAAAAAAAGCTATCTCAAATGATGATCAACTAATTTACTATATGCCCGCATTACATACATCTGAAAATACACAATATCTACAAAATGTATGGATTAATATTAATTGGTTAGAAGCGGTTGATCTTGCAGTTCCTACTACAACTGATGAATTAATAAATGTTCTACTTGCTTTTCAAACTCATTTTCCAGACAAAATTCCAATGATGGGAAGCATTGATTCTGAACATAATTTTATCTGTAACTTTCTGATGAATAGCTTTACCACTTGTGATCCTATTAATTATTACTTCGCTTTAGATCAACAAAACAATATATATTATCCTCCTTCTACCGATAGTTGGCGTGAGGGTCTTCGCTATTGCCACTCCCTTTATGAACAAGGATTTATTCCCATAGAAAATTTCACGTTTACTACAGAACAATTCATTAGCATTTGTAATGATCCAGATAATATCATCGGTATCTTTGCTACTAATGATATTTCATCCGTTCTATACGAAAGTTCACCTGAATTGTTAAGCCAATTTTTTATCATGTCACCCTTAGCAAGTTCCCATACTCCAGTTACTACTATTCATCCTTATTTACCTGATGTAGGTGGAGTGGTATTAAGTTCCTCAAACCATCAAGAGGAAGCCTTTATATTAATGGATGTGATGTGTAGTGAAGAGGCTTATCTTATTGGACATTTTGGCGAATATGGCATAGATTGGGAAGAAGCACATTCCACCGATATTAGCACTGCTGGCAATCCTGCCGTTATTTCTGTAACAACCAACGGAGCTCTAGAACGTAACAATAATTCCGAAACTCTATTTGGTCCTTTTATTACTGTTCCTTATTATGCTGATCGAATTGCATGGAAGGGTTATCAAGTAAACCAAGATGAATATTTACAACAACGTGCTAATAGTCTGTACCAGAATTTTCAACCTACATATACCTTACCTTATTTAAAATACTCTGATTATTCATTAGATATCACTGCATTAGAATCATTGTCAACTTACACAAAGTCATGGATGATAGATTTTATTATAGGCGAAAAAGATATAGATGATAATGAAATGTGGGATTTGTATTTAACAGGATTTTCTTTATATAATCTACCTACGCTGCAAGAAGAACTTGTACAGCAATACAAATAAATTTAGAACGATGGTAATCAGCCACAGGCTGAAAATTACAGTTTTATGCACACAAATTGCTGAACTTAATAAAGGAGAAGTATTATTATGAAACATTTGTACCCGCTGTTATGCACTTTATTACTAACATCCATTCTCATTGGATGTCAACCAAACACCATAGATTCATCTATGAAACAATGGGAAGAAACTGCAAATTTAAATGCACAAGAAACACCCCTAGACTTATATAAACAGGCATTATTAGAAGATACTTTAATTGTTTACAGTACAACCACGCGGATTTATGATGTAAAAGAATCTTTTGAAACTCAATATCCTGGCCTTACTGTAGAAGTTTATGATACAAGAGCTTATGATTTAGTAGAAACTTTACTAGACGCCCATGAAAACAATGAAACAATTTGCGATATTGTTATTTGTTCTGATGATAATGGCAGTCTTACCAATGATTTATTACCAAAAAATATTATTTACAAATATGTTCCTTATGACATAGAACCCTTTATGTTTCCTGAAGCAAACACAGAATTACTTAGTTTTGTAGGCGAAGCAGAACAACTATTTTATAATTCCTCGGTCTATGATATACCACCTATTACTAATTGGTGGGAACTAACCGAGCCTAAATGGTATGGTAACGTATACATGAACAGTCCTCTCCGCTCACATCCTTCTTATGCTCTAGTGCATAGCATCATTTCAAACAGTACTGCTATGGAAAGTGCTTATTTTGCATACTATGGCGAAGAATTAAATGTACCTGAAAATTCTAGTGCTGGAGAAATTTTTTTTGAAAGATTAGTTGCCAATGGTCTTCATTTCACAACTAGCTCTAATGAAATTGTAGAAGTAATCGCTAGTACTCAGGAAAATCCTCCTGTAGGTTTTATGATATCTAGCAAAATACGAAGAAATGAACTAGGATTATCTGTAGCTGTAGCCTACGGTGCCAATCCTTGTGACGGCGTTTATGCCTCTAACACCATTTCCATCGCCGGCGGTTCTAAAAATGTAAATAGTGCCAAATTATTTATCCGTTGGCTGTTAGGCGAAACCGATGGCACAGGAAAAGGACTCACCCCTTACCTCCTTGAAGGCACCTGGCCAGTCCGAACAGATGTGAATAACCCCTCTGCCATCACCCTAGCAGAAGGTAATTTTTGGTTCAACGATAAAACCCACATCATAAATCAAACAGACCATATCACCCAATTTTGGTCTACATTACAATAGTGCAAATGTATTTTCACCCTTAAAAAGTCTATTCTTGCACTTCTCGAAGTGCAATGGCTAGTTCTTCTAATTGTTTTTCATCTACTACATTAGGTGCATCTGTCATGAGACAAGAAGCATCCTTGATTTTAGGGAAGGCAATTACTTCACGGATATTATCTGCCCCTACTAATAGCATAACAAGTCTATCTAATCCATAAGCAAGTCCTGCATGTGGTGGAACACCATATTTGAATGCATTTAATAAGAATCCAAATTGTTCGTATGCTTGTTCCATTGTAAATCCGAGAACTGCAAACATTTTTTCTTGAATGTCATTTTGGAAGATACGCACGCTACCACCACCAAGTTCTGTACCATTTAATACGATATCATATGCTTTTGCACGTACTTTGCCTGGATCTGTATCAAGTAATTCTAAATCTTCATCCATAGGCATTGTAAATGGATGATGCATTGCACTAAATCTTCCTGCTTCTTCATCCCATTCAAGAAGTGGGAATTCTGTTACCCAAAGGAAATTGAATTTTGTATTGTCTATGATACTCATTTGTTTTGCAACTTCTAATCTAAGTGCACCTAATACATTCCAAACTATGCTTGTTTTATCTGCTGCAAAGAGTAATAAATCTCCTGCTGTTGCACCCATAGCATCTACTAATGCTTTTAATTCTTCTTCTGTCATGAATTTTGCAAATGATGATTTAAAGCTTCCATCTTCATTCACTGCTAAGTAAGCCAATCCTTTTGCTCCATATCCTTTTGCAAATTCTACAAGGGCATCAATTTTCTTACGTGGCATAGTTGCTTGCCCTTTCGCATTGATTCCTTTGACAGAACCGCCATTTGCTAAAGCTCCTGTAAACACACTGAATCCACACTTTGCTACCACTTCTGAAACATCTGTTAATTCCATTTCAAAACGAGTATCTGGTTTATCTGAACCATAACGATTCATAGCATCAATCCAAGTCATTCTTGGAATTGGCAAGGTTACATCAAGTCCAATTGCTTCTTTACAAACAGATTGAATCAATCTTTCATTCACTTCAATGACATCATCTACTTCTACAAAAGATAATTCCATATCCACTTGTGTAAACTCTGGTTGTCTATCTGCACGTAAATCTTCATCACGGAAACATTTTGCAATTTGGAAATATCTATCATATCCTGAACACATTAATAATTGTTTGAAGATTTGTGGTGATTGTGGCAAAGCATAAAATGTCCCTGGATGCACACGACTAGGTACAAGATAATCTCTGGCTCCTTCTGGTGTAGATTTATTTAAAATTGGAGTTTCAATTTCTAAAAATCCTTCTTCTGTTAAGAAAGAACGAATTCCTGCTGCAATTTTACTTCTAAGAACAATCTTTTCTTGCAAATCACTTCTTCTTAAATCTAAATATCTATATTTCAAACGTAATTCTTCTTTTGTTTTTGATTCTGCTTCAATTGGAAATGGTGGTGTTTCTGCTTCTGATAAAATACGAAGCTCTTTGGCGCGAATTTCAATCGCTCCCGTTGCAAGATTTTCATTTACCGCACCACTTCTTGCTTCCACTGTACCAACAATTGCCACTACAAACTCACTTCTCAAGTGACTTGCTTTTTCAAATCCTTCTGTCAAAATATCGCTTTCTTCAAAAATAATCTGTAATAAACCACTTCTATCACGCAAATCAACAAAAATAATACCGCCTTTATTACGTTGTTTTTGCACCCATCCCATAACAGTAACTGTTTCTCCTACATTGGCAACAGACAATTCTCCACATCTATGAGATCTCTTTAAACCTTTCATTGTTTCGGCCATTTTCTTTCTCCTATCTACTCTTTACTTCAATGTTTCTTTATAAAATTCTTTAAATGTTGTGTAACCTTCTTTATTCAGTTGCTCTTTTTGGAACTTTTTATTCTTATTCATGCGCGCAACTAAGATTCTCTCTCCGTTGGCTCTTGCAACTTGCGCCTCTGCCATTACCTCACAAAGACGTTCTGTAGAAATTCCCTTTTCAATTAAAAATGCTGTTTTTTGTTTCGCATTTGGAATTTCAAACCCATTTTCCAATAATAATAATACAATTCTTTCGAATCCGATAGAAAATCCACAAGCAGGTGTATCTTGTCCTGTAAATTTACCAACCATTTTATCATAGCGACCACCGCCACCACAGCTACCACCAAATTCTGGGATAGCAATTTCAAAAATTGTTCCTGTATAATAAGACATACCGCGTACTAATGTTGGATCAAATACGATTTCAAAACTTGCATTCTTAGTTGCCTCTACACTAGTGATAATTTCTTGTAAATTATTTTTTGTTTCTATATCTAAGAAACCTTCTAATGTAGTAGCCAAATAATCTAAACCATTATCTGCTTGTTTTATGCCTTCAAATAAAGCCAAATATTTAT
The DNA here is from genome assembly GCA_044425705.1 of Eubacteriales bacterium. Lineage (GTDB taxonomy): Bacteria > Bacillota > Clostridia > Lachnospirales > Lachnospiraceae > JAWXVD01. Next base: position 5,063 of record JAWXVD010000032.1, on the reverse strand, counting down.
CAGCAGAATCCTGTGAAAATCCGTTTTCCACTAATTCCTTTGCTACACCATCTGCTCCAATTTTATCCATTTTATCTAAAATAATAAAGACAGTATCATAATCAGCTTCTTCAAAACCACTATAAGATGCCATTGCCTTTAATATTTTTCTTTCATTGATACGAATTTCAAATCCTTTAAATCCTAATTTATCGAGAGTTGTTGTTGTAGCCATAATCAATTCGATCTCAGCTAAATTAGTAGGTTCTCCCAAGATATCAATATCACATTGATAGAATTGGCGATATCTTCCTCTTTGAGGTCGATCGGCACGCCATACTGGACCGATTTGCAATGCCTTAAATGGTGTTGGTAAATTCCCACTATTATTGGCATAAAAACGTACAAGAGGTACTGTCAAATCATAACGAAGTCCACCATCTACCACATCATTTTCCTCTTTTGCTGCTTCTAATTTTAATTTTTCACCACGTTTTAAGATTTTGAAAATCAATTTCTCATTTTCTCCACCTTGTTTATTGCTTAAATTTTTTATATTTTCTACACATGGAGTTTCAATTGACGTAAAACCAAATTGTCGATAAGTTTCCTTAATCACTCCAATTACATAATCTCTAATTTCCATTTCAGCAGGTAAAATATCTTTCATACCTGTGACTGGCTTCTTGCCTAATGCCATGTTCAATCCCTTGCCTTTCTCGTTGTCTAACTTTTATTTCACTCTCTGATTCATTGTATGTTGACTGAGAATATTTCCTAGTGTGACCTATGCAATACTCTACCTTAAAAAGACATATTTTTCAAGTCAAATAATTTTTTCTTTCTCTCAATCATTTCATCAATCTTTTCAATATATAGATCCACATCCTTGATGGAATCACATCGCTCGATTCTTCCATCTCTATCAACTCTCTTCGTGATGGTTCCAGCACCAATGGCTACAATGGTTTGCTTTTCTTCCATAATCAGAATATTATAAATACCAAACTTACCTTCTGTTGCATATCCTACATTTTCTAAATTTCCCGACATATTTTTTTGACGATATAAATAATAAGGTTCCATACCAAGTTTTTTGGCACCACTTGCTGCAATTTCCATAGTGCTATCAGTATTATGCAAGGTTTCGATGCCATTTGTTTGAATCCATTGATTCAATTTAGAAGCTCTCTTAATTGCTAGCGAGTGGACTGTCAAGCTGTCCGGTGCTAAGGCAACCACTTCTTCTATGGTGTGACGTACATCTTCCTCGTTTTCTCCTGGTAAGCCTAAAATCAAATCCATATTAATATTGGTGAAACCAACTTCTCTAGCTAGTAAAAATGCTTCTTTAGCTTGCGCAACAGTGTGACGTCTGCCAATAATCTTTAAGGTTTCATCTTTCATTGTTTGTGGATTCACAGAGATTCTAGTAACACCATATCGATACAAGGTTTCTAACTTTTCTCTGGTGATACTGTCTGCACGACCTGCTTCTACTGTAAATTCTTTTACTGTTGAAAAATCAAAACTGGTCTTAATCTTATGTAACAACCAAGATAATTCCTCAGGTTCTAAGGTCGTAGGAGTTCCACCTCCTATATATACACTATCTAAAATTTTTCCTTGAAATGCTTCTTTCACATAATCAATTTCTTTTTCCATAGCTTGCAAATAGGCAGCTACTTTTTTCTGATACAATCCAATAGGATAAGATGTAAAAGAACAATATAAGCAAGTTGTAGGACAAAAAGGAATCCCAATATATAAGCTATAACCATTTTCATAATTGATAGGGCTTAAAATTTGTTTTTCTCTCTTTGCTATATCAATACTCAACTTTCCTTTTTCATCACTGATATAATACGTATCTTGCAAGTGCTGCAATGTTTCTTCTTCATTTTTCCCTTGGTCCAAAAGACCATAGGCAATCTTAGTTGGGCGAATCCCCGTCAGTGTGCCCCATGGCAAGATTGTTCCTGTATACCTAGACAATGTCGTATAAATCAACTGTTTTAATTGATTTTTTACAACTGGTCTATTATCTGGTTCTTCTAATTGCATACTATCTTCAATAACAGGATACCGATAATCCTCATCACTGCTATTACTCTCATCTTTTTCTGCAATTATTGTCTTTCCTTGCTGTTTAGAAAAAATCCGATCTAACTTCTTTGATTTTATCTGAAAATCAATCTGCTTATCCTGAAAATCCACAAAAATTTCAGGCATATTATCCGAAGATAGAAAATCTTTCTCTCCTTGTAGAAAAACTTTCACATCCTGTTCTGGATAAAATGCCTTTACTAATGAATGAATATCATATTCAAATTGGGATTTATTTAATTTTACTACTAACATTCCTTCTCCATTCACATGAATAGCGTAGCCATGCATTTATATAACTGAACTGTCACTTTATATATCGCCCATTTTATATAAATGGATTGCTATTCTTTTCCTCTCCTATTGTAGTTGTATTTCCATGTCCTGGATAAACTACTACATTTTCAGGCAATACCATTAATTTTTCTTTGATAGAACGTACTAATGTACCCATACTACCTGTCGGAAAATCTGTTCTACCTACAGAACCTTCAAACAATGTATCACCGCTGATTAAAACACCTGCTTCTTCAAAATAATAACAGCAACTACCAGAAGTATGACCTGGTGTTAAAATCATTTTACATGTCATGCCTGCAACTGTAATTTCTTCTCCATCTTGTAGGTAATGATTCGCTTTAATGGTACAACCGTATCCTACACTAGCAGAAAGGTTTTTTGCAGTATCTTCACAAATTTCTTTTTCTGCTGCACTGGCATAAACCTTTACACCTGCTGCCTTTCTAAGTGTCTGGCAGCCTAAAATATGATCAAAATGTCCATGTGTCAAAAAGATTGCAGCAACCTGAAATCCATTTTTTAACAAGGTCTTATATATTTCTTCTCCTTGATCAGCTGGGTCTACAACAATCGCATCCTTGGTATCTTCATCATATACAAAATAGCAATTGGTTTGTACTGATCCTATTACAAAATGTCCTACTTTTATCTTTGCCATTCTTACCGCCCTTCTAGCTAGATGTTCTTTCTATATCTAATACACTAGTTACCGTTCTCAATTTACCAATAATTGTATTCAACTCATCTCTTCCACTAATTTCAAATGTGATAGAAAGTGATGCAATCCCTTGTTTACTTGTTCTTGTATTTAAGGAATTGATATCAATTCCTTGACCCGTAAATACTTTTGTAATATCTACTAATAAGCCATGTCTATTATTTGCATAAATTGTAAGCTCTGTGAAATATTTTTCAGTTACTGTTTTCGATTCACCTTGTTGCCAATCTGCATCAATCAATCTAGCTCTATCGAAATCAGACATATTTACCACATTCACACAATCTGTTCTATGAATAGAAACACCACGACCTCTTGTAACAAATCCAACAATTTCATCTCCAGGTACTGGACTGCAACATTTTGAGAAACGAACTGCCACATCGTGAATACCTTTTACAGTAATACCGCCTTGTGCCTTGGTTTTTAATGGTTTTGCTTGATTTGATTCCGCAATACTTGCCAATACTTCTTCATTTGTCAGAATTTTTTTGTTATCACGTTCATACATTTCATTCATTTTATTGACAATCTGACCTTCTTTTAACCCACCGTGTCCAATTGCCGCAAAAACGGAATCCCAATCCTTGAATCCATATTTTTTCATGATATTATCCATATATTCTGGTTTCATAATATCACTAATGTTAATGGTTTTCGCTTTACAGTAAGCGTTCAACATCTCTTTACCACGAACAATGTTATCATCTTTAAATTCTGCTTTAAACCACTGATTAATTTTATTTTTTGCTTGTGTACTGCGTACTACACTCAACCAATCGCGACTAGGTCCTTTTGAGTTTTGTGAAGTAATAATTTCAATACAGTCACCATTATTAATTTGATAATCAATGGTCACAAGTTTATCGTTAACTCTCGCACCGATCATTCGATTTCCAACAGCACTATGGATTGCATAAGCGAAATCTATCGGTGTGCTTCCTGCCGGTAAATTTTTCACTTCTCCTCTAGGAGTGAAACAGTATACACTATCTGAAAAGAGATCTAAGTCGCTCTTTAACAAATTCATAAATTCCTTATTATCGGATAAATCTGTTTGCCACTCTAAAATTTGGCGCAACCAAACAAGCTTTTCAACTTCTTGTCCTTCCACTTTTTTACCATCTGCCGCTTCTTTATATTTCCAATGAGCCGCAATACCAAATTCTGCCGCCTTATGCATCTCAAAGGTACGAATTTGAATTTCAAATGGTAATCCAGTAGTACCAATTAAGGTAGTATGCAAGGATTGGTACATATTCGATTTTGGCATAGCTATATAATCTTTAAATCTACCCGGAATAGGTTTGTACATTTCATGAATCACACCTAAGGCTGCATAACAATCTTTCACACTATCTACGATAATACGCACTGCAAACAAATCATATATTTGATCGATGGTTTTATCATAATTTTTCATCTTCTTGTAAATACTAAAGAAATGCTTAATACGTCCATCAATTTGCGCTTTGATTCCTACTTTCGACACATGTTCCGATACTTCATCCACAATATTTTGAATGTACTCTTCTCTCACGCTTTTTCTAATAGCGATCTTATTTACCAAATCATAATATACGTCTGGCTCTAAATATTTCAAAGACAAATCATCCAGTTCAACTTTGATTTTAGAAATTCCAAGTCTCTCTGCAATAGGAGAATAGATTTCTTGTGTTTCTCTTGCAATTCGTTGCTGTTTTTCAGGTGGCATATGCTTTAATGTTCTCATATTATGAAGTCTATCTGCCAATTTAATCAAGATAACACGAATATCTTTCGCCATAGCCAAAAACATTTTACGTAAATTTTCTGCTTGCATTTCCGTTTTATCTGCTGATTTTCCATCATGACCATCTGCAAGATGCAAATGTTGTAATTTTGTAACACCATCTACTAACAGCGCAACATCTTCACTAAATTCTATGGCGATTTCTTCTTTTGTCATAATGGTATCTTC
>JAWXVD010000174.1:0-5703 GCA_044425705.1 Eubacteriales bacterium | reverse complement strand
GGAATTATTTCTCAAGAAGAATTTGAAGCTAAGAAAAAACAATTATTAGGATTATGAGCACACCCTTTAGCAATTCAAAAAACAATACGTGCTGTAAGCAAAAAATTATTTTACGCAACAACAAAAGTAGCGATGTATGAAAATCTACATCGCTACTTTTTTCTTGCACATTATTTTAAGTTCTTCACATCTATTTTTCAATTTCTTCTTTTCATCTTTGGTAAGATCTCGTTCTCCACTTGTGTATTTCCATTCCCAAAAGTGATAAAAATTGTTCATCATAGTGTTTCTTAATTTAACTGGTGTACCACAGTATGTCACAAATATCCAATCCATCATGCAGCAATCCCACATCATGACAGTATATCCTTGTTTTGTAATAACAACTTGACAATCCTCATCTTCATTTATATATTCGTTAAAAACTTCCAAAACCTGCTCAAATGTCAGCATATACATTCCTCTTTCCTATTAAATATCATACATTAATTTTACAGGAATTATATCCCTTTGGGAATGATTAGAGAAATGTCACAGCTACATTAAATAAATCATACTAGGAATCAACTGTTTGATATTTTTCAAATTGTTTCAATCTTCTTTCTATTGCAAGCTCAATACCTCTTTTGTCCTTTTCTTCTTGTGTATCTCGATGTTTCGTTAGTTGCCAATCTATGAACGCCTCGTAACTTTTTAGTAATTCATTTTTTAATTCTATTGGTGTTGTACAATGTTCTACAGACGACCACTCCTTTCCTCTCTCATCCCACAACATTACTGTATAGCCATATCTTGATACGAAAATTTCACATTCGGTATCTTCATAAATGTAATCAGCAAATACATCTAAAACCTGTTCAAATGACAACATATTTATACCTCCTGCTTTTATAAGCTGTTCTCTCCTTAGATTGTACAACATTCTATACAGTTTGTGAATGAAGCTAGATTTCGTGTCATGTAGTATTTAATTTCGTGTTACATTATTATAATTCCCAAAAAACTACTTGCGTATATAAAATCACTTTAAACCTTATTAATATTTTATCCCTTGACAGCTTAATATAGTTAAGCTATAATAATTAGGTAATAATAACTATATTGGAGGTAATTATGAATAATAAAGTAAAACTCGCACTAGACAAAACATTTCACGACAGTGCTGTTGCTGAACTTCGACTACTTAACAATGGCACTTCAGACAAAAGTCTTACCTATAACGATATTTTATATCTAAATATTATCGAAGCTCATTCTGGCGAATATACTGCAAGCAATATCGCTGATATGCTTTATGTGTCCAGACCATCTGTAACGCTGAAAATCAACGAGCTTGAAAAAAAGGGATATATCTACAAAGTGCAAAGCACAACCGACAAACGAGTATATAAACTTTTTACAAATCGAGAAGGTAAATCAAAAAAATACTATGAAATTACTGACAAAACAAATGATGACATTGTAAATAGATTATCTAAAGAATATAGCAATGAGCAGATTGCGCTATTTTGTGAAATAACGGATAAAATCTGCGAAATCATATTACAAGAAACCAAGAAAGATGACTAACAAAGAGGTGCAAAATGAATATCCTAGCAAAAGATTTTAATGCAAAATCTTTAATGAACTATGTTTTTCCAACCATTTTAATGATGATTTTTATGTCAACTTACACCATTATTGACGGACTGTTTGTAGCAAATTTAGTAGGCGAAGATGCCCTATCTGCCATCAATATTGTAATGCCGATTATCAGCATCATACTTGCCATCGGACTGATGTTTGCCACTGGTGGTACTGCTGTCATGGGTAGATTGATGGGCGAAGGCAAGTCCCATGAAGCACGTTCTTTTTTGAGCATACTATATATTGTTGCAACCATTTTAGGTGTGATTTTAACCACCATATTTTTAAGTTTTCCAGATGAAATTGTAAGACTTCTAGGGGCGAATGACGAATTATATCACTATACAATGGATTATTTAATCTCTCTATCATACTTTAGCATAGCTTTTTTCTTGCAAGTGTTTGTGCAATCATTTTTAGTCCTTGCAGGCAAACCAATATTGGGTTTTGGCATTTGTTTCTTGGGTGGAATGACAAACATTGTACTCGATTATGTGTTTATCGCTCCCAATATGCTAAACCTTGGCATTAGTGGTGCTGGTCTTGCAACTGGCATTGGCAACTGCGTACCTGCAATTTTCGGTCTTGTATATTTTGCTTTTTATCGAAAAGGCACGCTGTATTTTGAGAAACCAATTTTAAAGACAAAAGTATTATTTCAAAGTATGTTTAATGGAATGAGCGAACTTGTCAGTCAGCTTTCCACAGCAGTTACTACACTCCTTTTCAATATTATTTTATTAGAACTTGTAGGAAAATCTGGGGTAGCCTCTATCAGCGTTATTTTGTACATTCAAATGCTACAAACTGCCATTTATTTTGGATATGCAATGGGTGTTGCGCCGATTATCAGTTATAAATATGGTGCAAATGATACGAATGGTCTTAAAAATGTATTACGCATTAGCTTCAAATTTACTGCTATTGTATCAGCTTTTGTCATTGTATTTTCGTTATTATTCGGTGAATTTGCGATTGCTATTTTTATAAGTAGATCCAGCGAAACCTTTGAAATGGCAGTGAACGGACTGAAAATTTTCTCCATAGCCTATCTATTTATGGGTATCAATGTCTTTATGTCAGCAATGTTTACAGCTCTTTCCAATGGCAAGGTATCAGCGATTTTATCACTAACTAGAACACTAATATTTTTAGTAGGCTCACTGGTGATTTTGCCATATTTCTTACACGTAAATGGTGTATGGCTTGCAGTACCTCTAGCAGAACTTCTGGCTTGTATGCTGTCGGTTTACTATTTTAAGAGAGGAAAACTTCATTATGGATTTTAAAGATATATCCCTAGAAATCAAACAGTTAGATAAAAATAATTGGGAGCAAATTTTAAGTTTGTCAGTATCCGAGTCGCAGGCAGGATTTATTGAAACTTCAAAAAGATGCCTTCAAGATGCAAAAACAAATGCTTATGACATGGAATGGAACTTTTATGGAATTTATACTGAAGATACCCTAATCGGTTTTGCAATGCACGGATTAGGTGATGTAGCATATATAAGCGATACCAAACTTTGGCTTGACCGATTTATGATTGATGCACAGTACCAAGGCAAAGGTTATGGCAAAATGGCGATGCTCCTCGTTATGAAAAAACTTCTTGAAGATTATAATAAAAATGAAATTTACCTGTCTGTTCATGATGACAATTTTTCTGCTATTTCCCTTTATGAAACACTAGGGTTTACTTTCACAGGTCAGGTAGATCCAATGGGCGAGCTAGTTATGGTGTATCAAAAAGTTCAAAAACAGCTTACTGAAAAAAACGTGACCAAAAAGCTCTCTAATTATAATGAAGTCAAGGCATTTATGGGTAGAGTATTTCCAAAAGATGAACTTATGCCACTATGGTTTATAAATTTGCTTACTCAGTTTAAAAAGTATGAATTTAAAGCATATTATGACGGTGATCTGTTTGTAGGTGTGCTATTTACAATAGAAACAACGGATACACTGTTTGTGTTCTATATTGCAGTGAATGATAAGCTACACTCTAAAGGATATGGTACAAAACTACTGCAAATATTATTTGAAAAATATCCCCATAAATCCATAACCTTGTTTATTGAAACTATGGACGATACGTCTGCCATCAATTATGAACAGCGTGTCAAACGACTTGCATTTTATCAACGAAACGGATTTGTTCAAACTGGCATCAAAGCAGGATTTAAAATGCCTTTTGTGGACATTTTATCAACTGATGAAACTTTTGATATTGCAAAGGCAAAAAAACTAATGAAACTCATACCAATGAAAATTTTTAATTCAAACGAGAAAGGATAATTCACATGACAAATCAGACAAAAGAGCAAATTACTAGCAGGTACTTTAATATGTGGGTTGCGCGTGATTTTTCAAATTTGCATGACATTTTTGATGAAAACATCTATTATAGCGAATGTTATGGACCAGAATATTTTGACTTAAATGAAATTTACCTATGGATAGATGATATGCTCAAAAAACAAATTGTTCTTGAGTGGACGATTAAACGTATCATTCATGCAGATGAGGTAAGTGTTGTGGAATGGTTTTTCAAAGAGCAACAAGGTGATGTTGTTCATCGTTTTGATGGCGTTTCTTTGATTGAATTTACACCTGATCACAAAATATCTGTTATCAAAGAATTCGAGTCCAAATCAGAGCATATTGCACCATACCATGTATAAAATAGTGAAACAAAAGGCTCAAACACAAGCTTTACTGCTTAGTTTGAGCCTTTATTATGCTCTAAATTCCAATAATATCCCAAGTATAAAGCAGTGCTGTTATCTCCCACCTGCACTACCCATATATTTCATCTTGTACTCTGGAATTTCAAAAGTGATATGAAGTCGTTTTGCTCCAACCATAAAGAGTGCATGACCTCGTTTTCTTGCTAATAGGAGTTCCTGCTCTGCTTCCGTTAAATCATATAGTTTCGCTGTTTCTTTCAGATTGGGACCATCAGTACCAAGTAGAATTTTATAGCAAGGTACATCAAGAAGTGCCTGCCCATACTGTTTAATGCTTTCACTCAAAAAATCAATAACGCTATGAGAAATAATCGCCAATGCGCCCTCGTATTTTCTAGCTCGTTTCATAACATTTCTTAAATAGACAAGAGATTGTGGTACTTTCTGGTCAATCATTAAATAGGCTTCATCACAGATTAAAAGCACTCGTTCCTCACGATTTCTACTCATTTGCTCCCAACAATAAGTTAAGATATTAAAATACTGTGTTCGCTTGATATGATCGCTTGTTTCTTGTAATTCATGGGTATCAAGGCAAATAAAGTTTGTGTTTGGGTTAATGGTACTATGTCCATTCCATAAGAAACTATCAGAACCAGTTGCAATATCCGTTAGTAGCATGGCAAGTTCAGCATAGACCTGTCTATCTTGTTCTGTCGCTGCTTTATCTTCCACCAAGTCGTACAAGTCTTTGAAAATTGGAAATGCACTAGGCTCAAACATTGAAACATCTGTTTGCCAAGTGATACCAAACTTTTCGTATAGTTCTACAAGGCATTTCTTCAGCACTGCTCTTTGCATATCTGTAATGGACGGAATATAAAGATTAAAGAAAATCTCAAGATTTTTCATGTGTAGTGCTAAATCGTTAAGACCGTAACCCTCGTCTTTATATAGTCTTTCCTCTCGTTCTTCTTCATCATCACGAGGTGATGGACGAACCTGCAATGGGTTAATCATTCCCGTAGAGCCACCAACTGCGTTAATTAAGTCACCATCTAAATTTCTACATAAATCTTTGTACTCAGATTCGGGATCGATTACAAGAATTTTAGTACCTTTCATATATTCTGATTGCAAAATATGTTTAATGGCTGTTGATTTACCTGTACCAGAGTTTCCCATAATAACGAAATTGGTATTGGTTCTATCGTTGCCACGTTTCCAAGGATCCACGATTACTAAGCTACCAGCAGCGTCCTGTGCAAAATAATATCCTGCTCCATCATTAAAACCTGTGGAAGCAAATGGAAAGCCACCGATAAAAGTTGAGAATGGTACAATTCGTTGTAAAATGCTTTCAATCTTTGGTTGAGTAGGAAAGCTA
>JAWXVD010000173.1:0-5838 GCA_044425705.1 Eubacteriales bacterium | reverse complement strand
ATTTGGCATAATATCATATGTTCTTCCTAATGTATATCCTTCACCCATATAAAGTTCCATAACAGCTACACAAAGTGTTCCTTGTACAGCATTTTTTACTGTTACTGGGTAAGCATTGCTTGCTGTTAACGCAACAACTGGATCTGCTTTTTCTGCCATTGCAAATCTACGAACTTCATCTGGTGTTGTTGGTTGCCATGGTTTTGCTACTGGTGCTTCTTCATTTTAGAAAGAGAATGGAAATGTTTATCTTCTGACGAAAGATAAGCCAATAGATTAGCACAAGCAATTCCTGTTTGGAATGGTTTTTTAACCTGGATTGATTCTTTAAATCCTACCAAAGGAAGTAAATTAGAAAAAGCTATAAACTATACCCAAAATCACAGGGATAGTTTACGCACATATCAGCAAGGCGGTCGTTGTGAACTTTCCAATAACACCACCGAGCGAATGGTCAAGTCCTACGCAATTGGGAGAAAGGCCTCTCTTTTTCATGCCTCTGTGGCAGGTGCTACCATGGAGTGAATTTATAAAAGAGCAATGTTCAGGATTAATTGATGTAGAAACAATGACGGTGGAAAATCATCCAACGTTGTCTGTTTAAGTTTTTTATAAATATAACAATAGGGAAAGTCTAGGCGTTATATTATTCATCGGATACGAACCACTTACAAATACAGTGGTGAAAGTAACTTTTAATATCAATTTAATATCACCAACAAAAAATAAACCTCGCAAGTCCTTATATCTCAAGGCTTTGCGAGGTTTTTGTATTCTACTCGAATTCAACACTTCCAACTGTATGTTGTATACATATAATCTTTTCATCACCATATATGGTATGGTTTTTCTAATTATTCCACCTCATCCCGTGTGTTTTGACTGTAAATGTAGACATTTTAGAGACATTCACTTAATTATTTTTGCAAAGAATATACTCTGTTGGTGGTTGTATCGCTTGGTACAACATCATCCATTTCGGCAATGATGGCTCTCGTTCGTGGAATACTTAAGTTTATATATTCTGCAATATCTTTTGTCTTGCACTCTCCATTTTTTGCTAGATATTTTCTAATTTCATCCATATTTTCTGCTGTTTTTCTTCGCTTGCTTTTCTTCATATCCAGTTAGAGAGTGAGTACGATTATCCACGAGATATCTCCATACATTTGAACGTGGCTGAATAGAAATAATTTCTCCCTAAAAGTATATTTTGTTTTGTTCTTGTCCGTAAATTCTTTGCATATTATATTACCTATTATTGTAGTATTGGTTGTACCTTTTCATATTCGTTATTTATTTCTTTCTCGATCTGTTTGATAGTAATAATTTCTTGTTCTGATAATTTATCATCATGTTCAAGCATTAAATTATCATCATACATTTTGATTGTACTTATATATTTCTGACCAAACGCCTGATTAAATTCTCCCTTTTTATCTTTATATGGTTTTAATTCTGCACTACTATATCCACTATACAGAAATCTACTTTTATATGTTGTAAAATACCAATCCCACCCTTGCATATAATAGAATTTTGTTACCCTTATTCCAGCCTTCAGTATACGAAACATATATTTCTCATATGTATTTAACAAATGTATCTGGTTTTCGATATCATCAAGTGCTGCAATATCCCATGCATTATCTTTTATAACAGAATATGTTGCAATATTCATCTCTTCATTTGATTCAAATTGCTCTGCAAAATCCTTGTAAAAATGAGAACTCTTAATTTTATCTATTACATCCGTTAGTCCAAGATATTTCTTAAAATAATCAGCATCAATAGCCTCTGTCATTGGATTATAATAAAATTTCATTGCAAGTTCCTCGTCCGCCATAACTAAAGAAATTGGATCTAAAATCATAAAAATAATTATTTCAATTCCAATTGTATATTTCAAAGACTCTATAAATAACTTTTCACGTTCAACTCTATTTTTTTCATTAAATGAATCAGAATAAAACGTGTCTACCCCTTGTTTATGTATAATCTTATGTGTACTCTTGATTAATTTTCTATAATAATCAAAATAAAACTTGAGCAAGTCACTAATTTCCTTATATCCGTAATCCAACTTTTGTAATTGTTCTCTTACTTTTCCATCCATCGGAAATCTTTCTTTATTGTTCCACTTACTCAGTTCTTCATTATCACAATTTGCAAGATAAAGCATAGTATTCAACACCTCACCAGCTTGACGCACCGAATAAAATGCACAATCAAAAAAACCATCTTCATACAAAAAAATCGCATTAATCAATAGTTGTAATGATTCCTGTAAAAAAGAATTACAGAACATTACATCTACTCGCCCTGTAACCAGAAACATATTATGCAAATACATCAATAGTTCTTTTCCATCTTTCAAATGTATTTTTTGTTTATATTGATTTCTTAATCCATCTAAAATTACACTTTCCATTTCCATTAATATTCACCATTGAAGTTCTCATTATTTATATTTGGCAACTACCTATCCATTAAATTCTTGTCTATTGTAACACAGCTTTTCTTGGTGTCTCTGATAAATAACATAACTTTATTCTATATCTGTTTTGTTTTTACAAACATAATATACTCTCCTAGCTGTATCTTATCCACGGCGTACCCCGCATCTGACCATGCCACACTTTGAACATGTGAGCGATCATTATTTGACCACCATGCCTTATTCTTAAATGAAGTATTAGGCAGCTTGTCGGATAATATTTTTTCTATTTCATCATAATTTAATTTCACAATTTTTTTATTTGAATCCTTCAGATATTTTCCTAATGGATCATATTTGCTCATTCTGTTCTCCCTCTTTATTCACATTCATTTAATTTTTTTGCATCACAAAGTTTTTCAAGTAACTCACTGTTTTCAGTATAATCAGTATCGTTGAGAAGATTATACTTCTCATTTGTAAGTTCAATAACATTAACAGGAACATCTATATTGAAATCATTTTTATCAAACCCAATGCTTGACAATATTGCCTGTGATTCTTCCTTTAACTCATCTAATAAAAATTGAAAAAGCGTCTTTCTCTTTTCATTATCAGTTTCTGTATTATTAGGACTATCAAAAACCACAGGATAACAAATTGCATCAGAATAACTGCTGCAAGTTTTGATTTTTGTTCATCATACAATCCATTATTATCGCACTGTTCACTAACAATACCTTCTCTAATCTCGCATAATCCTTTGTACCTTAATACATTACTTACTTGACTGGTATTTATTTTCATTTTTTCTTGATATGAATTCATTGCATCGAGTGATGTTTTATACTTTTCTTCCTCTTTTTCTATACTAATCTGTATTTCAGCTAATTGCGCCTGCATCTGATTCTTTACAGAAATAAGGTCATCATCAAAAACATACAACTTACTTTTTATTGATACGCTATCTTGGATTTCTGAACCACACTCTGGGCAGATGTGCATTCTGACTTTTTTTATCTTTTGTTTGTTTTTCTTCACAGAACTGCTTATTTCTTTTAATAATTGTTCGACCTCATAAAACTCATTTCTAAGATTAATCAATTTTTTCTTACAAATATTTAATTCCTGCAAGACGGTAGTATATTCTCGTTTATGTATGTCAATCTCTTTATTTAAGGAATCTACATTTCCCGCATAAGAATCACACTCAAGTTTACTGTCTATATCCGCCTTCATCTCCATAAGAAGTGCATTTCTATGCTCAATTTCCGATATTTTATCACCTAAAATTTCTTTTTTCTTTACCAGTTCAAAATACCCTTCATTGTAAGCACCTAAATGATAATATATTACATTATCCTTTATTTTTTCATACTGTCCCAACTTATCAAATGATGTAAACTTACTGCAATCATAATGATTCTGATCTAAGAAAAATAACAAATAATTAAACACTGGTGGCGTTATCTCCAACTTATTATTTTCACGATCTGGTAGGTGAACTGCAAACAACGTATAGTCTAGTAATTTTTCTGCAAGTTCTTTTCTTCGTACAGTTGTAAATAAAAGCTCCGTATTTTGATCAAAAAACTTAAATAGCTCCCCTGAACGATATATGTAATATTGTAAATCGTTTATCTGAAATTTAAGAATAACTACTTTGGACTGTTTATCCCAATTCTTATCGAAAAAAGTTTCTGCACCGAGTGTATAATAAAGACTTCTCATAATTACAGATTTCCCCCTATCTGTACCGTTTTCTTGACTAGAAGTAATAACATTTATACCTTCCTTAAATGTTAATTTACGAGCTTTCTTTTCTTCTGGTGCAAAAAGAAATAATTCTTTAAACATCACCTTCATCGTCATACACTCCTTCCTCAAACTTAAATGCTATTATCAGATAATACACTGTTTTCTCTGCATTTGTTATTTCTATTGGGAACTGTCCATGAAATCTATTACTTAAATCATCCAACAGACTATCTATTGATTCTATTTCTTCTAAGGTCATAAGATATTCTGATATCTCATTTTCTAGGTTCAATAATGGTTTTGAATTTGCCATAGTACCAAGTATATTGCTTAATGCTTTTTTATATTTCTTCTTCTGAAGAATGTCTGACAAAGAATTAATATACTCTTCTGTCTGTTTAATTCCTGTCTTTTCATTGATAGCATGACATTGCATCATTCGTTCAAATTGTATTCTAGTTATTCCTTTTTTAGAAACTAATTCTTCATAACTGCTTACCAGTAATTCATAACATGCTTTTTCTTGAACTTCATCATTTATCAATCTATACAGTGCATTCGGTTTATCTGGTTCACATTTCATTATTTCCACGAAACTTTTAATGATTTTCCCCATCATTTCATTCTCAGGTTCCTCTAAATTCATTCTTGTGAAAACATAATAGGTATTAGACAGATCCACCGAATCAATTCCTAATTCACTTTTTAAGGAATCCTCTATCTTTTGCAATTTTTCAGCAGTTAACGCTGTAAATACATTTTCTCCAACCTTACATTCTGTAAAACCACTAAATAATACATTCGTAACAATTGCTAATTTCACATTTTTATTTTTTCCTGTATTCAGGACGTACAGCTTTCCAAGTATTGAACCTTGAGAATTTTCTTTTTCTATTTTTGTCAAAGATCGAATTGTGTAATTTTTTTTAGTTTTATGTGTTTTCAACTGGTAAAATTCTGTTTTGTTCTCCATGTGAATTTCAACATCACAAGCATAATCAAATACAACTGTAAAATTCACCCCTGTTTCCATTATATCAAGAGCTCTACCTACTCCCCAGAACAACTCATTTCTAAAACGATTTTACTCATACTTCCAGAAACGTCTGCTTGTAATTCCATATAATAACTTTCAACTTCCAAAAATCACACCTCCAATCTTCAAAAATATTTTATTCACTCCCAAAGCCTTAAATACTGCATCTTCCGCACTACTATTAGTTAAAGGCTGTATTTGTTGCTTCTTTTGCATCTCTATCGCTTCCAAGTCCAGTACGCTCAAATTTACCATTACCATGTAACATCTGGGATTCAAGACGGTATACACCTATCATTCCGGATTTTCCTTGTGATACTGTATATACTTGTCCATGATTTCCCATTCCTTCAGGAATAAGTTTTCCACCGCCTTGCTCTGGTACTGAAACATAATGCTCCTCAAAGTTTTCATTATCAAGATATGAGAAATTCACATCATAGAATTCCATTCCACCTATTTTTTTGAGCTGTTCTTCTACCCTACGTCGCATTTCTAAGCTGAATGAAAGAATTTCTTCGATATCTTCTTTCTCAAACAAGCCATTAGGATATAACAATTTAACAAAACCTGATACCATCGATGCACTTGCAGCCTTTTCTCCTTC
>JAWXVD010000172.1:0-5871 GCA_044425705.1 Eubacteriales bacterium | reverse complement strand
ATGGTATTATTCATTTGCCGTTATATATGGGAATCTTCTTGTAGCGATCAAATATATTACCCTGCAAACACTTGATAACAATATTTATATGTATTACACTAAATATATAAAATACTTCCTAAAAGAAGGATTTGGTGATTTCTTTTATTTGAAAAGAGGGATGAGGTATTAGCATGAGTATAAAAAAGTATGGTATAAAAACTAGTGTATGGGATGAAATTATACAATTGGCGAAAGAAAATAATATCGAAAAAGTACTTTTGTTTGGTTCAAGAGCAAGAGGTGACTATATTATATGAAAAAGCTTGATAACTTTAAAAAGTCATACAAGAATTTGCAAGAGATCTATGAATATGAAGAACCGTATAACAATATTGTATTAACGGGAATGGTCGCTCTTTATGAAATATGTTTCGAACAAGGTTGGAAAGCTATGAAAGAGCGATTAGAATATGATGGATTTGATACAGCGAAAACAGGATCTCCTAGAATGATTATTAAACTGGCATATCAGGCAGGTATCATTGATGAAGAAGAATTGTGGTTAGAAGCACTTGGCTCTAGAAATAATGTTGCCCATGCTTATAATCAAGCAATTGCTATGGATATTGTAGAAAAAACAAAACAATTATATGTGAAAATGTTTGAGATGCTGTTAAAAGCGTTAGAGGAATAATATTTTCATCAAAATGCATCTACTTACATAAAGAAAGATGCTAAGTTAATCATGTCTAAAGGGGGATACAACATGCGCTATACAAATATAAAAGGATATCAAGAATCCATTAAAGTTGCAAAAACAGTACTGGGAGTTTCTATGATGGGATCCGCAATTCCAAAGGAATTATCTTTTGAAATGTTGGACTATTATGTATCGGTAGGTGGTAATACATTTGATACAGCAAGAGTATATGCAGATTGGTTGCCAGGTGGTGCATCGGCTAGTGAAAAAACATTGGGAAGTTGGATGAAAGCTAGAGGGAATAGAGAGGATATTATTGTTGTTACAAAAGGTGGACATCCAGGCATAGAGACGATGTCGATATCTAGAATGAATGAAGATGCAATCAACGCTGATTTGGAAATGAGTTTATCATGCTTAGGAACTTCGTATATTGATATTTATTTCTTGCATCGAGATGATGAATCGGTACCTGTAGAACAGATTATAGACATTATGGATAAATTGGCAAAATCAGGAAAAATAAAGGCTTTTGGTGCGTCTAACTGGAAGGCTAATAGAATCAAGGCGGCCAATGAATATGCAAAGAAAACTAATAAAATTCAAATTACAGTTTCTCAAATTCAATGGAGTTACGCGCTTGTGACACCGGAGTTATTGGGAGATTCTAGCTTAGTGTGCATGAATGATGAAGAATATGCGATGTACCAAGAATTGAAAATACCAGTTATGGCGTTTTCATCCCAGGCAAAGGGATTTATGGTAAAGGCGATTGCAAATGGTGTGGAAAATTTATCACCTAAATTGCAAAGTTTTATATGCGAAGAAAATCTGTATAGGTTAGAAAAATTAAAAAAGAAAAGTGAAGAAACAGGGATATTACCAGAAACATTATCATTGTCATATATTACCGATAATGAATTAGATGGAATTGTGGTTACAGGGATGTCTTCTATGGAACAATTAAAGAATAATTTGAGTTAGAAAGATTATGGTCAGTGATGAAAAAAAACAGTTTAATTTTTTTGAAAGAGCAATGTAGAGGTAGCATGCGATATTTTCTTATGGCTATGGTGTTTATTACCTTAGGTTCTTTTTTTAATTTTTTAAGCCCTAAATTAATTGGTGTTACAGTAGATAGTATTATAGGAGAGGATCCTTTTGAATTGCCACAACTTGTGGTGGATTTTATAGAATGCTTAGGTGGAAGAGAGTATTTTCGAGAAAATATTTCTGTCATTGTATTAGTTTTTTTAGGGATTATTTTATTAAATGCAGGTTGTGAGCATTTGCGTTTAAAGGGTGCCAAACATCTAAGTGAAGGCATTGGGTATCGCATGAGGCAAAGTATCTTTGAGCGTTTACAAGGAGGATACTTTGGGTATTTTAAAAATGTGCAAACAGGTGACATTATGCAAAGGTGCTCCAAAGATATTGATCAAGTGACTTCTTTTGCGGTAGAAGCCACGGATTTGCTGAGAGTTATTTCTAAATTGATCATTGCCTATTGGTTTATGTTTTCTATTTCTGGAGTTTTAGCGCTTGTATCTTTTGTAACAGTACCTTTGATTTCTATTTATTCGGTAGTAACTTATGGGTTTATTCAAAAGAAATTTTTATTGGCAGATGAAGCAGAAGGAAGATTACAGTCTAGAGTACAAGAAAATTTATCGGCGCCAAGGGTGGTTCGTGCTTTTGGAAAACAAAAATACGAAAGAGATGAATTTGCGAAGATCAATGAAACGTATTCAGGATTGTGGATCAAAGTAGGAAATTTTTTGGCATGGTACGAATCTAGTTGTGAACTGTTTCCTATTTTACAGACTTTATTGGTGTTGCTGGTAGGGACTGTTTTGGCAGTAAATGGACAAATTTCGGCAGGGGATATTATCTCTTTTTCTGTGTATAATGGTATGCTGTCATGGCCTATTGTTTCTATTGGAAGAATTGTTAGCAATATGGGAAAAGCCAGTGTAGCCTTGGAACGTGTCAATGAAATCTATGAGATTGATAATGAAGATGATGAAGCGGGAATTTCTTTTTCTTTTAAAGGAGACATCGCTTTTGAACATGTATATTTTGAGTTTGATGATGTGCCAGTATTAGAGGATCTTTCCTTTACCATTGGGCATGGAGAAACTGTTGCGCTTCTGGGTTCTTCGGGAAGTGGAAAAAGTGTGATACTTGCTTTGTTAGCAAGATTTTATGAGCCAAAAAGCGGACGTATTACCATAGATGGGGTGGATATCCAGGAAATTAATCTTTCTTCTTTGAGAAATCAGTTAGGGGTGGTATTGCAAGAGCCATTCTTATTTAGTAGAACCATTGCGGAAAATATTGCTATCGCTACCAAGGAAATTGATATGGATAAAGTGAAGCAGGTTAGTAAAGTTGCTTGTATTCATAACGCAGTCATGGAATTTACACAAGGATATGATACCGTCATCGGGGAAAAAGGTGTTACCATATCTGGGGGACAAAAGCAAAGAGTTGCCATTGCAAGAACCTTGTATACGGGAGCGAAGATTCTTTGTTTTGATGATAGTTTATCGGCGGTGGATGCCATCACAGATAGTAATATCCGTACACAATTAAAGCATCATACGGATCAGATTACAACCTTTATTATTTCACAGCGTGTTAATACTTTGATGCAATCGGATAAAATTTTGGTCTTAGATGAAGGAAGAATTGTAGAACAGGGAACTCACGAAGAATTGGCTATGCAAGGGGGGATTTACGCAAGTATTGTGAGAATTCAACAAGAGATTATAGAGAAGACGAAACTTGAAAAGGATGGATATGGCGATGCAAGAAATTGAAAATTTACCCCTTAAATTAAATATGAAACAATGGAAAAGTATCATTCACTTTTTGCCATCTTATAAAAAAACGATTATGTTACTTTTGTTTTGCAGTGTGTTTACTTCATTTATTCAAGCCCTTTATCCGGTTTTAACAGGATATGCCATCTCCAATTTTGTTGAACCCAAAACTACAGAAGGTATGATGGGATTTGCTGTTGGATTTACAATAATTGCATTCATTCAATGTATAGGGACGGTTTATTATTCTAAAAGTGCTATGAAGACGGAAATTGGAGTTGAGAAAGATATTCGTTTTCATTTATTTAATCATGTACAAGAGCTTTCCATAGAATATTTTAACAATACGCCAGTGGGTGCTATTATGGCGAGAATTATGTCAGATACGGAAAAAATGGGGATGGTGTTTTCTTGGCATATGGCGGCTTTAACCTATAATATTTTCTATGTTTGTTTTGCCATTATCAATATGCTACTTTTAAATGTTCGCTTATCCATTGGGGTGGCAATGGTGGTGCCAGTCATGTATGTTTGCGTGAATTATTTTCAAATGAAAATGTTGAAGCAAAACAGGAAGGTGAGAGAAAGAAATAGTGAAGTGACAGCCTCTTATAATGAAAATATTATGGGGCTAGGGACTGTCAAAGAATTAAATATTAAAGATAAGGTTGTTGGAGAGTTTCGCGATAAAAATCATTGTTTAAAAGAAGAAGGACTGAAATATAAGGGATTAGAGAGTATTTTTTATCCCTTAATCATGTGTTTTAATGGGGTGATTGTGGCTATTATTTTGGGATTCGGTTCTAGTCTTGTGTTTGCTCAACAATTGCAAGTGGGGGAGCTTGCAGTTTTTGTAAGTTATGCCTTTCTTATGATTAACCCTATCGAACAGACAATCAAATCAGTCAGTTTTGTGATTTCAGCTCAAGCCAATGTAGAACGTATCAATGAATTATTTGCTACGGCACCATTGGTACAAGATGCAGCAGACGTAATGCAAAAGTATGGTAGTATTTATGAAGCGAAAACAGAAAATTGGGAAGAGTTAAAGGGCGACATTGAATTTAAAGACGTATCTTTTCGATATCCAGATAGCGAAATATATGTATTGGAACATTTTAATCTAACCATTAAAGCGGGAACAACAGTGGCGATAGTGGGGCATACGGGAGCGGGAAAAAGTACCCTTGTGAACTTGGTTTGTCGATTTTTCGAACCAACTAGTGGTGAAATTTTAATTGATGGAGTAGATTATAGAAAGCGAAGCTTGTTGTGGCTGCAGCATAATCTTAGCTATGTATTGCAAGCACCACATTTATTTAGCGGCACCATAGAAGAGAATATACGTTATGCAAAAGCGGATGCTACCATGGAAGAAGTGATAGAAAGTGCAAAAAAAGCACAAGCCCATACCTTTATCAAAAAATTGCCCAAGGGGTATCAGACAGAAGTGGGACAAGGTGGAGATAAACTTTCCACAGGACAAAAGCAATTAGTCAGTATTGCAAGAGCAATTTTAGCAGATGGCAAGATTTTTGTTATGGATGAAGCTACTAGCAGTGTGGATACCCATACGGAGCAGTTAATCAATTCTATGACCTTCAACTTGATGGAAAACAGAACTAGCTTTATCATTGCCCATCGTTTATCTACAGTAAAAAACGCTGATATTATATTAGTAGTGGAAAATGGAAAGATTATAGAGCAAGGGAATCATAGACAACTATTGAAAAAGCAAGGTCATTACTACGAATTGTATACAGGACAATGGGAAGAGCAAGAGCAAGAAGCGTTTTTTGATCAGTTGCATGGGGAAAACTCAATTCTTGTTCGCGTCCTATAAACATAATAAAGATTCCCTCCTATAATTTATATAATTACGATTAGTATAATCTAGATTAGATAAATTATACTGCCACTATAGAGAATTTGCAAGAAGATATGCAGATAAAAAGAAATGAAAAAATTTCAATGTTTATATATTTCGCATCTATGTCCAATGTTTAATGCTGTGATAATCAATTTGTCATCTTCAATCAGGCAAAGTAAACGATAATCACCAATTCGATAGCGCCATTGCCCGCTGAAATTAGCGGTCAGTGATTTTCCGTGTATACGAGGGTTTTCACATCCGACTAAGTTTTTCTCAATCCATGATTTGACCATACGTTTGGTATAATGATCCAATTTCTTGAATTCTTTATCAAATCTAGTGGTTGTATATACATGATATATCATAAGTCGAGTTCCTCCCATAATTCTTCAATGGGGCGAACTTGCTTATCATTTTTTAGATATTCATGATATGCAGTATCAGCCACAATGGTATCATATTCATCTTCTATTTTTTAAAATAATGATTTT
>JAWXVD010000171.1:0-5893 GCA_044425705.1 Eubacteriales bacterium | reverse complement strand
ACGATGATGTCAAGTAAGAACAAAAAAATTTCTTCTAACAACTTCAAAATCATCAGAAAACTTAGATATACTGACTTACTCAATTCATCTGTTTGTTAATTATACAAAATCTACTTCCTATTCAGGAAATATAAGTATTGGTAAAAAACAAGGCACAATAGCCTCATCAGCTACTATGCCTTGTTTCTAATTATAAACAATAATTCTTTTTTCTATTTTATATCCACTTGATTTAATCTTTTCTAAAAAATCGTTTCAAGTCAACTCCTATCCCACCAATGGTAGGTTGCAATATGAGGGAATCCACTATTGTTTGTCCAACTGCTTTTTTCTGCTTCTTTAACACCGTAAAATTAGCTAAATCTTTACCTTGCGTAATATCATTAAACACAGATTGAACAATGCGAATTACATCCGTATCATCGGTGCAGGATTGCTTAAATGGAATAAGTATCATTTTCATATCACCACTCCTATGAGTGCTAAACTTTTCATCTGATTTGTAGTGAAACGTATTGTCAGATTGTTTGAAATAGTATGGGTGCTTGTTAGTAATTAACAGTGCTGGTAGTAAATCATCAGTTGTTTCTCCATTTATATGATGCCAAGACAATACTTCATCTTGAAAATGCTCTGCAACTGTTCCCTTAATAACTACTGCTTTGTTTTCAGCAGCAATTTTTGCCATTTCATTATAATTTCTATTTAAAATATTGCTTATAGGTTCGTCCCACCCATAGTCTAAAAGATATACAAAATAATCTCGCTGTGCTTCGGTAGGAATATTATCCAAAGAATATACCATAAGTCCCATACTTATTTTCTCCTTACTCACTTTAGTTTGATATTTATTATACCACCATTCGATAAGCAAGTCTATCTCTTAACACGCAAGAAAAAGCCGATAAACTACTGTCAAACAAGCAGTTTATCGGCTTTTATTCTTCTTTAAAATTGTATATCAATTACTCTTCTTTAAACTTCCATTTAACCTCCAAAGTATCGTTATCATATACAATAACTTCTTCAATGAGTTCTACCAGTAACTCATCTGTGATTTCAGTTACATCGGTAATGTTTTCATAATTTAACATAAACGATTTTTCAAATTTGATTTGCTCTTCAAGTATTTTGATCTTTTTATTTACATCCTCTAATGCCAACTCTGTTTTATTACGTTCAGTTACAATTACACAATGTTGTTGTTCAAAGACTGCATCATCAATTATTTTATCAAAATGATTTTGAAATAACTCTTTTAATCGTTTCACCCATTTATCATTATCTCTTGATAATTTTTCTTTCTTAATAAATAAATTTTTCAGCTTAACTTTATTTGATGTATGATTTAGCACAGTTTTTTTATTTACTATGGTATCAATATGTTTTTCCACCACTTCAACTAATACAGCTCTTATTTTTTCAAGTTCTATTCTTGTGTTATGGCAAGCATAATTTTTATCCAACCTTCCTATTCGGCAATCAACATATGAATTATTACGTTTGGGATGATAATACATTTTATGATCACAAATCCCACATCTTAACAGTTTAGCAATAATATTAACTCTTGGTGGTGCCACATAATGCTCAGATAAGCGACACTTTGTTTCCCTGCTTCCTCTGAGTTTTAATTTTGCCGCTACACGTTCAAAATTTTCTTTTGAAATAATAGCTTCATGGCTATCCTGCATTATAATCCATTCATCCTTGGGAGTACGCTTGCAATACTTAACATTCACTCGCTCTTTACGTGTTTTCCCATAACAGAAGTTTCCAATATAGTTTTCATCTTGTAAAATTGACCTTATTCTCTCAGCTCTCCAAACATATTTTTGTCCAACATACTTTCCGTCATATTTCCCATTTAGCATATCATATACCCTTGGGGAGGGAATGCCATTACTGTTCAAATAGACAGCTATTTGTGTTAGATTGTCGCCCGCTAGATATTTATCAAATATTAATCGAACAATTTCAGCTGCTGGCTCATCGATATATAGCTTTGTTTTATCTCCTGCTTTCTTATAATAACCATAAGGACCAGGACCAACAATTCCTATACCATTCTTAATATAATGTTCTAAAGCTACTCTCACTTTACCTGATAACTCTTGTGAATATACCTCTGCAAAAATACTCCTAAATGCCGACATAAGCCCACCCACATCATTAGGTCTGATACTATCATAATCATCTGATATTGAGATAAATCTGACTCCCATGAACGGAAATATTTTTTCTAAAAAATTACCAACTTCAATATAATTTCTTCCGAATCGAGAGATGTCTTTCACTATGACACAATTAACATGTCCGTCTCTTATATCATCAAGTAATTGATTCACTTGAGGTCTATTAAAATTCGTACCAGAATATCCATCATCACAATAAATTGTCACTGAACTGTCCTTTAAGTCTCTTGTCTGTTCAATAAATTTATTAATAATTTCTCCTTGAACCTTTATACTATTGCTTTCATCAGCCTGTTCTTTATCTTTTACTGATATTCTAAGGTAGATACCTATCTTATATTTACTCATAATCATGCAACTCCTTTGACTTTCTCAAAAGATTTTGGAATTCATCAGAATACTTAAATTCGATTTCGATTTTATCATTACCATATGCAATAATTCTGGAAATAAGAGATTGTATCAATTCAAATGTTATATCACTTTCTATAGAAAATTGTTCAAAAGAATCAATCCATTTTGCTTTACTAATCATTTCACTTTCTATTAAGCATTGATGTAATCTCACAATCTCTTGATTAAGTTTTTCGATATCTAAATCATAAGAAGATATAAATTCTAAGTAGGTTGTTTCATTTACCTTTTTTGATAAATATTGTTCCAAAAGTGATTTTTTATATTTGTTCGCATTAGAAATTTGAGCCTCAATGTTTCTAATATCTGCTTTAATCAAATTTTGATTTGCTATAACGCTATTCTTCCTTCTGGAATCTATAATCTTATGTTTCGCTAACACTATTTCCTCTATATGCTTTTTAACTGTTTCAATAACTGCCTGTAATACCATCTCTCTACTTATATGTTTTAAAGAACACTTATCTACTACTCTTAACTTATTTTTACAATAATAAAAGTGATATATATGTTCCTGCACGCTAGTTGTTACAGAACTAGAGGAAGCATACAATGGAGATCCACAAACGCCACAGAAAATCAACCCTTTGAAGATATTAGGTGGAGTAGTTTCTCTTTTAGGTATATTTCCAAACTTTTTTACATTAATCATATGTTGCTCTATTACTTTTTCAAATGTTTCTTCACTTATAATCGGTTCATGAGTACCTGGAACAATAATATATTCATCTCTTTCTGTTCGTTGGTGCTTCTCTCTGTGGTAAAGACTTTGTTTCGTTTTTCCTTGTACCATTTTACCCGTATATATCTCATTTTTAAGCATATTGCTAAGTAACGAAGTTGTCCAACTAGCATTCTTATATTTTTCTTGTTTCAATATCTTTTTTTCATAACGATATTGGTTCGGTGATGTTATGCCCTCGCTTTCTAATTGTTTGGCGATTGATATTAAACTCACACCAGATGCTCTCATATCAAAAATTCGCTTTGCAATATGTGCCACCTCATCATCTATAACAAGTTTATGTTTATCTCCTTCTGCAAATTTATATCCATATGGTGCTATACTTCCCACATATTGTCCTTTTTGAATAAGAAGTTTTCGAGTAATACCTGCCTTTTTAGAAATATCCTTCGCATATATATCATGTATTAAATTTTTTAATGGAATAATATATCCATCTTCACTTTTTTCAGCATCAAATGTATCAAATTTATCTGCAACAGAGATAAATCGTATCCCTAAAAAGGGAAATACTTTCTCTAAGTAATTTCCAGTTTCTATGTAATCTCTACCAAATCTTGATAAATCTTTTACAACAATACAATCTATTTTTTTTGCTTTAATATCCTCCATCATACTCTCAAATCCATTACGATTAAAATTTGTACCCGTTGCACCATTATCGCAATATACAGACGACAGCTCTAGGTCTGGATGATTTTCTATATATTCTAAAATAATAGACTTTTGAATTTCTATACTATCTCCACGTTTACCATTATCTGCTAGTGATAATCTAACGTATGCTGCAACACGATATTTTTTCTCTACAACTTGCTCACTAGTAGTAATTAGTCCTTTTCTACTCTTTCTCGCCATCTTATACCACCACCTTTTCACTTTTAATTCCCATCATCAATTTCTCAAGTTCGTCTTGATAACGGAAAACAATACTAATTTGATTACTTGCAGTGATTTTAATATCTTCTATCAATTCTACCACTACTGAACGAGTGAGTTTTTCTATATTTTGATATTTTTTAAAGCTATTAATATAAAGTGTATTTGCATCTGAACAACTTGAAATCAATCTTATCTCATCTTTAATATTCTCTATTCTACTTCTTATCACATCTTCTTCTACTGTGTAGTCATGAAAAAATTGTTCATAGTCTTTTTCCTCTATTCTTCCATCTACATAAGCTTCATATAATGATCGTCTGTAATTTTGTTTATTGGTGATTTCACTTTCCAAAAAAGAGATCTGTTTCATAAGTTTCTGTACTCTTATTTTTGAAAACTCAGCATCTTCCATACTTTCTACTATTGATTGAGCATTTACCCATATTTCTATATGTGCTCTTAAAGCCACTAATATTGTTTCACTTAACTGCTCTTCTTTTATGTTTTTTGCTTTACAATTAATGCAAGAGTAGTATATATATTTTTTCCCTGCCTTACCATTAATCGTTTTTCTCTTGATACTAAATCCACAATCTGCACAATGTATTAACCCACTAAAGTTATGAACAATATTTTTTTCTGGTGGTGTTCTAGTATCTAATAACATAATTCTTCTTACTGTTTCAAATGTATCTTTTTCTATAATTGGCTCATGACTATTCTCAAAAACTATCCATTCTTCTTGTGGGCGTTTAGTGCGCTTATTTATTTTATAATTAACTTTCCCCACTTTCCCTTGTACTAAAGTTCCCATATATAATGGATTTTCTAAAATTCTAATTACAGCTTTTGCATGCCATTTGGGTTTACTACCTGTATCAAAATTAATCGAATAACTATCACCACGAGATTTTTTGTATTCTGAGGGCGATAAAATTCCCATGTCATTCAAATATGATGCAATCTTATCTGCACTCATTCCAGCTAATTTAAGCCTAAATATTTCTCGCACATAATCAGCAACATTTTCATCTATTATAATTTTATTTTTATTCTCTTTAGATTTGACATAACCATAAGCTACAAATGGACCTACATATTGTCCTTGTTTTCGCTTTATCTCTAAAGCACTTCTTGATTTTAATGAAATATCTCTAGAATATGTGGCATTTATCAAATTTTTAAAGGGTATCATTATATTGTCAAAGTTTTTCATGTTGCTGTTCGTATCTATACCATCATTAATTGCAATAAATCTAACCTTGAAAAAAGGAAAGATGTTTTGAATATAATCTCCTGCATCAATATGATCACGACCAAAACGGGACAGATCCTTGACTATAACGCAGTCAATCACTCTGTCCCGTACATCTTCAATCATGGCATTAAAAGAAGGACGGTCAAAGCTTACTCCACTTACGCCGTCATCAATTCTTTCACTCACAACTTTAATATCACTATTTTTAGATAGAAAATCTCTAATGATTTCTCTCTGATTTTTTATACTGCTACTTTCTCCGCTTGTTCCATCATCTTTAGATAGACGAAGATAAATAGCTGCTTTCCATGTTTTTTCATTCATAGTATC
Organism: Eubacteriales bacterium; assembly: GCA_044425705.1. GTDB lineage: Bacteria > Bacillota > Clostridia > Lachnospirales > Lachnospiraceae > JAWXVD01. The sequence goes on along the minus strand of JAWXVD010000171.1, from coordinate 69 downwards.
TGCTCCTAACTGTAATAATTTTTACAATTAGATATTCACCCTACAGATACCGATTTGTCCTAAAAATAT
>JAWXVD010000170.1:0-5913 GCA_044425705.1 Eubacteriales bacterium | reverse complement strand
GCTTGTAAATTTCTATTATCTACATCCACTAATTGAATTAATGGAATACCAAATGCGGCTGTTTTACCTGTACCTGTTTGTGCTTGACCAATCATGTCACGACCACTTAATATCACAGGCATAGCTTCTGCTTGAATCGGCGTCATCTGCTCGAATCCCATTTCTTCTACTGCACGAAGAATTCTTACATCAATCCCTGATTCTTTATAACTCATTTTTGCATCAACTTGTTCCACTTTTTCTTCTGTCACTTCTACATCACTTTTTGTGTTGAAATCCATTCTTTCCTCTTTCTTTCATGGGGCCATTTGCCCATACTAATAACTATAACATTCAGTCTAGTAACTTTGGCTCGCACGAGAGAAATTGCCAGTTGAAAATCAACTTACATTAATCAAAAAGAAAGACAGCCTCTCGTTTGTCAAGGGCTGCCTTTTACGTATCACGAACCTTACTCAGTATATATGGTAAGAATACACTTGTCAAGAAAAAAACTTTACATAGTATATCTTTTATACTTTTTTAATCTTTTATGCTTTTTTAATCTTTTATACTTTTTTAATCTTTTATGCTTTTACAAATTGACTTTCATATAAATTATAGTAAAAACCTTGCTTTTCAAGAAGCTCTTTATGATGACCCTGTTCAATGATATGTCCATCTTTCATCACGATAATAATATCCGCTTCCATAATCGTGGAAAGTCTATGTGCCACAATAAAACTTGTTCTACCTTCCATCAACCTACTGAATGCTTCTTGAATCTTAATTTCTGTACGTGTATCTATAGAAGAAGTAGCCTCATCTAAAATCAACATCGGTGGCAAACATAACATAACTCTTGTAATACAAAGCAATTGTTTTTGACCACCCGATAAATTTCCACCGCCTTCTGAAATGATTGTATCATATCCATCTGGCAAACGCTTAATAAAACTATGGGCATGAGATGCTTTTGCTGCAGCTATCATTTCTTCCTTTGTTGCATCTGTTTTTCCCATACAAATATTTTCTCTAATGGTTCCAGCACGTAACCAAGTTTCTTGTAGTACCATACCATAGCTGCCACGTAAACTATCTCTTGTAACCTCAGTAATGGGATTCCCATCCACTTTAATACTTCCACTATTTACATCATAAAATCGCATTAATAAATTAATCAGTGTGGTTTTTCCACAACCTGTAGGACCTACAATTGCAACTTTCTGTCCTGGTAAAACGGAAAGATTAAAGTCTTCAATTAGCTTCTTTTCTTCTGTATAAGAAAAATATACGTGCTCTAAGGAAATCCTTCCTTCCACATCTTTTAATGTAATAGCATTTTTAGGTTCATCACTCTGCGGTTCTGCTTCAATCAATTCAAATAATCTTCCTGCACATACTAAGGCATTTTGTAATTCTGTAACGACACCTGATATTTCATTAAATGGTTTCGTGTATTGATTCGCATAACTTAAAAAACATGATAAACCACCAACTGTAATCCCACCTTGAATAGCAACAAAAGCACCGTAGATACCAACACCTACATACACCAAGCTATTTACAAATCTTGTAGCTGGATTTGTAATAGAAGAATAAAATGTAGCCTGTATAGACGCATTTTCCAAACGTTTACCAATTTCATCAAATGTTTCTTTTGTTTCCTCTTCTTGTGAGAATGCCTGTACCACCTTTTGATTTCCAATCATCTCATCAATAAAAGCAGTTTGTTCTCCTCTGGTTTCAGATTGTACTTTAAACATCGTAAATGTCTTTTTAGCAATAAAGCTAGCTACCAAGAAAGATACAGGTGTAATAACAACAACTACTAAAGTAATACCAACATCTAGGCTCAACATAAAGAACAAGGTTCCAACGATAGTGAGTACTCCTGTAAAAAACTGGGTGAATCCCATTAGCATACCATCTGCAAATTGGTCTGCATCCGCAATCACACGACTTACTATTTCACCATTAGAACGTCCATCTATATATTTTAATGGTAATCTTTCTATTTTTTCAATAGCTTTATTTCTAATATCACCAATCACCCCATAAGTAACTTTATTGTTAGCTAAATTCATGATCCACTGAGATATCACTGTACATGCTATTAGCACACCAATTTGTAATAAAATTTCAAATATTTTTTCAAACGTAACCTGACCTGGTGCTATGATATAATCAATTGCTTGGCCCACCAAAATTGGTGTGTATAAGGTACAAATTACCGTAGTGAAAGCGAATACAAGGGACGCTACAACAGTTATTTTATAGTTTCCAATGTATCTAAGCACTTTTTTTGCTGTTTCTTTTTGTGTGTTCTTCTGCTGATTATTTACCACTTTTATGCCTCCTTTTTCTCTTCTTTTGGAAATTGTGAATAATAAATTTCCTGATAAACGAGACAATTTTCTAATAATTCATCATGTGTTCCCTTACCAACAATATGCCCATCATCAACAACTAAAATAAAATCCGCATAACGTATAGCGTTTGTTCTTTGTGAAACCATCAATATGGTAGTGTCTTCTTTCATTTCTTTTAATGCCATTCTTAATTTTGCATCTGTAGCATAATCAAGAGCCGAAGAACTATCATCTAAAATCAAAATCTCTGGATTTCTAACAAGTGCCCTAGCAATATTTAATCTCTGTCTCTGTCCACCTGATAAGTTTTTCCCACCTTGTGATACTAAAAAATCAAGACCACCATCTTTACCATTTACAATCTCTAGTGCTTGTGAATCTTTTAATGCTTTTTCAATTTCAAATTCACTTGCATCTTCTTTTCCCCATAAGATATTTTCTCTAATAGTACCTTTAAAAAGAATTGATTTTTGCATAACTACACCAATTCTTTCTCTTAAAACATCTAGATTATATTCCCTAATATCCTTTCCATGGAATAACACTTCACCTTTTGTAGCATCATAAAAACGTGGTATTAAATTTACAATAGACGTTTTTCCTGATCCCGTTCCACCGATAATTCCTACAGTCTGACCTTTCATCACATCAAATGAGATATCTGTTAATGATTCCTCTCCTGCATTTTTATAAGAAAGAGAAACATTTTTGAAGGAGAGAATCATTTCGTCAGATGATTCATTTACAAAATCTCTTTTAATATCTTCAGCACCACTAACTAAACTTGGTTCCATTTCAAATACATTCTGCAAACGATTGCCACAAGCTACACCCTTTGTAATTAAAATAATTAAATTTGCAAGCTTTACCAATTCCACCAAAATTTGAGACATATAGTTAACAAGTGCTACTACCTCTCCTTGCGTGATTGCGCCTCCTTCTACTTGCCATGCCCCTGTCCAAATCAAAAAAATAGTAGCTGTATTTACAATTAGATACGTGACTGGATTCATTAATGCAGATAATTTCCCAGCAGCTTTTTGAATGATAATTAAATTAGCATTTTCTGATTCGAATTTTTCGACTTCTTCCTCTTCTTGATGAAATGCTCGAATGACTCTGACACCTGTTAAAGTTTCTTTTGTAATCTGTAATAAACTATCCAATTTCATCTGCACTTTTTTATATAAGGGCATACATAGAATCATCACACCAAATACCACTATGGATAATAAAGGGATTGCAACCACAAAAATGAGCGCTGATTTCACGTCAATTGTAAACGCCATAATCATCGCTCCTATTACTATAAATGGAGATCTTAAAAACAATCTCAATACCATGTTCACACAATTTTGTACTTGATTGACATCGCTTGTCATTCTGGTAATTAATGTAGAAGTACCCACTTCATCCATTTCTGTAAAAGACAATTTTTGTATATGAGAAAACAAAGCACTTTTCATCTGTGTCGCAAAACCCACTGCAGACTTGGCAGAAAAATACTGTGCAGTGATAGAACTAGTGGAACCCACCGCCGTTAATAAGACTAAAATAATTCCCATTTGAATGATAACGGTGGTATTATTGCCACCGATACCTTCATCAATAATCACAGCCATCAGCAAAGGAACTATCAGTTCAAATATTGCTTCTAACATTTTAAATAATGGTGCCAACACTGTTTCTTTTTTATAATCCTTTAGATATTTCAATAAATGCTTCATTATCAATTCATACCTTATATCATCATATTTAGGTTAATCACGGTAACCCATAATCCGTTATTAATCATTTAATTTCTTTAAACCCATGATTCCATAATTATAATTTTCTTCTGGCATAATCCAGTAATATGCATTTTCTACATCAAGACGATACCAAATAGGAATCTCTCCTAATTCATTCATATCTTCCACTAAACTCCATACACCTCTGATTGCTATACCCATAAAATTATTAATATTTCCATTATCTTCAATGGTCATAATATATTCTTCACCTGTATAGTAACCATCTGCAAAAGTTCCAATTACATTATTGATATAACGAATTCCGTCTTCTAATGCATCCAAATTATAACTATAATGTTCTTGTCCTTCACCATTAGGTAGATCATTGCTCCATTCACCATTGTAGCTATGCTCAATAATCATTTGATCTTCAGCCGGAATATTATCATCATAAATATACTCTTGTAACCACATACCATTACCACTTCTTTGACCATCTACCCAATCTCCACAGTAGTATGCATTATTCGCATAGACTGCAAGACCACTGCCATTAGGTTCGCCTGCTGAATTAGTCTCTCCATAATAGTAGTAATTATGAGTTCCTTCTAGCTCTTCTGAAATACTCATTACTCGCTCAAGATGAACCAAATCATCCACTGCTTCCAATTTATAATCGTTCCAATAAGTATATAATTCTTCTAATTGACTATCGCGCACTTTTCTTTCAATTAATGTCTTTTCTTCATAAACATGATCAAGTTTACCTAACATCGTTGCAACATCTTCAGATATAACAGTTGTACTTTCATCCTTATCTACAACAATGGCATTTGTAACTAAGACAGCTTTTTCTTCATCCGTCTCAGCTTCAGCTATTTCATCTGTCACATTTTTTATTTCATCAGAAGTATCGACTTCCTCCACTGTAACTTCCATATCAATGCTATCATCTAACACCTCTTCATCAGTATTTAACTGTACTTCTTCTGCGGTTACAGTCTCTGATTCATTAGCTAATTTCACTTCTCTTCTGAAAATCAAGAAAATTGCAATGATAGCTAATATGATGATAACGATTAACCCCATAATAACTTCTTTATTTTTAAACTCTCTCATGAATGATATTTCCTTTCCCCAAAATATTATCTAGCAACTATGTTTCACTTCTACAATAAACTTTACCAATAATATTTTTATTTATCCTTGTACATTTCTTAACATATTATTAATTTTACTTACGAAAATATTTATTTCTTTTGTTGCTCTAATAATTCATATAAGGCTTCCTCAGACACACTCACCCATGCATCCTCTTCATCTGCATCTAATCCTAAATATTCACAAAGTGTACGTGTTTCATCACTAATACCCCATTCATAGCTATAATCATCGATTGTTTCAAACTCTATCTCACCTGCCAAATATTGCTCTTTCCAACTTTTTTCCATAATTCTCTCCACTTCTTATTATAAATGCATCTATTATATTATTAGTTATAAATTTATACACTTTAAGATAAATCTTATGCGATATATTCTATAAGATTATATCTTACATCCATTATGAATTCAATTCATTTCTATAGAATTTTAACAATAACTACAAAAAAGCTCTGTCATTAACTGACAAAGCTTTTCCATTATACCTTCAAAACCGAACACTGAATTTCATCTATCTATCTTTTCTGCACTATTTCTAGTACAGTCGTTTCTTTCCGAGTTTACCAATTCCTTGGATTTCTAGCTCTTTCGAACTTTCTTTCCTTTTTGGATAAGCCCTCGACCGATTAGTAACCATCAGCTACACATGTTACCATGCTTACACCT
>JAWXVD010000169.1:0-5927 GCA_044425705.1 Eubacteriales bacterium | reverse complement strand
TGGAACCTAAATATATCAATCAGCAAATCATCTGGGTTCATCAGCAAGATACTCTCCAAAATGGAGAAATCGGAATCTTTTGCTTAAACGGGGATGCGTTCTGTAAGAAGCTACAGGATGACAGTGAGGGATTATTCTTAATCTCCCTAAATAAAAAATATCCACCAAGAGCGGTGGACGAAACTGATTTATTAACAATTTTTGGTAAGGTAGTTGGGTAGGAAAATATGGCTATGGGTTGAAAAATAAGAGTTTTCAACCTACAATTTGTCTCTTATGGCAAATTGTCAGACGGAGAGAAAGTGATGAGTATAAAATGTAATTTAAAGAAAATTCGCATGGAACGCAATCTACAACAAAATGAACTTGGTGCTGCTCTATTGACGGATGGCAGAACCATCAGCAGATATGAGACTGGCGAAAGGTGCCCTAATATGGAAATGGCACTTCGCCTGTCTGCTTATTTAGAGATTTCGGTTAATGAGATCTTTGAGTTGGAGGGTGATGGTTGAATGTACGTTTATTCCTATACTTTTTGATAGTTCTTTTTCATTTTGTTATCCTGCACCTTCTCATTTGCCTATTACACTGCTCACCAATCTATTACCTTAAAGAATTCTTCCATATTGCTACACCTTTTACCATTCATTGCTATATTATATGTGGTTTTGGTAATAGCTATTTCAAAATTTTTCTTTTTAATTTCATATTTGTTAGATATAAGTTTTTCTTTTTTTTCAAGTGCTTTCATCATTATTTCATATGATAAATTACCTTGATTTAAAAAATTATAGATTTCAGAATTCCCTTTAAATATCGCAATATTTGTTGCCCCTAGACCTAGCGTAATAAATTTTTTTTCATCTTGTCCTTTATAATCAGAGGAATGTAAACATGCTACGTATTCAAAGTTAGGATTGTTTGCTATCAAAAATAGCGGTGTATTTCCAGTTTTATTTTGCATATAGCAATATTCATATAACTTCTTAAACTGTTCCCATTCGCCCTGATTCGTCAAAATTCTATCTATATAATTGTATTCTGTATCTCCCTCACAAAAAACTACAAATTTTTTTTGAAGAATTCTTGTTGGTCTACTCATACGCAGTTCCTCCTAGAATTCCTTTCATATAAAACTCATAAATTTTAGTTACTTCATAACGAACTTCTGGAAAATCAGCTAACGAATATAATTCAGATGTAAGTTTCTCTCCATCTTTTGTAATAAAATATATTTGTTCTTTCATATAGCGTTTTAGATCTAAATGTAACACATTATGGGTAGAAAAGATAAATTGCCCATTATGTTCACATCCATTGATATATGCAATCACTCGATCTGATAGTACTGGATTCAAAACTCTATCCATCTCATCTGCAAATACCACTTGATTCTCTTCAACTACACGATAAATTTGTACCGCCCATGCAAAAAATTCACGAACCCCTGTTGAATCATCTTGTAATTCTCTTCTATAATCATTTCCCTGTGCATCTTTTCTTACAATCAACGTCTTACTATACGGCTTTTCTTCATCCAATTCAATTCCGCTTATACTATAATCAACCATACGAAATATTCTTAAATATTTTTCTGATTGCATGATTTCCAAATCTATGTCTCTCTTTTTTATTTCAGAGTCTTGGTCTGTCTGCACTGCTCCTGGAAACAACTTAGTTACGAACCATTCTGTTACATTCTGTGCATCTTTATTTCCTAATAATGCAAGTTTAGAAATAAATAACCCATAACTATTATTACTATTTTTTATCGCAGTCCTACTTTCTTTTTCTGCAACCCCTTTTAAAAATTTATAATCACTTTCTTTTTCTCTTTCAATGGAAAATACTATACTTTTTGCCCCTTTTCGTTTTACCGACTTTTCTAATTTTTCACTCACAATACTATTTTTATCAATGAAAAGCGTATACGTATAAATGCTCATCGTATTATGCAAAATTGTTATTTCATATGTTTGTATTGGATTAGATTTTTCATGTAAACTATGCGAATTAACATAAGAACGAATTGATTTAACTGGTGCATTATTATCAAATAGTGACTTAAAAAATTTTATGCTATTAATAAAGTTGGATTTTCCCCCTGCATTCTCTCCAACGATAACTGCAGTTTTTAATACATCATATCCTGTATCACTTTCATAATAATTATCTACAAAACGATTTTTTACTTTTCCCATTGGTGCTTCCATTGAAAATTCACAGTCTGTATTAAAAGAACAATGGTTATTGAATTTATAACAAAGTAGCATTTTCACACTTCCTTTCACCTTTTTTATAATTATACACCAAAATCATCCTTTGTAAACCAGATTTTTGATTTACATGATATGTTTTATAAAATTATATTATTTCAAAAGCTTTCTACTACTTCGACCTACTGTAATCTTTTTAACAGCATAAGACAATGGTTTTTTATTCCTACCACTACTAATATTTTCTTGATACTTCCTTGATACTTCACTAATATTTTTACTAATTGGGCAATTTCCACTGCTTTGTTTTTTTCATATAAACAATCCCTACATGCTTCTTTATTTCCTGAATCTCACGAAGAACTGTAGCTCTAGATATATTCAATCTTTCCGCTATTTCCTCTATTTGCACTGAAATATTTGCCTCAATCATATCTAAAATTTTATTTTGTCTTTCTGACAAGTTCTTTCCCTCTGCATGATTTATTGTATCTTCAAGTGGTACTATAAGACGAAATACGTCCCCTTCTTCAAAATCTGGTTCTCCCCCTGAATATATCTTAGTAAACTTATAAAGATTACGTACACCCGAACCCAAAGCATCAGCATATCCAATATTAACAAAAAATTTTGCAAGCAACGGATTTGGGGGATATAGGTTGAAAAATAAGATTTTTCAACCGGCAATTTGTCTCTTCGAGCCAAAGTTGCCAGACTTTGGCCAAGTGATGGATATTAAGGTGAATTTATTTAATTCTATTTTCCCAACACGTCTCGCCCTATTCCAATTTTCCGTATAGATTTTGTCTTTTTCAATGACTAGTTTGGCTGGAAAAGCACTACCAAACTCTCTGTGCACTAATAGATTACTAACAACTTCTCTAGCAATTGCACTTCTTACACTCATATTGATATTGTCTACTAGAAAAAATTTATCATTCGTATGCTTTGCTATAAATTCCATTAAAAGTTCATAGCTCTCCATCAAATTTTCTTCCACTATCAATCGATCATCGTACCTATCAATATTATCTACCCTATAGATAGCATCCGTTTTGTATCCTGGCACGCATGACTGTATTACTTCAGGTTTTCCAAACAATAAAATTGCAGCAAGATTAAAGCCTTTTTTACCAGTCATCATATTTTCTTCATAAAGACCTGCACTCTTTAAAAGCTCCTTATCTTCTTAACCATCCTACTATCTCTTTCCCCTATATCGTCTCTGATAATAATCCATGGTTCGATATGCAATCACATCCTCCATATGGGTTATCAATGCATTTTCGTGAAGGATTTCTCCTAATTCACTCCGCAATGCCAATGCCACACCATCCTCACTTATAAAAAATCCTTTTCCTGATTCTTGTAAAAAGCGCACTGGCATTTGCATGATTTTCTTAATATGTGCTTTATCACTGATATTTCGGTACTTTTCATAGGTCATCTCAGTTTCTAAATCCTTCCAGTTTGTGGCAGTTTCAAAAAACTCTTTCCAACTAATTAGTAACTCTTCCTCCGTCACCTGCCTCCGCACGCTTCCATGGTTATAAAAAGCCATAAGTACAGGCATCTTGTACACCTTTGACATATTTGTATTTTCAAGTAATCGGATAAATTCATTGCCAATTCCATGATAGATTTTCATTTCTTCTACACTTTTTACCAGCCTTCTCATAATTCCCTATAAAATCAAGAACATTTAAATATTCTTTTCCTTTGTTTCTTCGAAGTCCACGGCCTAGTTGTTGCAAAAATACGATAGGCGATTCTGTTGGCCTAAGAAACATCACCATATCTACTGAAGGAATGTCCACTCCCTCATTAAACATATCTACTGAGAAAATGACTCTAGTTTTCCCATGTTTCAATTGATTAATTGCCTCTTTTAATGACACTTCATAAGGTACATTATAATCACAAATTTCATAAATATTTTTTCCATCCATCCGCTCTGGTGTGGCCGTAAGCCCTAGCAGAAATTGTGGTTTAAAATACTCTATAATCTTCTGGTATTTGCCAGTAATAGCATGATGAAATTCATCAATTACGATATAATCAAAGTACGTCTGGCCGAAATATTCTTCACATAAATATTCTCTCTGCCCCAAGGTAGATACAGAAGCAAAAATGACAGACTTATCTATTGTTTTCTTTTTTCCATCAAAAAAACCATAATCATCAGATTTTCTTACATTATAAAAGGAAGTTGCTGCTTGATTTAAAATTTCTTCCCTATGTGCAACAAATAGCACCTTTTGAAATCCTTTAGAATCAAAAGCTGCTAAATATGTTTTTCCTACCCCTGTTGCAGCTTGCACCAATGCTCTCCTAGCCCCTTCATTTCTCGTCTGTTCCAAAGCAAATAAGGCCTCTATCTGAGCCCCTCTTGGTTCAAATAAGAGATGTACATTGGTATCTGCATCCTGTTCCTGCTCCACATCATCATATTTATCTAAATCTTTTGATACTGCCGGACGATGCCAGTTTTTTGAATATCTTTTTAATTCTTCCTCATCAATCACAATAGAATGATGTTCAAATAGTTCCTCAAAAGACAAATAAAATTTGCTATAATTTTTCTCATCTGTCGTACTTTTAAATCGATAGTTCCACTCAATCCCTGATGTGAAAGCACTTCTTGAAATATTAGAAGATCCAATATAAATTTCACTATAGTTTTCATAATGGAAAATATATGATTTAGGATGAAAGGAACGATTTTTCTCATGATAGAAACGTAAGTCTACCCTATCCCCTAGTTTTCGCTTAATTAAATACAATGCTGAGGGTTGTGTGATACCCAGATAATTTCCTGTTAATATTCTAATCTTCGCTCCACGATTTAACGCATTCTCTAATTCAGTTAAAATCATTTTCACACCAGATTCCATCAAAAAAGACACAATAATATCCACTTTATCCGCCTTTTTCAAACTAGTGACTAGCTGATAATAAAGATGCATCCGTAAAATCTATAAAATACCTTCCATTCCTTTCACCCTCAAATTCACCATATTTAAAAGAAGTATAAATTACACCAGTTGCCTTGATTGCCCTAATCATCTTCTCAAATACATCCCTAAGTTCTTCCGTTGATAGATGTAATATAGAGGAACAAGCCCAAATGCCATCATACTTTTCTACTTTATTCAATTCCTGAAATAATGCATGCTTTACCTTTATTCCTGTCAAACCACTAGCTTTTTCACAAAATTCTATAGAACCATCTGTAGCCTCCACCATAAAGCCTTGTTCTATAAAATATTTTGTATCACGTCCTGAACCACATCCAAAATCAAGAATCGCTGCTCCCGAAGGTAGTTTGTTCAAAAATTTATCCTGCGTTGCTGTAAACTTTACAGAAACAGTGTCTTGGATAAATGATTCTGCATTTTTGTTGTAGTAATTTATGGTTTTGTTCATTGGGAGTCCTCCGTACCAACGTTTTCTTATAATTCATGTAGTTATTTCTAATGCTTTATACGTACCGTTTTATTATATCATATATAAAATATTTATCACATATGTAGCATAATTTTAAATGTTGAATTTTATTGTTTTTCCTATATTTCCATTTTTAGGAAATTAAGCGGGAATCCTCGGTTATTCAATTGCCGAGATGAAAGCGTTAAGCAATCATATGTGGGCTGGAAATGTTAAATATAAAATAAATTAAAGCAAACATATGTTTGCTTTTTCCTCTTCTTT
>JAWXVD010000168.1:0-5981 GCA_044425705.1 Eubacteriales bacterium | reverse complement strand
AAATTCTAAAATATCATGCCATACTTGATCTTTAGAACGATCTAAAATAATTTCATGTCTTACATTGGGATATAGCGTTAAAGTACTTTTTGTACATCCAGCTTTTTGATAATTTGCGAATACTTCATGAGCACCTTTTCCAAAATTAGAAACAGGATCCTCAGCGCCGCTAATAATAAAGATAGGTAAATTTGAATCGGTGTTCTTAAACGTAGATTCCTTGTTACAAGTGATTAATAAATCTGTTAAGGCCGTAGAACCAGTAACTGAAAATAAAAAGCCGCAATCAGGATCATTGATATATTTTTCTACTTCTGCAGGATCACTTGATAGCCAGTCAAAATTTGTTTTTGCATCTTTAAAATGTTTGTTATAGGCACCAAAAGAAAGTTTATTGATCAATTCACTTTTGTGTGTTGCACTGATAACTTTTTCTAAAAAGAAAGCAATATATTTACCAATCGGTGCTAATATATTTTTTCCAGCTGTACCACAGACTATTATCTTATCCATATCATTAGGGTACGTAGCAGCCATGATTCTACCAACAAAGCTTCCCATGCTATGACAAAATACGGTAATCGGTAAATTGGGATATTCTTTTTTAATAATTTTATTTAATAGATGGGCATCATCAACCATAAATTTTGCTTGCTTCTTGTCTATAAATTCACCTTTTTGTGTGGCTACACTTTTTCCATGAGCCATATGATCATGTCCTAAAACTGCGATTCCATGTTGATTTAAATAATCAGCAAATCCTTCATATCTTCCAATATGTTCACTCATTCCATGAATAATTTGCACTACATGATTTATTTCACCGTCAGGTTTAAAGTGATAATAGGTTATGGTATCACTTCCGTTACTGCTTTTGAATATATTTAATTCCATAAATCTTATCCCCTTTCGCATCATTCTATATATTAATAGTATAGAGAATGAATGGATTAGTCAAGATACAAAAACTTTACTTAATTTATATAGAAATTGCAAAGATAAAAAGTACATTTATTATATACTCTTTTTATAGGTTATAGAAAAGAAATTCAAACATACTTATCAAATAAAAACTAAAATTATTCATATAAAATCTAAATATATTACAAATATTGAAATAAAAATTACTAAAAAACAATGAAAATTACAAAAATAAAACTAAAATCAATTATAGTAGTTAATATAAGGAGAGATGACAAGAATCAGTCGCTACAAGTATAAAAAATATATTATTTTGATACAAAACAGTCAATATAAGTATAAAAAATATGTTGTTTAGGTGCAAAACAATATGTTTAAAGATATAAAAAATAACCTATAAAAAATAAAAATTATACAAAACAAGAAAATCAAAGAGTTATATAATAACATCATCAAATAAAGGAACCCCATAAAGCAAAATGATAACTTAAGAAATTGAGGGGACAAAAACATTGGAGGGCATGAATTATGACACATATGGAAAGAGTAGTTGCAACCTTAGAGCACAGAGAGGCAGATCGAGTACCGGTTTATCCTATTTTAAGTGGTGCAAGTAGAAGACTAGTAGGCGCAACTTATGAAGAATGGAGCAATGATGCTGATATTTGCAGTAAAGCATTATTAAAAGCACAAAAGGAATTTGATTTAGACTGTATCGTAACGTTAATTGATTTATCAGTGGAATGTGATGCATGGGGACAAGAACTTATTTTCCCAGAGGATGAAGCAGCACACCCTAATTACAATAATTGTGTGGTAAAAGAATTAGAAGAGCTAGCAAATATTAAAAAAGTAGATTATAGAGATTCTAAGAGAATGATGATGCATATTGAAACTTGTGAAAAAATTGTAAAAGAAGCAAATGGTGAATTTCCAGTTGTAGCATTTGTATTTGGTCCATTAGGTGTATTGTCAATGTTACGTAATCAACAAGATTTATATATGGATATGTATGATGATCCTGACCTTGTTGTCGATGCAGTAAAAGAAATCAATGAAACATTGAAAGAATACTGTAGAGCCTTAATGAAAACAGGTGTTGCAGGAATTATGTTTGATACATTATTTGCTTCTGGAAGTATTATGTCTAAGGATATGTGGAATGAATTGGAAGGTCCATATGTGAAAGAATTAGCAGACGTAACGAGAGAAGAAGGTGGACTTGTTATGATACATAATTGTGGTCAAAAAATCTATTTTGATACACAAATTGAGTTTATGCAACCAGCCGCAATTTCCTTCTTATTTCCACCAGATGATTGTGCTGACTTTAAAGAATGTAAAGCGAAATATGGTGATAAAGTTACTTTAATCGGTGCAGTTACACCAGCAAGTGCTGTCATTGGAACTGATGAAGAATGGGATAATGAATGTATTAACAATATGGATGATATGATGGCAGGTGGCGGTTTTATGTTAGCTACAGGATGTGAATATCCAGCCAATGCTTCTTTTGATAGAGCACAAAGAATGGTTAATTTAGCCAAGACACATGGCAAATATGATAAATAAGCCCCCACTTTTATTTCACTGGTTTTTTTCCTAAGGAGAATAATCAGTGGAATATTTTTTAAGAGAAACTATCTATATAAAAGTTTATAAAACTACTCATTTGGGTAGGGAATATTATCACTATTCTTGGTACAATAAAATTGTTAATAATTTTCGTAAAGGAAAGGGTGATAAAGATGAAATTAGGATCGTTATTTAGTAAAAAGAAAAAAAGTCCAGAAGTTGATTCCCCTTCTTGGCAATCAGCATCGGTTACACCAGGAAATGAAAGAAGCAATATACAATTAGGTGCTCATAGAAATGCGCCTAAAGGCCCTACAAACTTGTTAGCAGGAATACAGAATCATGCAGTTTCTCTGAATGAAAGTGCAGGCTTTAGTACGGCAGGATTTCAACCAATTAATGTGGATGTAGAGACACCGCAAATGGCTGCACCAGATTTAGACGATATTTTAGCAGAATTAGGAATTGCACCATCAGCAAAACAAGCAGCACCGGCTGCTCCTAGTCGAGGAAGTAACATTCGTATCGGAGCACATAGAGCAGGGAAGTGATGGGAAATGGCATGAATATTTTAGATGCTTTGTTAGAATATGTATCTTCTATTATTTCTTATTATTTAGAAATTAATCTTGAAAAATGGACGGTAATAGAACCTTTACGAAAAGGAATTATTATTGATGAAATTTATCAAGCAAAGAAGGACTTAGACACGGCTATCAATAATAATGATGTTCTAGAAAATTTTGATAGGCTAGCAAGAATAACGGAGATTTGTGAACACAATCATTTGGCTGTACATACAGTCTATATTTGTGTGTTTTTTCATGTTTATCCTAGAGTTACTAGGGTGCTGAAAGAGCAAGGAATTGAAGATATCACGTTAGAACTAACCGCCAATATACTATATGATATCTTTCCTGAAGTACATGAAGTGACCTATCTAGAAATGGAGAAAGCATATGATAAAGTAAAATTACTTATTCTTACCAAAAGTGTAGAAGACATTTTTTATAGAATACCACTATTGGTGGATCAGCGATTATATTCCTATATTTGTGGTAGTGATCATATTGATAATGATGTGAATCATTTCATAGAGATGTTTCATCATCAATCAACCATACAACCATTATATGAGGGTGAAGAACAGCTTCAAGATATACGCATAGCGATGACTTATCATGAAGAATACAATAGTTGTCCCACTTTACAATTATCAGGGGCAATGGGATGTGGTAAAAAATTGCTAGTACAACATGCATGTCAGATATTGCAATGTAATATGTTGTTTGTAGATGTGAAAATGTTTGATTTAGACAATGTAAAGAGAGTGCAAGATAATCTTACATTTATCAATCGAGAAATGTTGTTCTATCATACAGGAATCTGTTTTTGGAATATTGGAGAAGTGAACAGTGTTGTTGGTATGGAAGAAATAAATAAATTTTTGAATCACTGCCATTCTTCAATTACAAGAACCATACAACCTTATATTTTATGTACAACAGACGATGTCACATTAATTCCACAGATGGATGAATTTTTAGAGCATATAACAATTAATGAATTATCGCGTTTAGAACGTGTGGTTATGTGGGAAGGATACTGTAACCAGTTTGGGTTAGATAATCTTGATTGTGTGGATATAGGAACGAGATTTAAATTAACACCAGCAGAAATTAGAAAAGCTTGTAAACGATTAGCTCTTTTAGTCAATAGAGGAGAGAAACTTACGGTACAGTTAGTATCAAATGTCTGTATGCAGGTATTGCCTGCACCGAGTCAAGGTAATATTAAGAAGATCAATGTTACCTATAATATGGATGATTTAAAATTAGGTGAAGAACAAAAACAAGCATTGATGAATCTTTGTGCACATATAAAATATAGATATAAAGTATACGATACTTGGGGGATGGAAGAAAAATATTCCTATGGAAAGAATGTATCAGCTCTTTTTGTTGGTGCCTCAGGAACGGGAAAGACAATGGCGGTTCATGTATTATCAAATTTATTGAATTTACCTTTGTATAAGATAGATTTATCACAGGTGGTAGATAAATACATAGGAGAAACAGAAAAACGTTTGGAGAATATCTTTAGCACAGCAGAAAAAAATAATGTAATTTTATTTTTTGATGAAGCAGATGCTATTTTTGGTAAACGTAGTGAAGTAAATGATGCGAAAGATAAATATGCCAATACGGAGGTCTCTTACATTTTACAACGAATTGAACAATACGATGGCATTGTTATTTTGGCAACAAATTATAAGAAAAATATTGATGAGGCTTTTATGAGGAGAATTCGATACTTTTTAGAATTTCCATTGCCTAATATCCAGCTGCGTAAGGAAATTTGGCAAAGTTGTTTTTCTGATAAAGTTCCGATGGAAAACATCGACTTTGATTATTTGGCAAGAGAATTTGAGTTAACAGGCGGTACTATTAAAAATATTGTTTTAAATGCAGTATTTCAAGCAGCGGAGACAGATAATATCTTAAAAATGAAACATATTTTAAAGTGTATCAAAATTGAAAATGCAAAGGTTGGAAAGATTATGTTAGAACAAGATTTTAATGAATATAGTCATTTGCTATGATAGAAAGATAATAGACGAAAAAAAGCTGAAAATCGGAATCGAACCGACGACCCCTTCATTACGAGTGAAGTGCTCTACCGACTGAGCTATTTCAGCAATATGTACAAGCAATATTATATCTTGTTTATTTCCTTTTGACAAGATAAATATTGCTTTTTTTGTATTCTAATATAATTAAGTGAATAGTATTATTCATCAAATTTCATATAAAGAACACGAATTGCATTCATAATAGCAAGTACCATAACACCAACATCAGCAAAGATGGCAGCCCACATAGAAGCATGACCTAAAGCACCTAAAATAAGTACAAAGAACTTGATTCCCAGTGCAAAAATGATGTTTTGATATACGATAGCTAATGTTTTTTTAGAAATATTGATGGCAGTACAAATTTTTGCTGGTGCATCATTCATAATCACTAAGTCAGCTGCTTCAATAGCTGCATCAGATCCAAGTCCTCCCATTGCAATACCTACGTTTGCGCAGGAAAGAACAGGAGCATCGTTAATTCCATCACCAACAAAAGCAATATATTTGGAAGAGTCTTTTTGTAGTTCTTGAACAATTTC
This sequence comes from Eubacteriales bacterium, assembly GCA_044425705.1. Classification (GTDB taxonomy): domain Bacteria; phylum Bacillota; class Clostridia; order Lachnospirales; family Lachnospiraceae; genus JAWXVD01. The sequence continues at coordinate 311 of JAWXVD010000168.1, read as the reverse complement.
TAGTTTATCTTGAGGTAATAATTCAGTCTTGATATCATCAAGTCCTAGTTGTTTGCCAATTTTTTGTCCTATTATATCAATGTCACCTGTTAACATGATAGTATGCATATGAAGGTGATTCTTTAATTTAGCGATAGTAGCGACAGAATCTTCTTTCATTTCATCTGCAACAACGATGTAACCACAGTAATTACTATTTTTCACTACATGTACAATAGAACCAATGATGCCAGTAGTATCAAATCCGTTAATCTGATAAGTATTTAATAATTTTTGATTACCAACAGCAATTTCTTCACCATTTACAGTAG
>JAWXVD010000167.1:0-5992 GCA_044425705.1 Eubacteriales bacterium | reverse complement strand
GACATTGGAAGTGTTAATGAAGTATGTATAGAAGATTTGTTTGATGATGAGATATTGAGTCTTGTAAGTGAGCTTAATGTGAACTTAGGTAGTGTGAGTGATCCATTTTATGATAAGTATAAAGATTTTATGGAAGATGTAAACTCTACTAACGTCATATTGATCAACCCCGACAATATATCTAAAAATCCATACGATACTATAAATTTAGCTGAGGATGAATTCCACGACGAAGAAGAAAGAAATATAATGGTCCAAGAAGCTTATAATACATTCTTCCATAAAATAAATAGCGATGGTGAAAAGGAATTGTTAGTGAAGGCGCACTTTGACAATACCTGCGATATAGATGATCATGGGTATATGGTCGCTAACGAACCGAACACATACGGGTTCACCGAATACCCAGACTATCAATAAGATCTTAATCAGTGGTTGAATTGAGATATTAAAGAAGAAGTATACGCTATTAGGCGTATACTTATTCTTTTTGATATTTTTTATATTATTCATAATCACTAAGAGTATCTTTATATTCATCTGGCGATGGGGTATTATTTTTTACTTCTTGTATATCTTCTCTAGTATCTTCTTTAGATTTCTCGGTCTCTTCTTTATAACTTCTCAACAACTCGCCTCTTTCTAACTTTCTAATACTACCATCTTTATTTTTTACAGCTAGATTAGGAGCTACAACATTAGCCATTTTATCACGATCTATTATAATCGTATTACTGTCCCTTTCTTGTTTAGCTAATTTAAACGCTTCAGTTATTCCTGACATCAATGTTTTATTATGAGCTTGTAGCATCATAGCTTTTTGATTCTCTGGGTGATTCGCTGGTAAGCTTTCATCTGTAACATTAGAAATAACTGTATCAAAATAATTTTTTCTAGCTTTCTGCATAGTAGGATTGACTACTGTTTGATTTCTTTCTGTTAATAGTTGCATGTATTTGATAAACAACGAATCTAACTGATCTGGCGTCATAGAAGTTTTAAATAAGTAAGAATACTGCGTAAATTCTCTTTGAGTTATTCTGCGAGATAGTATTATATATTCTACCTCAACGTATAAATTATATTTATTTAAAAGTTGTTGGTAAGCTAGTTTTGAAAAATCTTCCCTAAATATGTTTATACGTTCTTCGTCTATTTCACCTTCTGGTATATACTCATTATCAAGATCATTTTGTTGCTTAGTATGCTCTATTTCACCACCTTCACCCAGTAAGATAGTATCCATATCTACTTCTTTGGTAGTTCCTACATGAGATTCACCACCTTCTTCTTCGTATTCATTAAGATTTAATTCCATTTAATAACCTCCGATATTAAGATAAATATTTTATATTCACGCCAGTCGCATTAGAAGATGGTCTGGAACCAGAACGTCTAGATGATAAATTAACTATCAACTTTCCCGGTATATTAGAGCACTCTATAGTCAAATCCATTACTCGATACCCATCTCCGTCGATGGAATACGAAGGGGATAGATCTACTTCAGCTCCTTCATCCATATAAGCATTAATTTGGTCTCTTATATAACTTAGCTTTAGTACAGCGTCTGTATCCGTCATGTGAGAAAGTTCTAAGAAATCTTCCAACAATCCTACTTCTGGAAATTCTCGGTTTTGTCCTTTACTCATACCAGCCAAATTAACTATTATATTTATAAGCCGATGATGATCATAAGACTCAAATACACTAGATCCTATTTTTTTAAAATCACCATCAATTCCAGCTTTAGGTACAAACTCAACTTTAGACATACATATAATCCTCGAATATTTATATTTTTTATATTATAGATGTTTTCGATAGTATATGAGGGAAAACAAGACATTATAAATAATTATAAAGGAGATAATGATGTCTTTCGATATAACTTCGTACTTCGCGTGTGGATTGAAATCAGCTGATAAAGTAAAACAATACAAATGTCCTGACTGCCCTCAGAAATTTAATAATGTAGATGCTCTGTATAAGCATGTAGAAAAAACTCACTACTCTTCAATACCTGAAGGTGTTACCATTAAACAATATGTATTCAATAGAAAGAATAAAAAAGATGGTTCTACTTGTGTAGAATGTAAAAAGAATCCTACTTCTTGGAATGAGAAGAAGGTAAGATATGAGAGATATTGTAGCCCTAAATGTAGACAAATAGCTAGAGAAAACTTTAAAAAGAATATGATGAAGAAATATGGTAAAATTACTTTATTAGATGATCCTGAATTTCAACGTAAAGTATTATCTAAAAGAAAAATATCTGGTGATTATATTTGGACGGGTGGTAATAAAGTTGGGTATGTTGGTTCATACGAGAAGCATTTTCTCGAATACTGTGATAAAGTATTAAATATGCCCTATGGATATATAAAACAATGCGATATTATATTTTCATATCCATTCGATGGTAAGGAAAAATTTCATATACCTGATTTTTATATAGAAGATCTTAATCTCGTTATTCAGATAAAGGATGGCGGTAATAATCCTAATACACATCCGAAGATAGTCAATATCGATAAAGTAAAGAATAGACTTTGTGATGATGCTATCATTAACTCTAAAAGCTACAATTATATAAAAATAGTTAATAAAGAATATGAGAACTTTTTAAAGATGAAAGAACTTTTAGAGAGTAAGGATGTAAATGATTCTGAAAATGGAAAATATATTATAGATATACCAGATTATGACGAAAGCTATGATCCGTCGAAATTTAAGTTTCCTAAGTTAGAAGATATGTCCATACAAGAAGAATTAGCTGTGGATGTGATGAAACAGATAGAAAAAGATAAATGGGAATTAAACTGGGATGTATATGCTAAGATACAAGAGAATAAATTAAAAATACTCACATTTAAAGATGAAGGTAAGATTAGTGCTATGGTTTACCACGAACCTGTAGGTGAAGCATTTACTGGATCTAATAATGAACGTAATGTATTAGTTTCATTAGAAGTAATTAAAGAATATCATTATCTTGGTCTTGGTTCGCAGATTCTTAAATATATGATGGATAAATATAATACTGATGCTATATATATAGATTCTGATGCTAAACCAGGTCTAGTTAAATGGTATAATAAATATGGTTTCTACGAAGATAAGAAACGAGAGTTCACTTTGAAGAGTGGTAATAAAGTATCTGTATTGATAAAATCCACTTAATCACCCACAATCCAATAGCCGTGTAAAAAAATATATTATCATATACAGTAAGGTATTAAATTAGCTATTCCGAACAAGTAGTTAAAATAATAATTTTATAAATTTAATAAATAAAAAGGAGTCACAAATTATGTCTGAAAGTACAAATGCAGGTTCATCTAAGTCGGTCGGTGTAGAATCTAAAGCTAAAGGTTTTTTGGTTAAAAACAAAAACATTTTTATCTTAGTAGCAGCATCTGTAGGTATCGCAGGAGGAATTCAAGTCGTTAAAGGTTTGATAAAAAAGAAAAAAGGTGTGAAGAAAACACCTGCTGCTAAATAATATAGCAGATTTTTCTCGTTAACTTATTTACCAAGCATCACGGCCTAATCGGTCGTGGTGCAATATTATAAACATTTAGGAGGATTTGATTATGACAAGAGTGAAAGATAGGTATGATTTTTTCCCGTTTTCTGGAAAAAATATATTATCATATACAGTAAGGTATTAAATTAGCTATTCCGAACAAGTAGTTAAAATAATAATTTTATAAATTTAATAAATAAAAAGGAGTCACAAATTATGTCTGAAAGTACAAATGCAGGTTCATCTAAGTCGGTCGGTGTAGAATCTAAAGCTAAAGGTTTTTTGGTTAAAAACAAAAACATTTTTATCTTAGTAGCAGCATCTGTAGGTATCGCAGGAGGAATTCAAGTCGTTAAAGGTTTGATAAAAAAGAAAAAAGGTGTGAAGAAAACACCTGCTGCTAAATAATATAGCAGATTTTTCTCGTTAACTTATTTACCAAGCATCACGGCCTAATCGGTCGTGGTGCAATATTATAAACATTTAGGAGGATTTGATTATGACAAGAGTGAAAGATAGGTATGATTTTTTCCCGTTTTCTGGAAAAAATATTTATAGTTTTTTAGAGTATATCAATTTATCTAAAAAGACTTTAGATAAAGGATATTTTAAATTTGGTGGTGCATCTAAAAGGTTTACTTTTGGTGATCTTTTAGCTTATGCTAAAACTTTATACAAGATGGGGGCAGAAGGTCAAAAAATTATGGCTATTCTAGATCAGCGACATCATGAATTGTATAAGCATGTATTTAGAGTCATGAGGTTTCAACCTAGAGAAGCACGTCATAAGAGTTCGTATTTTGATCCAATATTGGCAGAGGTATTCCACACTAAGGGAACCCCTAAGTATATGGTAAGAGATGATTTATTACTAAATATGTCTGATATGATATTTGGCGATTCACGTTTCTTTAAAGAAAGTTCGGAAGGATTACGTAAAGATGTCGCTTATTTATTAGACGTTGATGTAGAAAATTTAACAGATGAAGAATTTGTTAATAATATTATTAGAGCTCATAATGCAAGAACACCTATAGGACAGGAAATAACTGTGACTAAAGATATAGAATTCTTGTGCGAAGAAATTAAAGATACAGTTAAAACCTGTGCTAATCCCAAAAGGAATAGGATCAATAACTTTATTGATGAAAAGGTTAGATGGTTTAGTGATATAGAGAGAAATAATCTCATAAATAATATATCAGATATTGAACCATTATCAAATTTAGACAAAAATGACATGTATTGTACACATGATAGAGCTATGGATTTATTCGCAGATGCAGGAGATCCTGACGCTCATAAAACAAAAACAAAAATAAAGGAGAAAACAATGAAAGAAGAAAATAAAATTACAGTGGTAGAAGTTGTAGATGTTACAGAACAACCTAAGCCTAAGATAGCGGATAGTATAAAAGGTGCTGTAAAAGATACATCTGATGTAGTAAGAGAAGCTACAACTCTATGTGGAGCTGTTAGTGGTTTAACTGCATTAGTTATTAGTGTATATAATAAAGCTAGAGGCAAGAGCATTAATAGTACAACAGAACTATCTAATGCTATATGGAATTTAGGAAGTAAAGATTACTATACTATTACTAATAATCAAGTGGACATTATACCTAAGTTAGATGCGCTATCTGGTTGGCTAGAAAGTAAAGAAATTACAGATTATTGTGACGGAAGGTTTGGGAAGGATGCTGATGGCGAGATATTGATTACAAAATCTAAACCAATGAAAGATAATTTCACAGGATTAAATGCTTGTAATAATCTTAAAGTTTATAGTGAGAATGTTTTAGGTCTTAAGATTAAAAATGCTTGTGATCCGTTAGCATTTGTAGGTGACCATCCTATATTCTGTAGTGACAGACACGCTAGACAATTCTTAAGAAAATATAGATCAATAGCAGGATACCAACAGAGAAAAGGTGCTTCAATGGCTATTGTGGAAAATATAAACGAAGCGATAAATGAAACAAAAGGTTATTTCTCATTTGTGAAGAATCCTGTAGTTTTAATAGGTGGTATTATAGCAGTAGCTTCTGGTGTCGCTCTAAATCTACCATTCTTCAAAAATGGCGGTACTCTATGGAATGTAGTATCACAATTCCCATGGATTATTAAAATATTGACAATATTCAAGAGAAGACCAATTGTTACCGAAGCTTCAGATTTATTATTTAATGCACATCCGATGGCTGCATGTGTTGGATCTAGTCCTCTTGTAGCATTTGGAGTTACTATGGCTGCTAAATTAACTTTTAGTTCTTTATTATCATTCTACGGGAATGGAATATTGAAAGCTATATTGTTGCCATTGAGAGTATGTAAATGGGTATACACAAGCGGAACATGGGTATGTTCTGGTTTGGTTAATAAATTCCCATCATTAATGAAATTAGCTAAACCTCTAAAAATATTAGCAACACCTTTAAAAGTTGTATCTAATATTTCTGACGG
>JAWXVD010000031.1:0-31070 GCA_044425705.1 Eubacteriales bacterium | reverse complement strand
AAGTGTTTTCGAAATAATATGATGATAAAAAATGCAAATAAATGCGGGGGAATTTATTGTTTGTGGAAGTAATGTGATGTTTTTTTGCTGTCGGTAGTGGTAGGAGTGTGCAAGATTACAATTGCCTTCTTTTTTTATTTTGTAGATTTTATATTAGTATTCAGCACTCACTTGTGAGGGCGTAGTTCAGACATCGAAGATGGATGTTCAAGGGGGATTGGGGGAGTAACCACCAGCGAGTGAAGGTACTTGCGCGTACAAGTGCACTGCTCGCAGGTTTGCGAACTATGCAATGGATATATTGAATTCAATCATTAATTTACCAAAATTTTTAGCAAAATAGTGATATTGAATGGGATGGGTTTTCTTTAATCTTTGATATCTATTATTGTCAGGAGCTTCTAAGTGAACTCCAAAACCACAGAACATACAACCGTTTCTACTGTATCCCATATTATAAAGTTCGGGAATTTTTACACTGTATTTTTTAATAAAATCAGAGATGTCTTCGTCTGTCCAAAAGGAGAGAGGACGTGAATGATTATCTTTTCGTTCATAGAAAACATTACAACCATTTTCAAGCCAATCTTTTTCACGCTGATAGCTTTCTGATGCAAGAATACCAAGTATAGCACATTGTAAACCTAGTTCCTTGGCTTTTCTTCGAAGGGGTTCTTTTTTTAATTTGTCACAGCATTTATCAGATATTGGCAATTCCTTATATTTCAAATATTTTTTGAAATTGCGTTCCATGTAATCTAGAGAATTAGCTGTTGTACGTTCTGAGAGTGCATGTTGATAAGTTCTAATAGCATTTGAAATTCTTTTAGAAAACATAGGATATCCGTAATTTTCAACCACTTTTTTGAAATTCCAAACAGCACCAGTAGAATCACGAGGTATGACAGAAATTAGATTCGTACCGTTTTGTTCTTGCTCCCATTTTATATGGGATAGAGTCTCTGGATATTCATTTGTCGTATTTGCAAAGATATGTAAAATATCTGGATATAAGGATTTGGCAATATGAGAAAGAACGGTAGAATCTTTTCCACCAGAGTAAGAAATATATACTTTATCAATTCCAAATTCTTGAATGGCTTCTTTGATAAGATATTTCGTTTGAATGATTTTTGATTCTAAATTCATTTCTCGTAATGATTTTAGTGTTACTCGGCGGTCATTAAGATACTCTGAATGCTTAACGCCACAACGTAAACAATATCTTGAATCTTTTACATAAATATTAGTTTTTGTTATTTCCTCACCACAATTTTTACAAAACATTTTTGTGTATCTCCTTCTTATTTAATATGTGACTAACAATATATTTGTATAACTATTATATATACAAATATATTGTTAGTCAAGTAAAAAAAACAAAGATAACTTGTATAACTTGTGGAAATCAATTATAATTTGTATTCGTAAGAGTATACAGAATGGGCTGATTATAGCCTCACATATAATATGCATTGGAGTATTTGCATTTATGAAAAAAACAACAATAGGACAGCGCTTAGCAGAAATTAGAAAGAATAATAATTATAAGCAGGCAGACTTGGCAGAAATGTTAAATGTATCGCAACAAGTAATAAGCAATATAGAGTGTGGGAAAACGACTCCTGATATTGAACAATTAAAACGAATTGCAGATATTTATAATATCTCTTTAGATGCATTGGTCGGAAGAAAATTTTCGGAGAAGTATGTAAATAATGTGGAACGCGAAATAATGGATTGCATCAAACAGATGAATGATACAGGAAAGGAATTGAGCTTGGATCTTGTGAATCAAGTTGTTAAGCATCAAAGGAATGACAATGCAAAATAGTTATTTTAATGAAAATACGTTGGAAGAACTTATTGAAGAAATTCAATACGTTTACCAATCAGACAATCGCCCTTGGGTAATTGGATATAGTGGAGGTAAGGATTCAACAACAGTTGTTGAGCTAGTCTATAAAATGTTACTTAATTTACCAAGGGAAATGAGAAAGAAGAAGGTTTATATTGTGTCATCAGACACTTTGATTGAAAATCCTTTGATTAAAATATATCTAAGTAAAATGAATGAATTATTAGGACAATCAGCGAAAAAAGATGGATTACCTATTGAGTCATGTATGGTTACGCCACTAGCGAATAATTCATTTTGGGCTAATGTAATTGGAAGAGGATTCCCGACACCAAGGATGAACGGAACATTTAGATGGTGCACTGATAGATTGAAAATTAATCCTAGTGCTGAATACATTAAAGAAGTAATAAAAAAAGAAAAAGAAGAAGTTGTAGTTCTCTTAGGTGTTCGTAAGGAGGAAAGCATAGCTCGAAAAAGAAGAATCGAAGGAAGAGAACTTGCAAATAGACTTTTAAATAGACATGAAACAATTAAAGATGCTTACGTATACAATCCTATTGTTGAATTAACTACTGATGATGTTTGGGATGTGTTACTTAGATTGGATGGTGGAAAGACGCCATGGGAATCTGATAATTCTGAACTCGTAAGTTTATATGCAGATGCAGATGGCGGAGAATGCCCATTTGCTGGAATGACTGCTGGAGGACAAACGCAAAGCTGTGGTAATTCACGATTTGGTTGTTGGGTGTGTACAGTAGTTAAAGAGGATAAATCACTGAATGGATTTATTAAGAGTGGACATCGTGAGTTAATTCCATTAGCTGAATTTAGAAGATGGTTAATGAGTATAAGGGATATAGAAGAGTATCGTGAAAAAAAGCGTCGTAATGGAACTGTATATGAAGATAAGCAAGGAAATATAGGGTTTGGTCCATTTACATGGGAAGCAAGAAAAATGATTTTAAAAGAACTTATAAAAACACAGCAAACAATGAGATTTGAACTTATTACATTGGAGGAGTTAAAGGCAATAGATGAAATTTGGGATGATGAATTGGATTTATCAAGGCGAACTTTAGTTGAATTGGTAGAAGAATTAACTGGGGAAAAACTACCATGGTATGAATATAAAGAGTCTTTAATTGATTCAGAGACGGTAAGTCAATTGGAGAGCTTAGCTTCTCAAAAAGATGTACCTTTTGACTTGGTAAGAAATGCAATTTTATCTGTATATCATAATAAAAATTTCTCAAATCAAAAAATACTACGTGAAGGGATAGATAGATTATTGAATCAGCAGTGGTTACATCATGATATTTTAAAGGAGATAGAAAATGAAGATTAATAAAATAAAGCTTTATAATTTCAGCTCCTACGAGGGATTAAATACATTTGATTTTACAAATACAGATCCAGAAAAGAATATTGTTTTAATAGGTGGAAAAAATGGTGCGGGAAAAACATCACTATTTACAGCAATTAAAATTGCTTTATATGGACCTCTTGCATATGGGTACGTTGGATTAAATTCTCACTATATATCTAAGATTAAAGATCTAATTAATTCAAAAGCCTTTCAGCAAGACAGAGTTGAATCAGAAGTAAAGATTTCAGTTTCATTAAAAGTTGAAAGAGAAATAAAAGAATATGTGATAACAAGAAAGTGGGATTATACAAATCAAAAACTAGGAGAGGTTTATTTTGTTGAAAAGGACGAAAGAAGACTTTCAGAACAAGAATTGTCATATTTTCAGAACTATCTACAAAGTAGAGTTCCCCCTAATTTATTCGAGTTTTTTTTGTTTGATGGTGAAGAAGTTGGAAATATTTTTTCTACTAGTTCATATAACTCATATGTGAAAAACGCGGTATTTACGCTATGTGGCATGGATGTTTTTGAGATAATAAGAAAATATACCAATGGATATGTATCGAAGACATTAAATGTTGATGATGAAAATTTATATATTGAGTATGAAGCCGTAAGAAATGAAGTTGAAAAACTTACTGTTAGAAAAGAAAATATTGAAGAAGATATAAAACAAACACAGAGCAATTTAGATGATATTCTAGTTCAAATTACAGAACTTGAAACAATATTTAAAAATGCAGGTGGAATTACTGATAAGGAAAGAAGGATACTAGAAGAAAAGTATAAAGCTGCTGAGATTAAAAAGGGTGAAGCTGCTGCAAAAATCAAACTATTTATCGAGGGAATGATGCCATTTATCATTGTTGGAAATTTTACGAAGCACATTTCGAACCAGCTTGAATTTGAAGAAAAGGGTGAGATATTCACTTATGTACAAAACAAGTTAAGTAAGCAAGATATTGATGAAATTCTAAAAAATGCAGGAACTCAAGATGAAAAGGTTGCTGAACAGATCATGGAAATGCTCTTAGATAAATTTAGACCAAAGCAATATTCTGATTTTAATGATTCTATTTATGATTTATCAAAAGATGAAACAGCACATGTAAATGGAATGATTTCAAGTGTGGAAAACTTCAAAGTTAGAGATATGATTGAAACTGTAAAGGGTAGACTGAAAGCTGCTGAAGTTACAATGCAAATAAATCGTACGCTAAAAAGTGCTATGAGTGATGATGAAGCAGTGAGATTTGCTGAAAAAGAAAATAAACTGCTTAAAGAAAAAGAAGAAGCAACCTCAAAGTTATATAGAGATCAAAATCAACTTGAGGAATTAATTCGAGAACTGAATTCTCAAAAGCAAATCAAAGAAAAAATACATCAAAGTATTAAAGATAGTGCACAGAATAAACATGTATATGAATTGAGCTCTGGATTATCTAGTATGATGAGTGATTTACTAAAAAACAAGACTGTTTCTATGAGAAAAAGACTTGAAAAGCTTATAGTACAGAATTTAAAACATATATATCGAAAAAATAATTTGATTACGCATGTTGAAGTTACCTCGGATTTTCAGTTCAATTTATATCAAGATGAATGTTATAACGAGGCTGATTTGCTTTACTTAATTAAAAATTTAGGAAATACAGAATTTCTTTCACAAATTGGTTCAGAGGGTGAACTGAAACTGTTAAAAACATATGGTGTTAAAAATATAGCGAGAGTTCGCCAATGCTTAGAAAGAGAACAAGAAGGAAAGAGGATAGATTTGTATAAGAAAATAGAGCTTAGCAGACTTTCCAAAGGAGAACGCCAGATATTTATTTTGTCTTTATATTGGGCAATTATCATTTTATCGGGACAAGATATTCCATTCATAATAGATACTCCTTATGCAAGAATTGATGCTAATCACAGAAGAGAAATTTCAGAAAAATTTTTTCCAAGAATTAGCAAACAAGTCATTATTCTTTCAACAGATGAAGAAATTAATAAAGAATATTATGAAATAATTAAGCCATATATTGCAAAGGAATATTTACTTATTAACGATGAAAACCAAAATAGAACGTCTGTAGAGAATTGCTATTTTTTCGAGGTATAATATATGATATTTAGATTAAAAACTTCAAAAAGGACTCAGGAGATATTCGAAGAATTAGAGGGAAGAACAAATTATAAACCATACACATTAGTAAAGCATGCAATTGCATGGTCATTAATGGAGAAAACATCAGTGTTAGATTATTTATCTGATTCAGATGGATTAGATTTAAATAGACAGACTATTACTGGTGATAACGAGACATATTTTAAAGTCCTTATTGAACAGGTAGAAGGGAAATTTTTATCCGATGAAGAGTTTTTCCCGAAGTATGTAAAGGCACATATTGACAGAGGAAGTGAACTTTTATTGGATATGTATAATCATGCTGGCACAGTTGATAGATACGTTCTTCAAACATTAGGAGTAGGAGATACAGTATAATACACATAGGAGAAAATGGGATAAATGTCTGGAATTGTTGGTACAATTATTAAAATAAAAGATTTATATGGTAAAAATGAAGCGAAAATATATTATGGTCAAGGTAGAGAAAAAACAGAACTATTTGGGATGAAGGAAAACAGAAAATTTATTATACCTTTATTCCAAAGGGAAATTAGATGGCAGAAGGGAAATCTAATGACACTAATCACGGATGTTGAGAAAGGTGCGAAATTTTTAGGAAACATTATTCTTACTGAAACAGAAAATGGAGATTATGAAATACTTGACGGACAACAACGAACAACTATAATATATTTGTTGATTCAATACATAAAATTTAAACATAATGAACGATTTGCCATTCCAGATGTTTGTGGTTTTCAAAATGAAAGTTTTTTAGGACTAAATAAATTGTTTGAATGTAATTTTGATGTTTTAAGGTTTACAGAAGATGAAAAACAAGAGTTATATGAGACAGATGATTACAAACAAGCAGATAGATATAAGGCTTTATGGAAAGAAATAGAGAATAGTAATAAATTTGAAAATGTACATGATGTACAGGGGTTTTTGACAAATTTATTGAAATGCGAAGTAAATGTTATTGTTAATATTGATAGTTCAGAGAGCGGTATTATGAGTTTTTTAGATGTAAATCTAAAAGGTGTAAAGCTTGATACAGAGGATATTTTTAAGGGATATCTGTGTTCTCAAGATAATTCTGAATCGGTACATGATGTATGGAGTAGATTAAAAAAAATAGATGCAGAAATAAATAATGGAAGAAAGGTAATTTATCCTTTTATGACGATCTTAGAGCATTATTTTCGATGCAAATTGATGCTAGTAGACGAATATAAAGATATAGAGTTTAATTCTGAATTTGAGCTTGTAAAAGAACAAATTGTAGAAGGAAGTTCATATAGTCAATCTACCCATTTAATTGCTGTTATAAATAATAAAGATTTTTTAAATAAATGTTTGAATGAAATTCAGAAAATAATGGAATTTATTAAAAATACAAAAGATTCAGCAGGTACATCAGATGAATATGCTAAAATCATAAAATTATATAATAGCAAAGTACAAGACGGAAAAAAAATCCAAGATAAGGAAATAGATGTAATGTTTAACCTAATTAAGAAGATAATCTTGGATTCAAATAAAGCACCAAATTGTCTTTTGATGAGATACTTAATAGATGTACTCTTTAGTGAGACAAAAACTAAAGAAGATATAAAAAGAGTATACGCAGTTTCTACGGCAGGATTGATATTTACTTTGTATGCATCAAAGAAGGATACGGAAGTTATAAAAAAGATGATAGGACCTGGTGATTGGTATGAGAAAATGTGCAAATATGTTTGGGACAATATAAAGAATCAATCAGACAGTGTTAAAACTGTAAAAGTTGCTTACAGACAAAGAGATTTGGACTGTCCGCAGAATTTCAGATGCAAAACTTTAGCGACAATCTATGATTTTTATGAAATTGAAGAAGATTCGTTATCGGTGAAAAGTGGAAAGTTAGATATGCTAGAAAAATTCCTTAATGACAAGTCGCTTTTTTCTTTAGAGCACTTTATTGTAAATGATAGTGGAAAAATTGAATACCAAACACCAAAAGGAATTGTTATTGAGTATAAATATAATCATTCGATAACAAAATACAAGGATTCATTGTTAAATTATATTTTTATTACAGAGTCACTCAATAATGCCTTGAGGAATGAACCATTAAATATTAAGTGTAAAAAAATGTTGGAAGATGAATTAAAGTCTGAGTTTGAAAAAGAAAAATCAGATTTTTCAAAAAATGCAGTAAGACTTGCAAAGGAAAATTTCGACATGCCTTGTTTGGATGATTGTAAAAACAATGAAGATGCTAAACAACTATTAGATGAATACTTTAATGAGAAATTTGAAGATAATATGTTTTCATATATGAAAGCAATGTTTGTGGAAATGGGGAGATAAAATGATTTATTTTGATAATAGTGCGACATCACCGATTGATGAAGAAGTGTTAGAGACTATGCTTCCCTATTTAAAGGAAGAGTATGGTAATCCATCAAGTAAGTATTATTGTAAAGCTGTAAATGCTAAGAATGCAGTAGAGGATGCAAGACGAGCAGTTGCAAAATTATTAGGTGCTAAAGAAGAGGAGATAATTTTTACTGCAGGTGCAACGGAAAGCACTAACTTTATCATAAAGGGATATATGGATTATAGACGGTATTATGGAGATGGGAAAAATCATATAATTACTTCGAAAGTTGAACACAAAGCAACTCTTAATACATGTAAATTTCTAGCAGGAGAGCTGTATTCAAACGATGATCCAACCATAAGTCTGCTTGGTGATAGAAAAAAAGTTAATAGAGGGTATGAAGCAAGTTTTGTTGATGTTTCATTATCTGGGGAGATTTTAGCAGATAATATTTTTGCTGCAATAAGAGATAATACAGCACTAATATCTGTGTTGTATGTCAACAATGAAATTGGAACTATAAGTGATATTAAATCCATAGCAAGAATAGGCAATAAAAAAGGTATAGCCATTCATGCAGATTTAACACAGGCAATTGGGAAAGTGCCTGTTAATGTAAATAATCTGAAAATTGATTTTGCTTCTTGTTCAGCACATAAAATTTATGGACCGAAAGGAATTGGGGCAGCTTATTTGAAATCAGATTTATATGGAATACCTCCAATAAGTTCATTTATGCATGGAGGCGAACAAGAACAAGGACTAAGAGCAGGAACATTATCTGTTCATAATATTATTGGTTTTGGAAAAGCAGCAGAAATTTCTTTAAAGGATCAGGAAATAACTCAAAATAGAATCAAACTATTGGATGAATACGCTGTGAATAAACTGCTAGAATTACCTGATATATATCTAACTAATCCGATGTCAAATAGAGTATCTGGAATTATCAGTATTATTGTTGATAAAACGGATTTTCATAATGAGAGATTTATTAAACAGATAAGTGATGAAATTGCATTATCAACAGGATCTGCATGCAGTGCAGGAGAGCCATCATATGTAATAAGAGCATTGGGATTAGAAAACAAAGTGTCAAAGGTATTAAGAATTACGCTTAACAAGTTTTCTTGTGAAGAAGAGGTAGATCATTTAGTGAAAATTATAAAAAAATACAGTTAGAAGGTATGACATGAGAATAGTAGATGCATTGATTGAAGTTTTAACTAATAATAAGAGCTTAACATATAAAGAAGCTTATCTAAAAATTAAAGAGAGAGACTTGTATCAATTTGGAGCTAAAGATCCAGAGGCAGCTGTAAATGCAAAATTACGTTGTCACTGTGATGGATTGGATTTTCCAGGTGCATCGCCTGTAAAGTATTTTAAAATTGTTGGACAAAAGGGAACACGAAAGTTGTATGCATTGGCAAAAGAAAATCAAGATACAGAAGAAAAACCAATTAAACAAACAAAAATGTTATCAGAAGATGATTTGTTGCCAGAGGAGAAAATAGACCTTACATATTTATTTTATAAGAATAATTTGAAACGACAAATACTTGAACATATTCTAGATTGCCATCCGAGTTTTTTTGAACAATTAGTTGTAAGTTTACTTTTAGAAATGGGCTATGGTTCTGATGAATTATCTGGTCATGTTCTTGGAAAGCCACATGATGGCGGAATAGATGGTGTGATATATGAAGATAAACTAGGATTAAGCAAAATTTATATTCAAGCGAAGAGAAATGACAGTAGCAATACAATAGGAAGACCTCTATTACAAGCATTTGTTGGAGCAATGCAAGATGTTCAAAAAGGTGTGTTTATTACTACTTCCTCGTTTACCAAAGAAGCTAGAAATTATGCGGAAAATCAACAACAGAAAAGTCTAAAGTTAATAGATGGTGATTTCTTGGCTGAATTAATGATTAAGTATGGAATTGGCTTAGAAAAAGTACAGACTTACACTGTTTTTAAAATCAATGAAGACTATTTTGAGTAGAATACATCTTGGGGGGAATAATCATGGCAATTATGATTGATAAAAAACCTGAATATAAAGGTGAAGGTAAAGTATGGGAGAGTTTTTCAATTAACTTACCTAGTGAGGCTGTGGTTTACAATAATAGAGAAGTAAACGGTAGAGAGTTTGATTTTTGTATCCTCATGAAGAATATAGGCATGATTATTATTGAGGTCAAAGGCTGGATTTCAGATGCAATTTTTGATGTTGCAGGAGTGGATGAAATTATAATTAAGGGCTACGACAAACCAGAAAAATCACCCAAAAAGCAAGCAAGAGCTTATAGATTTGGCTTACTGAATACAATAAGCGATAAGTATAATATGAGTCCGTTGATTTTTGATTTGGTTTGTTACCCATTTATATCCCAAAAGCAATATTATGATAAACGCTTAGATATTGTATCAGAGGAATCTTTGACAATATTTAAAGAAGATCTAGAAGATAAAGTCCAGCTTGGAAATAAATTGCTTAGCGCATTTAATCAGAGTAAGACAATTCCGCATGCAGAAATGGATGATATTTTTATTGGTAAAATTAGGCAACATTTTGAACCATATTTTCAAATTAAAAAGCTATTGGAATTAGGCAATCAAGTGCCTTATTCAATGGTAGTTGCAAGTACGGAAAAAATGAATAAAAAGCAGATTCATGATATTGTAGATAGTTATCTTTTTGGAACAAAAGCCATTGTTTTTACTTCGTCTGAAGATGTTGCAGAGTCAATTCTGTATACTTTAGAGGGGGAATTAAATGAAAAGGGCATTATAACTGAAAAGAATAATCTTAAATTAGGACAACATGCAAATAATGAATTTGTTCTGAAAAATAACTCTTTTCGAATTTTTAACTTTGAATTATATGTTGTTGAATCTTTAAATAATTTGATTGAAGAATCGACAACGATATATGAAGGTGATTGCACAGATTCAGAACGTCAATTATTAGTAAAAATGTCAGAGAAGAGTTCTTTTAATATGCAACAATATTTTATTGAACATGCATCAACAGAAAAGAATATATTAGTTCGAGCAGGTGCTGGAACAGGAAAAACATATTCGATGGTGTCGAGAATAGCCTATCTTTGTAATAAATATGAGAATCCAACAGTTAATATGATTGAAGATGTAGCAATGGTGACGTTTACTAATGATGCTGCTGATAATATGAAGAATCGATTAAAACAGCTCTTTATAAATTATTATGTATTAACAAATAATCCGAGATTTTTAAAGCATATTGAAGATACTGACTTTATGCGTATTTCGACAATACATAAATTTGCTAGAGAGGTGATAAAAGAAGCTTCAATGCAGATGGGACTAGGAAATAACTTTTCGATAACATCTGGAGATTTTAATAAAGAGCAGATATATGAGAAGTATTTGAATGCGTTTATAGAAAAAAAGGAATCTGCAAATGCTAATTTTATTAATGAAATTAAGCTTCCATTGTATCAATTCAGAAGAATGCTAATTGAATTTTCAAACCAATTATATAATAAAAGTATTGATATAAAAAAAGTAAAAGAAGATGAGTTGGGACAGGCACCGGTTCTCATACCATTTTTTAATGAAATAGTAAAGGATGTAATCATTGCTGCAGAGTTGGAATATGAAAACAAAATTCAAGAAAATAATAAAATTGATCTTCGTGAAACAATGATTCTTTTAAATGATGTCGTAAACCAAAAGGATAAGGAAAAGACACATCTTGATTACAAATATATTTTTATAGATGAATTCCAAGATACAGATGATGCACAGATAGACTCTTTTTTGAAGATACAAAAATTAATTGGAGAATATTGCAAACTATTTGTTGTGGGAGACTTAAAGCAAAGTATCTATAGATTTCGAGGTGCAACAGTTAGTTCTTTTAAACATCTTAATGCAACGCCAGAGAAGTGGGAAGAGCATACAATAAACAATAATTATCGAACAGATTCAAGACTATTAGAGATTATGGATGAAATTTTCCAAGAAATGGGTGCTGCTAATTGGCTGCCATATACTTATGAAGAAGACCATCTTGTAAGTAATATTAATGGAGGATCTCCAGCAGATGGTTTGTTTTACTGTGTTCCTTATCATGGAAAGAATAATGAACAAATAGAAATTTTGCTCAAAGCCATGATGCAGGAAAAAGCAAAAATAATTGAACTCGAAAAAAACAGAAAATTAAGTAGTGAAGAGAAAACAATTGCAATATTGGTTAGAGAGAATTGGCAAATAGATACTATTATTAAAGGGTGTAAAGAAATTGATGAGAGTATTGATATAGAAACAAAAGTAGGTGGAGATTTATTTCAACTTGATTCCACCATCGATTTTTGTAAGTTATTAATGGTACTAATGAACTCCGATAATCCAGTATGCCTTGTAAATTTTTTAGAATCAAATTATGTTAATTATTCTTTGAACTATCAAGGATTACAAAATTATGATAAGGAAGAGCAGACACAAATTCTAGTATCTGTTTTAGATGACTATTTTTGTCTGAAAATGGGCAAGAAATGGTATGAGCTTGTTGCGTATGTTCAGGCAAATCCAGTATTAGTTGTATTAAAAAATATTTTTGAAAATCTTCAACCTTGGAAGGAATACAGTGATGATGCTGAAAAACAGAGATTCTACAAATCAAATTATGAACTTCTAATTGAGAAAATAATTGAATCTTATAGCGTGGATTATTTAACATTGACAGTGATTGCAAATTCAATTCAAATAAATATTCTTACGAAACAGCAAGAAATGGCAAGAAATATAGTTAAAGATGAAACTGGAATTCGATTTCTTTGCACAACTGTACATAAGGCAAAAGGTCTTGAATACGGAACAGTAATATTACCCTTTACAGGACAAGCTATTGATAATTTGAAAAAAGCGACCACAGATGTCAATTATTCAGATTCAAAATTAGCATATTCAATAAAGGTTGACGAGAATAAAAAAGATTGCAATTCAAATTATGATTCACAGGAAGAAATAGGAGAAAGAATCTGTGAAGAAGCAAGAATTCTATATGTAGCATTGACTCGATCCATTCGTACATGCATTTGGATGAAAGATACTGATAAGAAATCAAGCATGAGTTGGAGTAAATTTTTGGAGGTATAGGTTATGCCATTTTCTATATATACATATAGCAATCCATATGAAATAAATAAAGAATTGTACTGGGATTCTGTAAAAAAGTGTCCTCATTTTTGTGTATCACAAACTATGGCAAATGGGATGATGGCTACCTACGAAGAAATGACAGCAGGAAAAGTATCAACCGTAGAGAACCTAGTGAAAGGTCTATTTGCATACTGGGAAAGTAGTGAGTGTAAAATAAAACAATATGCTGCTGTAGATGAAGCAATTAGCAGACTTGATATTACGGATAATGGAGAAAAGGTCAAACAGGCTTTAAGATTTAATAGAAAAGAACTGAACAATAGTATTAGGATTTTGTTTGAACTGGGAATGAATGATGATGAGATGCGGTATGACTTAATAACACCAGAACAGGAATATTTTATAAGATTATATAAAATTATTAAAGAGTCAGATCTATTGCAGGAGTTTAGAATAAAAAATCGATTTTCCAAGGAAGAAATAGATAACGCTATTAAAGAGGGAATGAAGATTGAAAGAGAAAATGTTGATTTATCAGGTGTGGATATTGATACAGTTGTAATTCATGGAGTACATCAATTTTCACCGATGATTCTTCAAACGATAGAATTTGTGGCAAAATACAAGCGAGTAATTCTAATGTTTAATTATCAACAACAGTATAAAAATGTATATCAAACATGGATTGATGTATATTCGTCGTTTGATTTGCCAATAAAGAGCCAATTTACAAATGAGTTTAAACCCAATCCACTCCTAGCAAATTGTTATGAAGGAAATTTATTGGCAGATAGAATGGCCAATTTAATAGAAGGTCATCCGACAGAGAGCAATAATCAAGTTGAAATAATGGAATTTGATAATAATACAGAGTTTGCAAGTTATGTTGCAAGCAAATTTGAGGATGCACTTAAAAGACAGGAAAAGGATCAAGGTTCGAAAAGATCTACGTTGTATTACATGAAAGAACAATTTTATGCAGCGAATAATAGTGTTAATAACATTTTGAAGATATATTATCCAACTCAATTTGGAGAGAGACATTTTCTTACATATCCGATAGGCCATTTTTTCTTATCCATTACTAATATGTGGAATCCGGATGAAGGCGGAATTTTAATTGAGAATCTGAATGATATTGTGGAATGTTTGAATTCTGGTTTTATTAAGGAAAAAACACCTGGAATGCTGTATTCTATTTTCAATAGAACAAAAGAATTTTTTATGCGATCTGAGACAATAGATCAAATTATAGTTTTACTTGGAAAGCTAAAGAAAAGAATAAACAAGGCAGCGAATGATGTTGATGAACAACGAATTGGAAGTAGACTTGTGTATTTTGATGTTACAGATCAAGAAATTGATTCACTAATTGATGCATTAAAGCAATTGAATCTTCTAACATCGGAATTCTATAAGGACTTTGAAAATACGGAGAATAATTTTAGAAAGTTTTATAATAAGATCAAAGAATTTTTGGAAACCAGATTATTGGAAGCAGAAGATTTAGAGGAAGAGTTTAGAGATGTTGTAAAACGTGTTCTGCAGCGTTTGGAAGAGGTCGATAAAATTCAGGCTTCTGGGTCGTTTGATGTATTGAAAGAAACTATGGCATATTATTTAAAGCAAGAGAGTAAAAAAGGATTAAGTGCAAACTGGATTGTAAGGGATTTTGAACAAATAGATGGAGATATTTTAAAAAGTAAAAAACAAAATCAAGATGTGGTATACCATTTTGCGTGTTTATCAGACAATGACATGAACGTTACAAGACGAGATAGATTCCCTTGGCCTTTAGATGTTAATTTTTTTGAAGTGGCACAGGATCCAATAGATTGGAAATACCAGGTGTATGTTAAATCACGAAGAGAATATAAAAACTTTAAGAGATATGCATTAATTTATGGACTCCAATTTAATAGAGTAAAATTTAAACTAAGTTATGTGAAGCACGTAGATGATAAAGAAAATGAAATGTTCTATTTGATGAAAATTCTTAATACAAAGAAAACATATCCTGATGAGATAGCTTCAAAAAATATGCCAAAAACTGAAAAAAAACTATTGTTGAATTTAGAAACAACAAATAGTTATGATCAATTCGATTATTTTAGATACAGAATTTGCAAATATAGATTTTTATTAGAATCAACAATTGAAAAAAGAGCAGTCTATAGAGATCATTTTCTATTATTAAAATACTTAGAAATTTTACTGGAAAATAATGCCAGACATACATTGCAAGGACAGATTGCAACGGAAGATATAATACTGGACACGTTAAATGATGAGTTTAAGAAACTTGAAAGAAAATTTGAATTTGTGAAAGATATGCATACGGAAAGGATGGATATAGTTTCCAATTCAAAAAAATACTTGCAGAAGAGTATTTTAAAAAATAGTGCGATATTTCCTAAGATAAATGAATCAGATGAGGATTACATGAAAAAAAGAGAGGAGTTTATCTATCTTCGATTAGGAAATGGTGGTAGTAATTTCGCTAATAATTTTAAAGAGGTTTCTTTAGGAGAAATCCAAAGAAATCTCAGCTATAATAGTGTGAATAAGTCAGGTTATTCAAAAGCGTGTGATGAATGGTGTCAGTACTGTGCTGTAAGAGAAATCTGTTTAGAGCCATATAAATACGGTAAAAACTAAGGAAGAAGGAAGCACCTATGTTATTAGAGAAGATGTATGTACGTTGTCCGATTGATTATGACATGATTAATCCTCGTGATTTTCTTATGGGACAGATAACAAAAATAGATAGTTTTGCAGATACCGTCGAGGTAGTATTTAATGATCCATTCAATTATAGAGTGTATTATGCAAGTTTTCCTAAAACAGCACCACTGCCTACTTCATTGGTTCAGAGATGTCAGTTTTTTGCTGGTTCGACAGTTTTATATGAAAAGGAAAAGTATACTGTTGTAGCATGTGTTAAAAATGAAGATGTATATTATGACTATTACATTGAGAATGCTTATGATAAAGAAGTAATTTGTGTGTCTGAAAATAGAATAGTGGCACCTTTTACGGTTGGTAAAGTTGATCCAGCTTTGCAGCTACGAAATTATGAGTTCCAAAATCCATACTGGTTATTTGGAAGAAGCATTGTTACAAAAACAATGAATGTGTTGGATAATTCAATAATGGGCTTTAAAGAATTGGCAGGATGTAAGATCTTTTTGATGCCCCATCAGTTGAAATCAATAATGAGGTGTCTTCAAGATGATGTTTGTAGGTACATGTTAGCTGACGAAGTTGGTATGGGTAAAACAATTGAAGCAGCATCGATACTTAAAGTGTATTTTTCGAGACATAGTGATATTAATGCGTTAATTGTTGTTCCAGGTTCTTTGTTGGACCAGTGGAAAACGGAGTTGTTTCTAAAGTTTGATTTGTATGAAGGAGAAAATGAGAACAATAACTTCATTACTTTTGCAGAATTAGAAAAAGCTTCTGAAAATGAATGTGTCGAAGAATGGGATTTTACCATAGTAGATGAAGCACATAGATTATTAAAGAATAAAGTGTACTATGAAGCTTTTCATAAGCTAAGTAATAATACAAGTAATTTGTTATTACTTAGTGCAACCCCAGTTCAGCAGAAGCGGTCTGATTATTTGGATTTACTTCGACTTATTTTACCACTAAAATATGATTCATGTACAAAGGAAAAGTTTAATGAATTGGTAGAAAAGCAGGGAAACATAACCAAGGTAGCCGCTATGGTTTTATCCAATATAGAAGATCTTGATGAAGTTTTGCGTGATTCTGCTAAAACAGGGGATAATCCACATGATAACGAAGATAGTGAGGACTTCTATGATGATATTGAGAGTGGATTCAAAAAACTTTACAAGTTAATTGGGGATGAAATGCTCAAGGAAATGTATGAAAAAGCAGATTTTGATGAAGATGACATGGGTATACATCAGTTTAAAGTAGCAATTTCATATTTATGTGAAAACTATCAAATTGAAAAAAATATTATTCGAAACAGAAGAGATACGCTAGAAGAATTACCAGAACGTAAGTTGAAGGCGCTTCCTTATGCATTAAACCCCGATAAGAATTTTTATGAATATGGTGCATATCAGGATTTGGTTACTTGGATTACTGAAAAGGAACTGACAGAAGAAGAATTTGTAAAAATATTTAAACCTTTATTTGGAGCATTTTTTAGTTCACCATGGGCATTTGAGCAGCAAGTCTATAAACTTGAGAATAAAAATATTATTATTCCAAATGGACTTAAGGAGAATCTTAGAAGATGGAAGATGTATGAACAGGATATTGCTGACAACATTGTGGATGTATTGGATGAACCAGAGGAACATATTTCAAGAATAGTGCAAACTATGTATTATCTTGATGAATACGCAAGTAATTCCAAAATAGTTTTATTTACAAATTACCAAGAAACGTTTGAAATATTTAAAAAAATGCTAGCTGATTTTTATACAGATGATGGATTTAGTTGTTTTAGAAAAGAGATGTCATCTGATGAGTTAGAAGTTAATGTATGTAGATTTCAAAATGATAAAAATTGTACAATCATGCTATGTGATGAATCTGGTGGAGAGGGAAGAAATTTCCAGCGCGCTGATTATGTCGTTCATATAGATTTACCATGGGATGCTAATATTATTGAACAGAGAATAGGCCGGTTGGATCGAATGGGTAGAAAATGTAATCGTCCAATTGTGTCAGTCGTTCCATATGCAGAAGAAACACTTGAGGAAGAACTATTTAAGTTTTGGGATAATGGATTAAAAATTTTTAATCATTCATTAAGCGGACTAGAAATTATAATGAATGATATTAATAATGCAATTGTATCAGCTATAATCAAAGATTTTAGGTTTGGTCTTACAAATGAAATTAAAAATGTAATTGATCGTTCAGTAAAACTAAAAGAAGAAGTGCGAGAAGAACAGCATTTCGATACAGCTGCATATATTTACAGACCAATGAATCAAGAATTAATCAGTTTGGTTAAATATTATAACCGAAATGAAAATAAAATGTTTTCAGATGCAATGCTACAATGGGCTAGACTATCTGGATTTAGAAATGTTGAAGAAAAAGATGAAATAATAAGTTTTAATGACAATTCATTTTCAACGAGATCAGCAGAGAATTCCCTACTTATACCGCCAGACTGGGATTCGTATTTTGAACAAAGACAAAATCAATTTATAAGTAGAGTACATGAGCTACGTCAGGATAGCAAGGAAAAAAATACTAGTCACTATAGTCGTTCAATTGAAGGTACTTTTAGTAGGAAGAAATCTATTGAAAATGACTATATACATTTTTTTGCTCCTGGCGATGACATTTTTGATTGTATTGTTGATAATGCGATGAGGTCGTGTAGGGGACAGGCAGCGGCTTTTGCGATGAAGGCTAATTTTAATTGGACGGGATTTATTTATACTTGGTCATTATATCCGAATGAAAGACTACTAATTGAGAAAGAAATTCCACTTTCTTATTTAAGCATATTTAGAAACTATTTATCAGTTGAGCAAGTACAGGTACCTGTCAGAGTTCGTGCCGAAGGAGAAATTTCTGATGAAAAAGTAATCAGAGAATTTAGTTTAATGGTTCAGCGTGATTTTGAAAGCAGTAAAGATGATATTGACCATCTAGGAAGAAGAAGTAAGAACGAGGGATTTTTACATATTTTTTCACAGTATAGAGCTTCAAATATTGATTATTTTAGAAGTGAATATCTACAAGATAGGTGGGGAGACGTTGTTAAAAAGTCAAGGAAACTTAGCAAACATAAAGCTCTGGATATACTTAAAGAAAGATCGCATATCGCTGATGCAAAATCGGAGATGGATAGAATTCTTACATCAATGATTGCAACTTCGAAATACTATAATCATGAACTTGAGAACTATGAAAAGATGAAAGAAATATACAATGTGGTTCTACAGAGTCTTTCAAAACCAACTGTGAGACTGGAATCCGCGTGCTATGTTTGGATGGTGAATAAATAATGGATATAAAGGCAATAGAAACATATGTTGAGAATTACATAAACAATAATCGGTGTGGTGTTATGCCTTCGCTTTCATTTGAAGACACAGCGATTGATAGATTTCGATATGATACAGCAAAAAGACTATTGATTTTTTATAAAAATTATACGATGGGAGCGATTAGCAAAGATGTATTTTTATGCTCATTAAGAAATTATCTTTTGGTTTTTCAGAATGATATTTCAATTGTAGAAGATTTGATTAATCCAAGTAATGAGTATGGTATTTTGAAAAATGCAGATGGGTTATATTATGCATGTCTTGAAATGCCAGAATACATTGATCCTTATTTTGTGGACCAAGCTTTTCAACGAAAAAAAATTGGAAATCATGAAAAAAAACAGAACGATGTATTTTATGGAAATAATTCTTTTATTTATAGTTTAACCCATTATAAAGAATTTAAATCTTTAGAACAGAAGCTTGCAGTTTTTGGTGCTTTAAACACACCTGAAGGGTTTACAACTTTAGTTTCACTTCCAACAGGAGGTGGAAAAAGTTTAATTACACAAACAATGGCATATCAACAGGAAGGCTTAACAATTGTAATTGTACCGACAGTTTCACTTGCAATAGATCAGGTTCGAAATGCCAAAAATAATATCAAACATGATGCAGAGAAAGAAATTTTTTGCTATTACAGTGGAATCGAAGTGGAACGTATAAATGCACTGAGAAATGCCATAAAGGAAGAAAATGCAAGATTATTGTTTATATCACCAGAAGCACTTATCAGAAATACAGAATTTGAAAATATAATTGGTAAGGCAAATAAAAAGAAATATTTAAAAAATTTAGTCATTGATGAAGCTCATATAGTAATCGAATGGGGAGATTTTTTTAGAGTAGATTACCAGTGCCTTGAGCCATGGCGAAATGAGTTGTTAGCTATGAATTCTCAATTGCGTACAGTTTTATTGTCGGCAACATATACTAAAACGGCGGTTACAAAACTTAAACAAATGTTTGCTATGACTGAAAAATGGATTGAAGTTAGATGTGATGCGCTTAGACATGAACCGCGCTATATACTTATTAAAGCAAAAGGCTATTCAGATAAAAGGCGGAAGATGATTGAATTAGTGAAAAAATTGCCTCATCCTATGGTAGTTTACATTAATTCACCTAAAGAAGCAGAAGCAATTAAAGATATACTTATTTCAGAAGGACTAAACCATTTAGAAACATTTACTGGTAATACAAAATCAGCTGAAAGAGAAAGAATAATCAAAGAATGGACTGATAACGAAGTGGATTTAATTATTGCAACATCTGCGTTTGGTGTTGGTGTTGACAAAGGGGATGTTCGAACAGTATTGCATTTGTATATTCCAGATACACCTAATCAATACTATCAGGAGCTAGGAAGAGGTGGAAGAGATGGTTTGGTTAGTTTAAGTGTAATGTGCATCAATCCGGTTGATGATATAGATTCAGCATACAAGCGAATGAATAAAGTATTAAGTGCTGATAAAATATGGGGACGTTGGCTTAGTATGTATAAGAGTGATACATCATTATGGTTTAAAGGGATGGTAACATTAGATACCGCTGTAAAACCAACGTACAATCTTATAAACGAAGATGATGATGCAAGTGAAATAGATATTCAGTGGAATGTATATGTTATTTTGCTATTACGGAGACATAACCTAATTTCTATTAAATCCATGATATATGATTCGAATAATGAGTGCTACAAAATACGTATTAATATCATAAATAATACTCTTCGGATTGAATCATTAGTGGTGCCTAAGATTATCACAGATATTAGAGATAGAGAATCTACAGGTTTTGAGAAGGAAATGAAAAGAATTAAAAATGGAATAGAATTCAACGATATAATTTGTTGGTCAGAAATGTTCTATTCTACATATGACAAGGTATCAATGTATTGCGGTGGATGTGCAAAACACAAGCATCCAGAAATGATGGAGGAAGGTAGATTTCCATTACTCTTGCCAGTTAAAGAACCGAAAATGCAGGTATTACCACAACTTAACAAATTATGTCAAGAAGAAAATGAGGTTCTGGTTATTGGAGAAGAAGATGATTATTCACTAATGAATCGCTATATGAGTGCAGGGGCAAATATCATAGTTGTTGAGGACACAAATATAGATAATAATTTCGACATGATATTGAATATGATTAAGAAAAATAATGTGATGGTCATAGGTATAAAAGAATATCGTGAATTATGTAGTGAAGGTTCTAGATATTATATTTCTGGTGGAGTAATTGCACTGTATAATTCCGACGAGAATAATGCTTATGAGTTTTGTTCTATATTGAGAAAATATAGAAATAAAGATATTAAGTTAATTCATATTGTGAAAGAAGATTACTTTATTCCGAAGGTTCAAAAACCATTGTCTGCCATAATAGAAGGACCTAAAATAGATAGTTACATTTTAGAAAGGATGTAGAATTATGTTTGGAAATAAAATGCAAACTTCTGCAATACCTGAAAGAGTATTTGCACTTTGTAGAGAAGTAATGAGTAAACCTATGGATGAGAATGTTCTTAAAACATTGTTAGAACCACAAAATCTTGGTGGAAAGACACCTTATTTTGGTATTGTAAGAACAGCTGCAGAACAATTGCAATTAATAAATATTAAAGAAAGTAGGATATCACTTGCTGTTAACAAAGATGATGTGAAAAATATAGACAGCATGAGGCAATATATAAACATGCATTTGGAGACTGTGTCTGAAAGTTTATTCTATAAAGTTACTCAAGGGTACATGGACATGGGAACTGAGGTACTAGATCATAACAGTGTTTCAAAAATGAGTGATGTCATAGGAAGAAATATTGGTGGAAAAGTAAATGAAGATGATATGCGCGCATGGAGATTTTGGATGTCATTTCTTGGATTTGGATATATGCATGACTCGCAAGCAGGGGCGGCAGGTATTTTACTTCCAAATACCTCAATGTTCATTAAAGATATCATTGAAGGTTTAAAATTAAAAAGAAAGTCAGAATATCGAATTGATGAGTTTATTGGTTTGATTATGCCATATGCTAAAATAATATTAAATAATAGCATAGAGACTAAGTCCTTGAACTATACGACTTCTAATGCAATTAGGATGCTTAATGACCTTAGCGTTATTAAGGCAGAACATAGATTGGATGCACAGGAAATATGGTCAATGCATCCATGTGAAGGACATGATTTAGAAAATACAGTTACCCATATTACGATAGGGGGTTAAGCATGAATTCAGAAATTGCAAAACAAAGATTATCGGAAGTGATACGAATAGATACCATTACAAGTTCTTATGGTGACTTTATGGTGACACATGTTCCTTTCAAGCAGATTCAGCTACAAAAAGAATATGATTCAAATACCGCAGCTAAGATATATACTGAGGAGCAAATTTACAAAAAAGTAGTATTAAATACCAAAGATCAGCATCAGTTTGTACTAGTTGTTGGTGCGAGTGGTGCTGGAAAATCTCATTTGATTAGATGGTTTGATGCAAAAATAGAGAAGCAAAAACCGGAGAACGAGGTTGTTCTTTTTGTACGAAGAAGTGATAATACATTAAAGGGAACAATTAAACAATTATTAGAGAAGCCAGAAGTCGCATCAATACAAAATAAGGATTTGTATGATCGTTTAGTTAATGCGACATCTACAATAAGTGAAAGTAAGTTAATGAATGCCATTTATCACCAATTTATCGTTGAGATAGAAGATGATAATGGCGAAGATATTGATTATATTAATAATGCAGATAGAAAAAGAATTACTCCACTTTTAAATAATGAGTTGTTTAAAGCAAGAATGATGGCAGACGATGGTCCAATTGCAAGAATTTATTCTAAAGTAGAAGAGAGTAACATACCAAATAATCGAGATATTATCCCAGAATTTTTATCTGAAGATTTTTTAGTTGATATAGCTTTTTGCGATAAAGTTGAACGTGATGGTGGTGACAAAAAGGCTGTTCGTTTGCTTGAAAAATTGTATATGGAACCAGAAGTTGCAGACTCCGTTGCTAAATATTTAAATTCAAAGGTAGATACTGTTATTCAAAGCTGTGCAGGATTGGAACCTGGTGATTTTGAACAAGTATTTAAAGAGATTAGGAAAGAGTTAAAGAAACAGAATAAGTCTTTAACATTGTTGATAGAGGATATTACCGCGTTTACAGGTGTAAATGAAGCTCTTTTAAATGTTTTAACAACATGGCACACAGGAGATTACGAGAAGGAAGACATGTGTCGAATTTCGTCGATTATTGGAACAACTAGTGAGTATTATAAGAGCAATTTCCGTGACAATTATAAGGATCGAGTTACGCAATTTATTGTTATACCAGACGATATTTTTGGATCAAACGAAGATGATTTATGTGAATTTGTAGGAAGATATTTAAATGCTATGTCACTTTCAAAGGATGAAGTTGATGCATGGGCAAATAATGATGGAACAGGTGAAACATTACCAGTACATGTTTCGCAACAAGGAATTGGGTGGGATGTAGCATTAACAGAAGAGGGAAAGTCATTAAATCTGTTTCCTTTTTCTAGAAGCGCGATAGTATATCTTTATAATAATCTTCTTCAAGAAAATTACAGAACACCAAGATATTTACTGCGAGATGTGGTTGAAAAAACTGTTCGAGATGCTTTATGGAATTTTGATAAATTCCCTGGATTTAAAATTGTTAATACTAATATTAATTCTAGTTTACGAGAGGCTATTCAGAAGACGGGCATTTCAAATGAGAAGTTCGAAAGAATGTATCTTTTTATGTGTATTTGGGGAAATGCAACAACAGATACGTATAAAGAGGGTGAAGTTACTTATATATCAGGTCTTTCCACGCAAGTCTATGAAAATATGGGATTTCCACTCATAAACGGTAAAAAGGTGTCTGGAAAGCCAGTACTTCCTAAAACAGTAAGTCAGCCAACAGGACAAACAACAACGAGTACAACTGTTGTAAAAACACCAGCTCAGCTTGCTGCAGAGAAAAAACTTCAAGCTGAAAAAGCACAACTAAACGAAAGTCTTCAAGTGATTGAGAACTGGATTGCAGGTGGAACAATTAACGTAGGTGCTACAACAGGCAATGTAGTTTTGATTTCCAAGGCAAGAGAGGATATGTGCAGTTTCCTTTATTCAGCAATTGACTGGCAAGCTGAAGGTGTGTCGATGGACAATATTGACAAAATAAAAAAAGTAAAAGACCGTTTGGTAGGTTTTGAACGTCAAAAACGTGGAGCTGATCAAATGTTTTATAAATTACCTGCAGACAGAGAAACACAGGCTGTAGTTGAAGCCTTTCTTGAATGGAATGTACTTGGAAAAAGAAGCTGGAATTTTGATGGTGCAGATAGGCGTGTATATCGTGTGCAGCTATGGGTTGAAAAAATAAAGAAGGCATTAATTAAAGCAATTACTACCTTTGAGGATATAGAAATTGATTACTTTAAATGCGCAATGATGGCAGAATTTTATCGAGTTATTTTATTTGGATCATCAAAGGTAACAACGGTTGATGGATTAAAACCAGAGCATATACTAGACAATGGACTTAGAGGAGTTGGAGTAAACTCTCATTCTGATGCTTGGAATTCTTTATTGGGAATTATCACCAGAAATGAAAATGATAAAATAAATAGAGATACAGTAATTCAGTATTATAATGTTATTCAGGGAGAAAGTCACGCACAGGTCTTTTTGGACAGAGAAAAATTTGATTTGATGGTTCGAACTGTTAAGAATGAGAAATTAATAGTTGAATCTTCTGTATTAGATTTAGTTGATCCAGTAAAGCCACGTAGAGATGCTCGAGATTATTTGAGAACAATATTAGATAGACTTGATAAGATTCAAGATGCTGAATTGGAAAAGGCATCTGAAATGATGAAAACAATTCAAGAAAATTTTGCTACAACAGATATTGATGATGAAGATATTGAAGATATGGTTGAAAAAATTGTCGAGTTCTATCAAACAGCGGAGAGCGATAAACTTCCTGGTAAATATGATCAGGATTTGTTTGATGAAGTCAAGAAATATTCAACTTCAACCAGTAAAGCAATAAAGGAAATAGTTGCGGCTCAAAAAACAACGAATGCATTGGACTGTATTCTCGCATTCTCACAAGATCCAATTAGAAAAGTCGAGAAACTTGATACACTTTTGAAAAAGGTGATTGTTGATATTAATAAAATTCAAGCAGAACTTGATGTTAGAAAATCCAAGCTGGGTGGAGGGAATAATCCATCTGGTTCACAAAATGTGTTTGATAATGAAAAGGTTATTATTGGAGATTGTAGTGATATATTAGCTAGATTGGAGGAAATAGTATGTTAATTGACACGTTGAACGAATGCATTATTGATATGAAGACTGTTCACGAAATGGAGACTGCATCTGCAGATACAAAAAAGCAAGCAACAGCAGATTATAATTTTAAACAACTAATTATAAGTCTGAAGAATATGATAGATGAAGTAAATCTTGCAGTTGAAAATTCTGATTTTCGACCATCAGTCAATACAATAAGTTCGTTGATGAGTTTTTTGGGAGCTTGTGATAAGATCATCCAAGCTGGGGCAGCAAATAACGTCACAACACAATATGTTTCATTGGAATCGAAGAAATTATATGCTGTTATTGCTCAAGAGTGGGCAGATTACTATTCAATATCAACTGCAAATATGCTTAGTTTGTTGGATACAGTAAAGGGAATATTATCTGATTCGAATAAAGCTACATATGCAACGAACAAAATTAGGAAAGCTGCTAATTGGAATACAAGTATAGATAATTATAACTATTTAAAACAGGGGTTATCTGAGGCAGAT
Source organism: Eubacteriales bacterium (assembly GCA_044425705.1). Classification (GTDB taxonomy): domain Bacteria; phylum Bacillota; class Clostridia; order Lachnospirales; family Lachnospiraceae; genus JAWXVD01. The sequence continues at coordinate 5,296 of JAWXVD010000031.1, read as the reverse complement.
GACATCCTTAAAAGTCTAGAATTAGATGATAAAGCAGAAATACTTACATTTCTAAAACTTGTTAGTGAGGGAAAGGCAACAATTATGGACTTGTCTGATGAAATTATAACATGGGTAAAAAAAGAGAATCTATCAGATAAGATGTATATTTCTTTGGGTAGGAGATAATATGGATGAAATTTTCAAATACGATTGTAATCTTAACATAGAGGGTTTCATCCATATGTTAGATGATTCAACTGAATGTTATAAATTTTATTGGCTTGATTCTATAATGCAATTATTAAGTGAAAAAGAAACAGAGTTTACATTTGATAAGGTTATTTCTGGAATGATAGCGGACGCATGGTATTCAGTAACTGAATATCACTTAAAGCTAGGAACTAAAGATAAGCAAGGGGATAGTGTAAATAGTATCGAGAGAGCAATTAATAAAATCGAATTACTTGACTTATTAGAGAATACTGCTGATAGGGCAAGTATAATGACTATAATTGAAGAACAAGATGATTTATTACATAATGAAAAGTACCAGATAACAAAAAATGTACCCTATAGATTGTTATCTCCTTTTTTCAATGAAATAGGGGGAAATGATTCTTTGTGGGACAAAAAAGCAAGGCTCATCGCTTATATGAACTTAATTAATCAAAAGTGTTGTATGCCGTATACAATAACTAACGAAAGAGGATTAAATAGAAAAATCATTATTGATTCAAGATGGAAGAAGTTTTTAATTGATAATATGGTTCCAATTCGGGGATGGATTAAAATGAAAAAAATCCAGTATCTACAAAACAAAAATCCAAATGTTCCTGGTATCATAAATAAATTAGAACCAGAGGAAGAGAAACAACGTAAGTTAGGAACTGTAAGAAAACTTTGGACAATTATTACAGAGTTACAGCCAATTAGAGATATTTATTCAGATGGAATTATAGAGATGAAGCAGAGTGATATTGATCATTTTATTCCTTGGTCATATATATCAAATGATGAAATGTGGAATTTAATGCCAGTAAATGAGTCTAGTAATTCAAGTAAAAAGGATTGTTTACCGAATTGGAATAAATACTTTCGGGATTTTGCATTGAACCAATATGAACTGAATTCAGCTATATATCGAAACGAATTTGCATACAATGCTTTTGCTGATTGTAAAAGAGATAACTTAAATACATTGTGGTCAACTGAAAAATTATATATAGAAGGAATAGGAAAGAAAGAATTTTATTCTATCTTAGAAGATAATTTAAAACCAATTTATGATGCTGCATTCATACAAGGGTATAAGATATGGGCATGATATAAGGAGAGTATACTATTAGGAGGAAATTGACTAGTATGAAATCATTTATTGATACTGTTGAAAATATATTTACGAGCAAAACGACTGTTTTAGTAAAAAATAAGCCATTAAAGATACCTATGTATCAAAGAGAATACCAATGGACACAGGAACTGATATCTGATTTGATAATGGATATACAGAATAATCCTAAATTTTTAGGTATGATTATTCTAGATGAAAAAGAAGATTGTTATGAAATAGTGGATGGACAACAAAGATTAACAACAATTTTTTTAATATTAATTCATATATGGAATTTATATTCAGGACATCAAAGAGAACAAGATGTTCTTATTAAATTTTTGAAGGATGATAGTGGTTTCCCAAGAATTCAAAATGAAACAGTAGGCCAATATATAAATTATAGTGAAGATAAGGTAGGAATAGATATATCAAAGGATTTAGATATATACGATCAAACAGAGACATTTAATAATGCGATGGAAACGATTGAAAGCATTAATTACAAAGATGCCTTAATGGCTTTTAAAAATAAGTTAAATAAAAGTTCGTTTTTAGTGCTGCTAAGAGATGCAGATTCAGTAAATTTTGATCAGATAGAGCAAGTGTTTTTGGATATAAATGAAAAATCTAAAACACTTGATAATGCATCAATTTATAAAGGGTATTGTTTCAAAAATTTTAACCAGGAATATTATGAAGAATTAAAAAACTATTGGGTTAGGTTAAAAAAGATAGCAATTAGATGTAAGTGCTTTGAGAAGGTTTCTTTAGATGAATATATCTATACATATTTATTATTGACCCACAATGAAAATATGCCAAAGAATCTCTCACCCAATGGCCGCCATGTCTTAGAAGGTAAGAGTACCGATGAAACGGAAAAGATGTTGTTATCGATGATTGAATTTGGTGAAAAAGTAGGAAACTTCTATGATAAAATAAACAATGCTAATTATTTCTTCCAAGATGTATGTGTTGATTATGCATCATATAAAAATGCTAGTGGCTTTCTTTTGGAGAATGTAAAAAGATATCTGAAATATTTGATCTCTTTTAAAAATGCACAATATCAGAAATTACCAATGTGCTATTTTATATATATACTTTATACAAAAAAGAAACTTGCTGAAAGAATGAAATTTGCAGAGTTCATGCAAGTAAGTGCTAATTTGTTTGCGTATTCTATATTTTTTATATTATCATCGAAAAATAAATCAAAGGGTGATATAGATCATACAATTGTAAAAATTCTTGATGCAGAAGATATAGTAATTAAGGATTTGATTATTACTTCGAAGGAGTTACGTCGAGTTGCATTAGCAAATTTTAAGGTTCCAAGAAAAAATAAAAATTACAATCAACTTGCAGGTCTATATACATTAATGGATTACTTTGATTCACAAAATAATAGGATTATCAATACATATTTTAATGCCGGTTCACAAGATCATAATTTAGAGCATTTTATAATTCCAGACAACCGGGGAGGAAAAATTACTATTACTTCAGACGAAGGGAAAAAAAACATAGAACTTCTGCATGGACAGCATACTGAAGGAAAGAGCAAATTAATAAACTGTTTGATAATTGATAAAAAATTAAATGGTGATTTATTGAACTTAAATGCTGTTGAGAAAATAAGAAAAATTAAGGAGTACTATAACACAAGTATTCCAAAGCATATTAATATTGTAGTTAGTTTTATAGAAACTCTGGAAACGTATAAAGAGGTGGAAAAAGTAATGGATATTAATCCAATAGATATTGCTTTAGTACAAGAAAAATATAAATTATTTTTAGATGAATATTTTTCAGATGAAAAAGAAATAAAATTATTGGATGCATTAACAGAAGGATTGAAAAAATCATTTCACAATGGTTAATCAAAAAGTGATATAATTATTGATTGTAGATTATTGATTTCAAGTCCTATAACAATGCTGGAATGTGCTGTAGTTGTCAACTCAATTTTATGTCGGATGACCATCGAAATTTAAGGATCTTCCGCAAATATGCGTTTCACATTTATTTAAAATAGTATTAACTTCTATAAATGCGATGATTACCATAGAGCATTTGATTAAATTACGGATTTTTAAGAAAGAATCCAATTTTACTTGATAATCAACATGCTCTCGTGAAAATGTGGGGAGAGTAATTTGTGGTTGTTATCAAAAGGCAAAAATTTATGCGGAACCTATTCAGGATAACAGAGTTACATAAAAATTTACCGTGAATGGCAACGTAATATATGCAAAGTATAATATTGTATGTGATGCTGAAAATGCGTTGTTAATTGATAGAAATGATAGAATTCAAAAATTGCCGAGAGCATCAAGCAGCACTTTTGTTGGACATGGACAAAAATCGGTTTGGTATACTGATAAGTTAGAGAGACAAGTATTGAAGAATAATTTGGTTGATTATATATTATCTGTTATCACACAGACAGAACATTATGATGAATACAAGTATCATTTTCATGATGAAAGCAAAAAGCATATTACTTCTACAAGTTATATACGTAGGAGTAAATCAGCACGGGACGAGTGTATAAGACTTAAAGGGTGTCGTTGTAATATTTGTGGGTTTGATTTTGAAAAAGAATATGGAGAACTGGGAAAAGAGTACATTGAAGTGCACCATATTACACCAATAGGAACACTTTCTTTAAAAGCTGGATATGAGGGAACGAATCCTCAAAATGATCTAATTCCTTTATGCTCAAATTGTCATTCAATGATACATAGAAAAAATCCACCATTGCACCCAGATGAACTAAGAAATTTAATGAATTAATTCATTGTAAGGAGAAATAATTAAGAACTAGTATGAAAATATAGATGGCAAAAGATAAAGAATCTTCAGATGGTAAGCAGTCAAGTGGGACTGTTGATACAGATGTAGTTAGTGAATCAAGTGAAATAGTAGAGGTTGCATCAGAAAATTTTGAAACGGAAAAGCATGAGGATGCAGTTTTAATCTTAGAAGAAACTATAGAGGAAACTGAAAAATCATCTGATGAAATAAGTGGGGAAGAATTAAAAGAAACGAATGTAAGTGAAGCTAAGGTAGAAGTTGACACAGTAGAAATAAAGAATACAACAAAACAAAGTACGCAGGCGAACTTGCAGGAAGAGCAAATATACGAGAGTTCTCTAAATTTTACTGTAGAAAAAGATATTCTAACCTATAATTCAAAAGACTATTCTATTATAGAAGTAGATGGCGGTGATAGGAGTGGAAGTAGAAGTAATAATGTTGCAGTTGATATTGGTTTTGGAGACAGAGTATGTTGGGCACTTACAAATGAATATGGACAATTAGTATATGTATTGGCAGAACAAATTACATTACAAAATGATGAGACAGAGCCAGTAACTAGTAGTGGTAGATATTATTCTGATGAGGCAAATGTACCAGGAACTGAGCATGCAGATTTGGATCAAGGAGATGTTACTGCAGATTCTCTTGGTGGTGTAGCAAATGCCTATAATATTACGCCTCAAGATTCTACTTTAAATAGGCATGGAGACCAAGCATATATGGAAAGTGCTATACGTGATGCAGGAGGATGTGCTGACTTTGTGGCTACGATTACATATACAGAAACAGATACGCAGATACCGAGTAAGTATAAGTATGTATTTACATTAATGGGAAATGTCATAACAGATGAATTTGATAACGTGAATCCAGATGATTACAATGTAGAAAATAATGTGTATGATATCTCGTCGGCTGATGAAGAAGTAGCCCAAGACCAAACGGTAGCACAAGAACCAGTAACTACAGTAGTAAGTGAAGAAGGTAATCTTTCAAGTGTAGACACTAATGGAAATGGTAAAGTAACTATAAGTGGTAAGCGTCAAAGATAGTACGCCTTTTATTTATTCAGCAAATTGTATAAACTAAGAAAAAAACAAAGGAGTTTATACATATGGCAAGAAATCCAAAATTTCGGTCTCCAGAGGAAGTCGC
>JAWXVD010000004.1:0-79395 GCA_044425705.1 Eubacteriales bacterium | reverse complement strand
CAGTTTGAAGAAACTCCTTTTTAGGAGTTTTTTCTTTCATAAGGAGGAACTTATGTTAGAAAATGGTTTTTATAAAGTGAAGCAAGAATACATAGAACTTATACGTGAAGTAGGAGGTATTTATAAAGATGCCAAGGAACGTCCTATTTTCTGTTGTGTTGAAGATAGATACATAAAAGGTCTTTACTGGGCTATTCCTACGAGTGATTTATCACATAGAAGCACAGATCAAATTGAAAAAATAGAAAAATGGTGTTTGCTTAATGAGCGAGATATTAGATGGTCATATTATTATATTGGACATACTAATAGACCAGCATTATATAGAATCAGTAGTTGCTTTCCAATTACAGAAAAATATGTAGAAGGTCCATACACATCTAATGGTCATCATTTGGTATTGCAGCGAAAGAAAGATATAGAAATCATACGAAAAAAACTTTCGAGAATTTTATTGACAGAAAATAGAACACCTAATAAATTTGAACAATGTATTACCAATATCAAGAATAGATTAATTCGAGAATTATAAAATTGTTATATCTTTATATCTGAAATGTCACTCCTAATCTCGAGGAAGTTCGGCATAAAATATCCTAAAATAGAGAATATTATCAAAAAGTGTTGTCCTTTACTTGACACAAGCGTGTCTGGGGCACCAATTTTGCAAAATGGGAAGCTTATCGGAGCGGTGACACATGTTTTTGTGAATGATCCGACTAGGGGGTATGGGATTTTTATTGAGTCAATGTTGGAGACGGCGGAGGGGATAGAAGAATAGAGATAGAATATCAAGGGGAAATCAACGTATTTCCTCCTGTTTTATATGTAAAAGCACGGAAAATGATGACAAAATGAGAAAGGACGAGAAGAATGGGTGAAAATATAAAAGATTCAAACTGGAGTAACGAAATGCTAGCAAAGAAGAAAGATAAGTGGAAAAGTGGAGAATTAGACATCTTATCGTAGATGATAGAGTGAATGAGATTATAAAAATGATTTTTGAATTGGTATATTGTGGATATTCAGTAGATGATATTATCAAACAGTTAAATGAAGCAAGATTTTCCACACCAGAAGAATATGCATCTACGGGATTTATTCGTGTAAATAAACGTGAGAAGAAAAAAGAGTGGACATATAAAATGTTATTGAGAATATTGCAGAATAGAATTTATACAGGGTGCTTAGAACACGGAAAACGAGTTTGGATGGAAACAGAAGAAGGGAAGAAACAAGTGACACAAGAAGAAGTCTTGCTTGTTGTTTTAATTGGAATAAGTTGATATAATAAAAAGACTAAATGGTTATAAAGAAAGTCAAATAATAGCATGGAGGTAATGAGTATGATTCCATTAAAAATAGAAACACTACTTGAAGGCCAAGTGGTTGAAAAGAATAGAGTAGAATACAAGGCAGGTTGGAATCCTTCTGATATTATTCATACTATCTGTGCATTTGCAAATGATTTAGACAATCTCAATGGTGGATATATTGTTATTGGGGTTGCAGCAGATGATGGTATCCCAATATTACCACCAGTAGGTATTAAAGCTGAGCTATTAGATACTATTCAGCAAGAAATTTTTCAGTATTGTAATCGTATTGAACCAAGATATATACCTAATATTGAGGTGGTAGATTATCCAGATCAAGAAACTCATTGTATTTATCTTAAATGTTCAGCTGGTGATGCAGGACCATATCAAGCACCAATAGATGTATATTCAAAAAAGGGTGAAAAATCAGAGAAAACAATGAAATATTGGATCCGACCAGCTTCATTGACAACAGTTGCAAAGGTTACAGAGATATCAGAATTATATGAGAAATTTAATTCTGTGCCATATGATGATCGAATTAACAGGATGGCAACACTTGATCATATTCGACGCGGATATGTCGAAGATTTTTTGCGTGATAGTAATAGTTCATTAATAAATGAAATTAATAGTAGAACCTTGGAAGATTTATTGGTCTCATTAGAAGTTGCAAATGAAACAGATACAGAGATTGCTATTCGAAATATAGGAATTTTGATGTTTGCTGAAAGACCTGATAAATTTATTCCAGGAGCACAAATAAATCTTGTAAAATTTAATACGAAAGAAGCGGAGGCTTCGAGAGATTTTATAGAAAAAACTTTTACTGGTCCAATTTGGAAACAAGTTAAAGATGCATTGGATTATATTAATACCAATGTCATTGAAGGAAAAGTAGTTAAAATTACAAATCAAGCTGAATCTATGAAATATTACAATTATCCATATAATGCACTAGAAGAGGCAATTGTTAATGCAGTGTTTCATAAATCCTATAAAAATGATTCGCCAGTAGAAATTAGAATATATGTAGATGAGATTGTGATTTTAAATTATCCAGGACCAGCAAAATGGATTGATATGGAGAAGTTTTCTCAGGGAAAAGTTCGAGCAAGAAAATATAGAAATAGACGAATCGGTGAATTTTTTAAAGAATTAGATTTATCAGAAAAACAATCTACAGGAATCCCAACAATCTTAGCAGACTTAGATAAAAATGGATCAAAGGCACCTGTGTTTGATACAGATGCAGATAGAAATTATCTTGAGACAACAATTAAGATTAGAGATGGATTTGAGATGAAAGATGACTTTAATCAAAAAAATGAGCGAAGTTTGAGCGAAGTTTTGAGCGAAGTTTTGAAACCTAAAGAATATGAGAAGGTCAAAATAATTATAGGTATACTTCAAGGAAAAGGGAATATTACTCCAAAAGAAGCAGAATTAGTATGTGAAAAGTCACCAGCTACAACAAGAAGATATATGAAAATGTTGGTTGAAACTGGGTATGTTACTCAAGAAGGTAGTACAAATAATATTTTATATCATAATGTTTTATTTTGAGATAGGAATTCGTAGGATGAGAAAATTAGCTATTTTTAATGAGGCCATATAATTCATAAAATAAAAGTGTTGTCCTTTACTTGACACACGCGTGTCTGGGGCACCAATACTTCAAAATGGGAAGATGATCGGGGCGGTGACACATGTGTTTGTAAATGATCCAATGAGGGGATATGGAATTTTTGTGGAATCCATGTTAGAGACAGCGGAAAATATAAGAGAATAAATCGTCAACAACATGTTGACGATTTGAGGATAGACTAACTAATTGTTGTGATAAAAAGAACAAATGTTCAGCAACATATTGACATCAATTAGAGATTATCGGATAATAGAAGATAGAAAGAATAGGAATATAGATTGTGATAAGGGGAGAATTTACGGTGAATAATGAATTGCAATTTTTGATGTACAATTCAGAAGATGAAGATATAAAAATTAATGTTGTAATGAAAGATGAAACTATTTGGGTTACACAAAAAGCTATGGGAGAGCTATTTGGAGTAGATAGAACTGGAGTTTCTAGGCATCTAAAAAATATATTCATAACAGGTGAATTGAATGAAAATGTGGTATGTGCAGATTTTGCACATACCACACAACATGGGGCAGTAGAAGGTAAAGTTCAGACACGAGATACTAAGTACTATAATCTAGATGCGATTATATCTGTAGGTTATCGTGTGAATTCAACGAAGGCAACAAAATTTAGAATATGGGCAACAAGTATTTTGAAAGAATATATGATAAAAGGATTTATTCTAGATGATGAGCGATTGAAGCAAGGGAAAAATGCTTTTGGAAAAGATTATTTCAGAGAATTATTAGATAGAGTTCGATCAATTCGAGCAAGTGAACGAAGGATTTGGCAACAAATTACAGATATATTTGCTGAATGTAGTGTTGATTATATTAAGGATTCTAGAGAAGCGCATGATTTTTATGCAATGATACAAAATAGGTTTCATTATGCTATTACAGGTCAGACTGCTGCAGAAATTATTTATGATAAAGTTGATAAAGAAAAAGAACATATGGGACTTACAACCTGGAAAAATGCTCCTGATGGTAGAATATTAAAATCAGATGTTACCATTGCCAAAAAAGGGTACTCAATCAGTGGGGAGTCTTATATGGGACTAGTACCACGAAATTTAGTCCAGATAAAACAATTACCCGTGAAGAGGTTGCAACTATTTTATTAGCGGTGAAAAACTTATATTTAAATGTAAGTATTACACGAGATATTAGTAGCTATGGGGATGCTAGCTCTGTTTCGGATGAAAATTTGGACGGGGTAAGGTATATGAATCAGATTGGCGTATTAATGCCTGATGATGACAATTGCCTTAGACCCTTAGATGATGTCACGGTAGAAGAGGCAGCAGTAATGTGTTACAGATTTTTTCAATAGATTGTGTAAGTAGAATTTACCATAAAAGATGAAGGGGCAGTGGAATAGGTTGCCCCTTCGTTGCATGAAAAGATGAAAATAAATTTTTGTCCTAAGCTATTCTTTCTTGATACTCCAGTATTCAAAATCTACATCATATTTGTACCAAGTATTACCAAAGGTACAATTATTAGGTAAATTCACACGATCTTCGTTAATATAAAGAACCTGGCTTAATGTAAATAGTGGTAGTTTATACATAGCGTCCAATTCCATGGTTTGCAATTCTTGTAGTAGTGTATCTTCTGTATCGGCATCTATTGTAGTACTTAATTCTTTCACAAGAGAGTTAAATTCTGTGTTACCACCTAATAAGCGAGATAAATTGGCATTTTCATTTGTATACTCAAAATACCATTCACTAATATCAAAAGCAGATAATCCTTTCAATAACAAATCATATTCTCTATCTTCATATAATTCTGTAGAAGTGCTTAAAAAACATAATTCCACGTTGAATCCTACCGCTTCTAAATCTTCAGCTACCGCTTCCATAAAAGTTTTTGAAGTAGTATCAGTGTAGTAATAGGCTAGTCGTAATGGACGTGATAAATCATAGTTTGATTCCTGAATGAGGGAAATTGCCTTTTCTGGATCATAGCTGATGACTTGTCCATTGTAAGAGGAATGGGAGCTAGGTACACCTGATTCGATTAAAGTTCCAGAGTCTAAATATACATCATATAATAAACTTTCCCTGTCGATTGCTAGAGAAATTGCCTGACGCAAAGTTGCATCTTGCATAGCGTAGTTTTCGTGGTCATCAATACCTTCTATATTGAATACAAAATAACGATAGAAGAGTAAATCTACTTTATGTTCATTCATACTACGAATAGAACGATAATTGATAATTTCAGTTATATTATTCGTAGAATAATAGTCTAAATTTGCAAATTTATAATTCATATGCAATAAAATTTCATCAATATTTGGTTTGGTATCTGCATAGAAATCATTGCGAACCAATTGTACAGTTTCATAGGAAATAACTTCTCCAACTTTATACATACCACTAACGATAGGATCTTTCCAATAATCATCGTAGTCTATATTTGGAAGATCAGCGTCTAAGAGAGCATGCTCAGGTAGAATTGTAAATTGTGCCAATACTTGTATCATGGTTGGATGGGAGCTATCAAGGTGGATTAGAAGCGTGTTTTCATCAACAAGTTCTAAACCTGATAAGCCAGCACTGGGATTTTCGATAAATGTTGCATAACCTTCAATTTTTGAAAAAGCATTTAAATAAAGACCGTTAGCTGTTTTTGATTGAAGAACAGCTTGGATGCTGAACACAACATCATTTATAGTCAAAGGTTCTCCATCTGACCAAAGAATACCATCTTTCAAGGTGATAGAATATGTTAAACCATCAGTGGAAATTTGATAACTTGATGCCAAATCGCAGGTTACAGTTTCAAATATACTGTCAGCTAAAAAAAGATTTCGAAACATGAGTCCTGAATGGAATTGTGCATTTTTCCATGGATTATCTAGTAAATCATCATCGTTCCATTGATTCACATAGGGAAGGTTAAGAACATTGCCATCAATATATTCTAATTGTGCTTGATATTGCCAATACATAAATGTTCCTGCAAGAACAGTGGCTAATATTAAAATAAAACTTAGAAACCATTTAGAATTTCTTTTTAAATTAATATTTTGTTTCATAAGAGTTCACCTACCTTTCTGTTAGTGTATTATCAATAGAAGATTGGCGTATAGCACGATTTTTCTTCATTTCGACTTTGTTTCGATACATATCTTTATCTGCAATATCAAAAAGTTGGCGTAATGTTATGTTTGGTTCACTTGGTGAGGTCATAGCATGTCCGGCGGCATAAGAAATTTGAAAACGTGTTTCTTTTTCATTAAAAGCTTCCGCTAAAAAGGCAACTTCTTCTAAATAAAGACGAATATCGTCTGGAAGTACATTATTGTAATAGACCATAAACTCATCACCACCGTAGCGCCCTATAAAAACATCTTGTGTGTGAATTTTAGTACCTTCTTTAATGATTTGAGCAAAACTATAAATCAATTCATCTCCAACCTTATGACCATAAGAATCATTGGTTTTCTTTAAATCATTCAAATCAAAGACAATCATAGCACGTAAACATTCAGAGCCGGTGATTGTACGCAGTACTTCATGACATTTTGAACGATTAAACAATCCAGTTGCTGAATCGATGAACATAGAAGCCGATAGCTCACGATTGCGTTTTAATTCTTTAAATGTGATAAATAATCGGTTGCTGATAATAAATGCAACTACAAGCATTTGTACAATGATAAGTAATTGTAGTCTTAAAATAATAACTGATAAATAGCTGATATAATCTGAGGTCAAATTGGTTAAATGTGCCGCATGGTAAAAAAGACGTTCACTAGAGGAAATTAATGAGTCGGAGTCACTACCTGATCTAAATTCATATAAAGAAGATTTTGTAGAAGTCCAGTCAGTGCACACATCAGAAATACCCTGTAAAATTTCGGATTGCTCATCAAAATATTCAGAAGATTTTCCGACTTTTGGCATTAATTCGTTAATTGTATTATCTAGGTTGAAAATTAATTCGTCACTAGAATTATCCATAAGCTCCAGTTTGACCAGACGCTGTGCACTTGCATTAAGGTAATCTACCAAACTATGACCTTGTGAAGCTGCTTCTAACTTGCTTACATAAGAAGAGAATGCTGCCCAAGAGAAGCAGAGAGTCACTAAAATAATTCCAAGAAGTAGCCATATGGCAAATTGTTTATCGTAGCCATCTTTTATTTGTTTGTTATTTGACATGAGTTTTACCTCCTACTATAGACTTATCCTTCAAAATTAAGGGATAGATATATTTCGATACTAACTAGTTTTAAAACAAGATAAAAACATTATATTTTCACAGTTTGAATGGACATGAGCCCCATTTGATTCATCAAATCTATTAAATGCTGAATTCTAAATTCTAATTCCATCTTTTGGCATAATTGTTTTAACAGTTGCTCTTGATAGCAGTTGTATTCTGGAAGTATATTTTTCGGTTGCTTTTCTTGTGAATCTAAATATTCTTGAATCACAATAACTGTATTTTTTTCTCTTTCAGTAATAGATGCTTCAAAAGTTTCAGAGCTATCACCGTGATAAAATAATATGGGATAGGGAATGCCGTTCCAAACCCCTTTTAGTACTCGGTAGCTCATGATATGTATGTATTTGGAAAAAACAAAAGAGGTCAGTCCACCCTGTGCTTTTAGATTTTTTTGCGAGTACATTAAAATACAAGCAATATCAAAAGATATTACCATTCGATTTGAGGAGGTAAAGTGTGCAGAACGAAATCCTGTGTCAATATCGGGACCGATATAATCAGCCTGACGACGTTTGTCATTAATTTGATAATAGGTCAAGATATTGTTACTACGTTCATGAGAAGACGACAAGTCGGCTAGCCAAGTAGCAGCCTTAATAGAAAGCATTTGTGTAGCAGTTCCATCAAATAATTCGCCTTGGGATATCTTTTGATTCAGTAAAATCATAGTTCGATAAATTTCTTCTAAGGTATCTAATAAATCTTGAACGGAATGAATTTTGCGAGTATAGATTACTTCGTCTCCTAATGTTTTCCAAAATTCATAATCACCAGTTGGATTATTGGAAAAAGCACTGATGATATATCGAATTATTTTACTGATAGTAAGAGACCATTGTTCTTTATCTAGGGATTTGTAATAGGTGGAATTTACAATATCAAAAGATAGGAATAATGTAATGATTTCAGGACTATCTTCACCTAAAGACATATGAGTTTTGTTCATTTGGGTGACTAATTCTTTTAATTGAGGGAAATTTTTGTTATTCTTTAAGCCCATTTGAGTGCACCTATTAACTTTCCGCGAATGGTTGCCATGCTTTCAGAAACTCCAAAATAATTTGCAATTTCATAAGCATCAATACAATGGTTAACTGTATGATTAGAAACAAATTCTAAATATTCTTTTTGCGGCATTAAAAAATTAGAGGCAAACTCGTGTGCCTGAAATTCTTTTTCGGTATAATTTTCTAAGGAAGCATGATTACCATAAGATTGCCATAATTCTAAGTCGCTTAAATATCCCATGTGTAAAAACAAATGTCCTATTTCATGGGCAATAGCAAATGTTCTTCGAGCAGCAGGTTGGCAAGAAGATACTGTAATCATGAAAGCAAAATCTTGATCATCTAATCGTACCACATTAGAATCTACAAGAGCATTATCTACAGAATAGATACATCCATTTAAACGTGAAACAATCTCGTCAATATCATGAATAGGTGATTGAATCTCATATTCATTTAATATAAATTCTGAAATTTGTGCAATATAATTGCGTGCTCTTTGATCCATGTGACATCTCCTATTAAATATAATAAATATTGATATGTGTAATAATAAAAGAACAAGAATATTTTGTATAAAGGCAAAATATTCTTATATCGTTCAAAAATCTGTTTTAACCTATTGTACTTTACACAATTATTTTACCATAAAATAAAAAAAAAGCAATTTAAATGAAGAAACTATAAAGTTTACTAGAAGAATATATAAATATATTATCAAAATGTTAAAGGTACAGGATTGTTTGTAGTAAGAGATTGCAGTATACTGAAGAAAAGGATTGAAAAGACAGAAAGGCGGAGAATAGATGAAGGTAGTAATTGTAGGTGGAGTTGCAGGTGGTGCCACAGCGGCAGCACGTTTGAGAAGATTAGATGAACATGCAGAAATTATTATATTTGAAAAATCAGGATTTGTATCTTATGCAAATTGTGGGTTGCCTTATTTTATTGGGGGAGTGATTCAAGAGGAAGAAGCGCTTACATTACAAACTCCTGACAATTTTAAACGTAGATTTTTGATAGATGTGAAAGTACGTCACCAAGTGATCAAGATTCATAAAGAGAAAAAAGAAGTATCAGTATTAAATTTAGAAACAGGGGAAGTATTTCAAGAAACATACGATAAGTTAATCTTGTCACCAGGTGCAAAACCTACATTGCCACCATTAGAAGGGAAGGATTTACAAGAAGTATTCACCTTGCGTACGGTGGAAGATACTTTGAAAATTCATCAGTATGTTAAGGAAAATCAACCTAAATCAGTTGTCATAGCTGGTGGTGGATTTATTGGCGTAGAGGTGGCAGAAAATTTGTGTGAGTTAGGTTTGGATGTGACAATTGTGCAAAGTCAGCCCCAATTAATGGCGCCTTTAGATGGTGAAATGGCAGCATTTCTTCACGCAAAAATGAGAAGTCATGGAATCAAACTAGTGTTTGGAAAATATGTAACAGGCATTCAAAAAGCTGAAAATGGAATAGAGGCAGTGTTACAAGGTGGGGCATTGATTCAAGCAGACATGGTGATTTTGGCAATTGGTGTGACACCAGATACAGAGCTTGCCAAAGAAGCGGGATTAGAGCTTGGTTTGAGAGGTAGCATCATTGTAAATGATAAAATGGAAACTTCTGAAAACGATATTTACGGGGTAGGAGATGCGGTGCAAGTGAAGCATTATATCACAGGAGAGGACGCGCTGATTTCTCTAGCAGGACCTGCTAATAAGCAAGGACGTATTGTAGCAGATAATATTTGTGGATTGAACAGTAGGTATAAAGGTTCCCAAGGCTCTTCCGTGTTGAAGTTGTTCGACATGACTATGGCCACTACTGGTATTAATGAAAAAACAGCAAAATCCCTAGGATTACAATATGATAAAATATATTTGTCACCAGGAAGTCATGCAGGATATTATCAAGGAAGCACCGTGATGACTATGAAAGTGATTTTTGATAAAAATAATTTTAAAATATTAGGAGCACAAATTGTAGGGTATGATGGTGTGGATAAAAGAATTGATGTGTTAGCCACAGCTATGCATATGAATATGTCGGCTTTACAATTAAAAGATCTTGATTTGGCCTATGCACCACCATATTCATCTGCAAAAGACCCAGTCAATATGGCTGGTTTTATGATTGAGAATATTGCAAACTGCACTTTGAAGCAGTTTTTTATAGAAGACGTGGCAGACTTGCCGAGAGATGGAAGTGTCACATTGCTTGATACTCGCACCAGGGGTGAATACGCAAGTGGTCATTTTGAAGGATTTTTCAATATTCCAGTGGATGATTTAAGAGAGCAAATTCATACGTTAGATTCATCAAAGCCTATTTATGTGAATTGTCAGTCAGGACTAAGAAGTTATATTGCTTGCAGAATTTTAATGCAATACGGTTTTAATGCCTATAATTTTTCAGGTGGATACCGCTTGTATGCTACGGTGAAAGCAGATCAATTGGCTAGTAAAACAAGTCAGCCATGTGGAAAAGAGTAAACAATTAATTACATACATATACTATGATATAACACAAAAATCCCATGGGTAGCTAAAACCTGTGGGATTTTTGTATTACGATATCATTTTCGTACATGCGATAAAGAATATACATAGTGCTGTATGAATAATGAAAACCACATAATACAACAAAAATAAACGAGGGATTTATTGACATTTAAATAAAAGTGGTGTAGAATTGGTACATAAAGAAAAAAGTTCAATGTTATATTTAGCCATATGTGGCTTGTAATGGATTTTGCACTATAGTTTGTGTAAATGGAAACAATATTAGTAGGAGGAATAAAGGTAATATGGCAAATTATTATAAGGAAAAGATAAAGAAAACAAAGCGTATTCCTAAATTAGTGGATGATCTTTTTGCAAAAATGCCAGTGATAGAGTCATCAAGAGCGGAATTACTTACAGAATCTTATATGGCAACAGAGAATGAACCCATTATTATGAGAAGAGCAAAGGCATTTTCTCATATTTTGAAAAATATTCCGATTATTATTCGTGAGGAAGAATTGATTGTGGGAAGTACCACAATCGCACCTAGAGGATGTCAAACTTATCCCGAATTTTCATATGAATGGTTAGAGGGAGAATTTGAAACGGTAGAAACAAGAAGCGCCGATCCTTTTTACATAGCAGAAGAAACAAAAGAAATCTTAAAGAGAGTCAATGCTTATTGGAAGGGAAAAACAACAAGTGAATTGGCTACATCTTATATGGCACCAGAAACCATTACAGCCATGGAGCATAATATTTTTACTCCTGGTAATTATTTTTATAATGGTGTAGGGCATGTTACCGTTCATTATGATAAAGTGTTAGAAATTGGTTATGAAGGCATTATGGCAGAGGTGGTAAAAGAGTTGTCCAATTGTAGCTTAGGAGATGCTGATTATTCTAGAAAATCACAATTTTTAAAAGCTATTTTAGTAAGTTGCCATGCTGCAATTGCTTACGCAAAGAGATATAGTGAACTGGCAAAAGAGATGGCTCATAGTTGTGCAGATGATAGAAGAAAAGCGGAGTTATTACAAATTGCAGAGAATTGTAGTAAAGTGCCAGCGAAAGGTGCTACCACGTTTTATGAAGCAGCACAGAGCTTTTGGTTTGTACAACAATTATTGCAGATAGAATCAAGTGGTCATTCTATTTCGCCAGGACGTTTTGATCAATACATGTATCCATATTATAAGAAAGATTTAGAGGCAGGTACTTTAACAAGGGAATTTGCACAAGAATTAATCGATTGTATTTTTGTCAAATTAAATGATTTAAATAAATGTAGAGATGCAGCTAGTGCAGAAGGGTTTGCAGGATATAGCTTATTCCAAAATATGATTGTAGGGGGACAAAATACAGAAGGAATAGATGCTACTAATGATTTATCATTTATGTGTATCAGCGCTTCTCATCACGTGTTCTTACCACAACCATCTCTTTCTATACGTGTTTGGAATGGTTCCCCTCAAGATTTGTTAATCAAGGCAGCTGGTTTAACAAGAACGGGAATTGGACTTCCAGCTTATTACAATGATGAAGTGATCATTCCGTCATTGATGAGTAGGGGGCTTACATTAGAGGATGCTAGAGATTACAATATCATCGGTTGTGTAGAACCACAGAAGAGTGGGAAAACAGAAGGTTGGCATGACGCAGCATTTTTCAATATGTGTCGTCCGCTAGAATTGGTATTTTCAAATGGTGTAGATAGAGGGAAACAAATCAGTATTCAAACTGGTGAAATAGAAGAAATGTCAACTTTTGAAGAAGTGTATGATGCTTATAAGAAGCAAATGGATTATACCATTTCGTTGTTAGTGAATGCGGATAATGCTATTGATGTGGCCCATGCAGAAAGATGTCCATTGCCATTTTTGTCATGTATGATTGACGATTGTATCAAACGAGGAAAAACAGTACAAGAAGGCGGAGCAATTTATAACTTTACAGGACCACAAGGTTTTGGAATTGCTAACGTAGCTGATTCTTTATATGTGATGAAAAAATTAATTTTTGATGAGAAAAAAATCACCCTAGCAGAATTGAAGCAAGCATTAATTTACAATTATGGAAAAGGGTTTGATGCTATTACGGCCTCAGAAATGACAGTGAGCATTATCAAAGAAATGGCTAATAATGGAACACAAATTAGTGAAAAACAAGTCCAGGAAATTATTACTTCTATTATAAATATGAAAGTATCTGATGCAGATGTTGCAAAATATAATGCCTTATTAGAAATGATAGAAGAAGTGCCTAAATTCGGTAATGATGATGATGAAGTAGATGCATTTGCTAGAGAGGTAGCATATACTTACACAAAACCATTATTAAAATATAATAATCCTCGTGGAGGACAGTTCCAAGCAGGTCTGTATCCAGTATCGGCCAATGTGCCATTAGGTGCACAGACAGGTGCTACACCAGATGGACGTTTGGCACATACACCAGTGGCTGATGGAGTATCACCTTCGGCAGGCAAAGATATACTAGGACCAACAGCTGCAGCTAATTCAGTGTCGAAATTAGATCATGGAATTGCTTCTAATGGAACCTTATTTAATCAGAAATTCCATCCATCGGCATTAAGTGGAGACAATGGATTGCTTAATTTTGTGAATTTGATTCGCACATATTTTGATCAAAAAGGAAGCCATATGCAATTTAATGTTGTGGATAAATCAACCTTAATTGAAGCACAAAAGGATCCAGAGAAATATAAACATTTAGTAGTTAGAGTAGCGGGCTATAGTGCCTTGTTTACTACTTTATCGAAATCATTGCAAGATGATATTATAAATAGAACAGAACAAGGATTTTAAGAAGTGAAAAGGTGGTTGTGTAGATGGATAGAGAAAAAGATTATCTAAATACAAAGGGCAGAATATTCGATATCCAGAGATATTCCATTCATGATGGAGATGGTATCAGAACCATTGTATTTTTAAAAGGATGTGTGCTCAGATGCCGTTGGTGTTGCAACCCTGAATCTCAAGAATACCCAATACAAGAGATGGTATTACAAGGGAAGTCAAAAGTAATGGGAAAAGATGTAACGGTAGATGAAGTGATTGAGACTGTAAAAAAAGATAGCAATTATTATAGGAGAAGCGGTGGTGGCTTAACACTTTCGGGAGGTGAAAGCTTATGCCAACCAGAATTTGCAAGAGATTTATTCCGTGCAGCAAAAGCGGAAGGCATTTCTACAGCACTAGAAAGTACGGCCTGTGCAGGGTATAAGGTAATTGAAGAAATTTTGCCCTATTTAGATCAATATTTATTGGACATTAAGCATATTGACTCTAGAAAGCATAAAGAATATACAGGTGTGGGAAATGAGTTGATCTTAGAAAATGCTAGAAAAATAGCAGCAGCAAAAACAACTCGCTTAAGTATACGAGTGCCAGTAGTTCCATCGTTTAATGAAACAAAAGAAGAAATTTTAGCAATTGCAAAATTTGCCGATTCTTTAGAACAAGTGGAAGTGTTTCATTTGTTACCTTATCATCGATTAGGACAGGATAAATATGCAGGATTGCAACGGGAATATTTGATGAAAGATTTTCTGCCACCAACACCTGAGTATATGCAGGAATTAAAGCAGTTAGTGGAAAACAATACGAAACTAACTTGTCAGATTGGTGGGTAGAAGACAATAGATTATGAGAAATGAATGTTACAGTTCGCAGGTGATCTGTAATGATACAAAAATCCCTTGTAGGATGAAATTTTTCATATGATTGAGAGAAGGTGATGGTTATGAATCAAGAAGAAAAACAAAGGATTGTACAAGAGCTTGTGCCAGGAAAACAAATTACATTGGCACATATCATTGCAAATCCTGATAAAATTCTATACGAAAAATTGGGACTGAATCCTAATATTGATTATTCTAAATCTGCTATAGGTGTGATCACAGTTAGTCCAGCAGAGACAGCTATTATCATTGCAGATATTGCGTTGAAAGCATCGGGGATTGAGTTGGGATTTGTGGATAGATTTAGCGGTTCTTTAATTATTACGGGAACGGTTTCTGAGGTAGAAGCATCTATTTTAGCATTATTGCAATATGTAGATGAGACCTTAGGGTATACAGTTTGTAATATTACAAGAACATAAGCAATGGCTAGAAAGGTATAGCGACAGGCTGAAAAATAAGATTTTTCAACCTACTGAGAGAAAGTGATATTATTAAAATGAGAAAAATCGCATTAGTTGGTAGAAGCGAATGTGGAAAAACCACACTAACCCAAGCTTTGAAGGGGGAAAAGATTACATATTATAAGACACAATATGTAAATCATTACGATGTTGTGATTGACACACCTGGGGAATATGCACAGACAAAATCTTTTGGACATGCATTGGCGCTATATGCTTACGAAGCGGATGTGGTAGGGATTTTAATTTCCGCAACGGAACAGTACTCTTTATTTCCGCCTAATATAACTTGTATGGTAAATAGAGAAGTGATAGGTATTATTACAAAAATAGATGATGAAAATGCAAATGTAATGCAGGCAAGGCGGTGGCTACAATTGACAGGATGCAAAGAAATTTTTGAAGTGAATTCTTTAACAGGAGAAGGAATTGATGAAATTTTATTATATCTGAAAGAAGATGGTGACCAAATGCCATGGGAAATACAAGAACAGTAACAAACTATTCATCATTTTCATACGTAGTATGCAGTAAATGTATGGCACTGTGTGAATAGCAACATAAAACAACATAAAAAACCACATAAAACAAAGAAAAATAGTTGACTTTATACAATAAAGCAATTATAATATAACAAGAAACCACATTAAAGAAGTTGAAGGAGAGAGAACTATGGTAAACGAATTCGAAATTAAGAAACAAATTTGTGAAATTGGAAAAAGAATCTATGACAGAAACATGGTAGCAGCAAACGATGGTAATATTTCAGTGAAATTAAATGATAATGAATTTTTATGTACACCTACAGGTGTGTCTAAAGGATTTATGACACCAGAGTATATTTGTAAAGTAGATGCAAAAGGAAATGTAATTCAAGCAAATGGTTCATTCAAACCTTCATCTGAAATCAAAATGCATATGAGAGTATATGAAAAAAGACCAGATGTTGGAGCTGTTGTACATGCTCATCCTACATTTGCTACTTCATTTGCAATTGCAGGCATTCCATTAACTCAACCAATCATGCCAGAAGCAGTTATCGCTTTAGGATGTGTTCCAATTGCTGAATACGGTACACCGTCTACAGTTGAAATTCCTGATAATCTTGAAAAATACTTACCATATTATGATTCAGTGTTATTAGAAAGCCATGGTGCATTAACATGGAGTACAGATTTATTAGCAGCTTACCACAAAATGGAATCTGTAGAATTCTATGCAGAATTACTTTACAAAGCAAGAGCATTAGGCGGACCAAAAGAATTTAGTAAAGAACAAATTGAAAAATTATATGAAATCAGAAGACAAATGGGACTTCCAGGAAAACACCCAGCAAATGTTTGTCAAAATACAGGAACTTCTAACTGCCACAATTGTGGAGGTGGTTGTGCAACACCATCTGCTAAAAATGTATCACCAGATGCAGTTGCAGAAATCACAAGAAAAGTTATGGAACAATTAGGAATTAAATAATTACAGTAAGTGTAAGGGTGAAAATAAATTTTCATCCACAGCATTTGTGTTTTCACCTTTGTAAGCAAGTGAAATCACGGGACTTAATTATGAAAGGGTGCCTATGAATGAAAAATTAGTAAACAAAGCGGTATCGGCAGCTATTTTTCAAAACAGTGTAAAGTCAGGAATGACTCTAGATATGGCAACTTCATTGATTGAAATTGTAAAAGATGAAGCAAAAACAATGGGAATTAATGTTGTTGTAGCTGTTTCAGATGGTGCAGGGAGACCAGTAGCAATCCAGTGTATGGATGATGCTTACATAGGAAGTTTTGATGTGGCAGTAAATAAAACATATACAGCAGTTGCTTTTAAAATGTCTACCCAAAAACTAGGAGAATTGAGCGGGCCAGGAGAATCGCTCTACGGCATTCAGTTTACCAACGAAGGTAAAATTGTCATATTTGGTGGAGGAGAACCAATCTACCAAAAAGAACAATTAATAGGTGCCTTAGGAGTAAGCGGTGGAAGTGCCATAGAAGATAGTTACCTAGCCGAATTTGGTAAAAAGGTATTTGAGGAGGTGTTGTCGTGCCTATAAATGAAAATTTGGTGCAAGATATCGTGCAAGAAGTGATTGCGAAAATGCAAATTGCAGAAGCACCAAGTAAAATGCATGGAATCTTTGGGGATATGAATACAGCCATTGCAGCAGCGAGAGAAGCGCAAAAAGTTGTGAGATGTATGTCTATGGATCAAAGAGAACAAATTATATCTATTATTAGAAGAAAAACTCATGAAAACGCAGAAATATTTGCGAGAATGGGTGTAGATGAAACAGGAATGGGAAATGTAGGTCATAAAATTTTAAAACATAAATTAGTGGCTGATAAAGTACCAGGAACAGAAGATATTAAAACAGAAGCATATTCAGGTGATCGTGGACTTACATTGATTGAAATGGGACCATTTGGAGTAATTGGTGCAATTACTCCATGTACGAATCCAAGTGAAACTGTATTATGTAATGCGATGGGAATGATTGCAGGTGGAAATACTGTAGTATTTAGTCCACATCCACAGGCTGTGAAAACTTCTATGTTTGCCATTAATCTTATCAATGAGGCTTCTATAGAAGCGGGGGGACCTGACAATGTAGCAGTTACTGTTGAAAAGCCAACCATGGAAACAAGTGCAATCATGATGAAGCATAGAGATATTCTTTTGATTGCGGCTACAGGTGGTCCTGGTGTTGTAACAGCAGTGTTATCTTCGGGAAAACGTGGTATTGGTGCAGGTGCAGGAAATCCACCAGCAGTAGTTGATGAAACTGCCGATATTAGAAAAGCAGCAGAAGATATTGTAAATGGTTGTACATTTGACAATAATTTACCATGTATCGCAGAAAAAGAAATCGTAGCAATTGAATCCATTGCAGACGAATTGATGCATTATATGGTGACAGAACAAGGTTGTTATCATGCATCGCCAGAAGAACAAGACAAATTAATTCGTACAGTCTTTACTGAAAAAGGCGGATTGAATAGAAAATGTGTGGGACGTGATGCCAAAACATTGTTGGCAATGATTGGTGTAGATGTACCTAATAACATTCGTTGTATCACATTCTTTGGAACAGCAGATCACAAACTGATTGCAGAAGAGTTGATGATGCCAATTCTTGGTATTGTAAAAGTAAAAACTTTTGATCAAGCAGTTGAAACGGCAGTTATGTTAGAACAAGGAAATCGTCATTCGGCTCATATTCATTCTAAAAATGTTGATAGAATCACGAAATATGCAAAAGCCATCGATACAGCTATTTTAGTGAAAAATGGACCTTCCTATGCAGCACTTGGTTTTGGTGGTGAAGGTATTTGTACCTTTACAATTGCTAGCCGTACAGGTGAGGGATTAACTAGTGCATCAAGTTTCACAAAGAGAAGACGTTGTGTTATGACAGATAGTTTGTGCATTAGATAATAAGAAAAGGAGTAAATAAGATGAGCACAAGTGCAATTGATATTGAAGAAATTGTAAAACAGGTACTTGCCAATATGTCAAGTGAAGAGAAAAGCGAATGCTCTTGTGGCGGGAATTGTTCTTGCGGAAGTAAAGAAATTCCTAAAACAGCAAGAGTGGCAATGCTTACAGAGCTTGAAAAATATGAGATAAAAGAATTTCCTATTCCAGAAGTTGGAGATGATGACATCTTAGTAAAAATTGAAGGATGTGGTATCTGTGGAACAGATGCACATGAATTCAAAAGAGATCCATTTTCATTAATTCCTATCGTGTTAGGACATGAAGGAACTGGTGAAATCGTAAAAATGGGTAAAAATGTAAAGAAAGATAGTGCAGGAAAAGATTTGAAACTTGGTGATAAAGTAGTTTCTTGTATGATTTTCAAAGATAATCCAGATATTACAATGTTTGATTTAAACAAACAAAACGTTGGTGGAGCAGATGTGTATGGCTTGTTGCCAGATGACGATATCCACTTTAACGGATGGTTTGCAGATTACATATTAATCAGAGGCGGTTCTACAATCTTTAATGTAAGTGATTTAGACCTTTATTCAAGAATCTTAATTGAGCCAGCAGCTGTTTTAATCCATGCTGTAGAACGAGCAAAATCAACAGGTATTCTTAGATTTAATAGTAGAGTTGTGGTACAAGGATGTGGACCAATCGGTTTAATTTGTATTGCTATTTTACGCACTATGGGTATTGTAAATATTGTTGCTGTGGATGGAGAAGAAAAACGTCTTACATTTGCAAAAGAATTAGGTGCTAGTGATAGTGTGAACTTTAAAGATCACAAAGGTATCGAAGCTCTTGCAGGTGCTGTAGAAAGTAAATTTGATGGTCATTTAGCAGATTTTGCATTCCAATGTACAGGTTCACCAATTGCACATAGCAATGTTTATAAATTCATCAGAAATGGTGGTGGACTTTGTGAATTAGGTTTCTTCATCAATGGTGGAGATGCTACAATTAATCCTCATTTTGACATCTGTGCAAAAGAGATTACAACAGTTGGTTCTTGGGTATATACACTTAGAGATTATGCAACTACATTTGATTTCTTAAAGAGTGCTAAAAAATTAGGATTACCAATGGAAAAATTGATTACAGACACTTATTCATTGGAAGAAATCAATGAAGGTCACAGAACTAATCTTGCAATGACAGGACTGAAAATTGCCATTATTAATAAATAGGTATCAGTCAAAGTTATTAAACTGTAGTTAAAAGATGGAGGATTAGAATGGAAGATGCTGTAGGAATTTTAGAAGTATTTGGTCTTGCTTGTGCGTTTATGGCGGCAGATGCTGGATGTAAAGCAGGAAATGTAAGATTAGAGAATTTTGATAAAAATAAGCCTGGTAATGCAGATGCTCTTCCAGTACCTTTACTTGTTACCATCAAGTTTAGAGGAAGTATAGCAGATGTGGAAGCAGCCATGGAAGCGGGAGCGGCGAAAGCACAATCTTTAACAGGGATTGTACAACAGCATATTATTCCCAGACCTACTGCTGATGCAGGAAAAATGTTGAAGATTAGCGCATTTGATAAAAATTGATAAATTATCATGAAGCAGTTGTGGTATGACACAACCTTTAGTATAATAAAGTGGAGTAATTAAGTATTAACAGTTTATACCTTTGGCTACAAGAAATAGAAAATACAAAGGTATAGGAAAAATAAATTGACAGGAATCATGCAGATTCAGAATGGAGAATAATATGGCACAAGAAGCATTAGGAATGGTAGAAACAAGAGGACTTACAGCTGCAATTGAAGCAGCAGATGCAATGACAAAATCGGCTGAAGTAACTTTAGTAGGAACAGAAAAAATTGGTTCTGGTTTAGTAACAGTTATGGTACGTGGAGATGTAGGAGCTGTAAAAGCAGCGGTAGAAAGTGGAACAGCAGCGGCAAGCAGACTAGGTGAATTAGTAGCAGCACATGTAATTCCAAGACCACATACAGATGTAGAAAAAATTCTTCCTACAGTTTAGTATGTGAAGTAATAAAGTCTGTAATTTTACTTCCGTAAGTAAAATAAATGGATATCAATACAAAGATTGCATAAAGCCCTAAGGGTTATGCGGAGGTTAATGATTCATGGCGAATTTATCATATGGATTTATTGAAATAACGGGTGTAGTAGCAGCGATTGATGCATTGGATATTATGTGTAAAACATCAGGTGTAGAGTTGGCAACTTGGGAGAGAAAATTAGGTGGAAGACTGGCCACAATTGTAATTCAAGGTGATGTAGCATCTGTTACAGAAGCAATTGAGGCGGCTAAAAGTCAAGCCATAAAAAAACCAGTAGCCGCTGGTGTGATTGCCAGCCCACATAATGAAATTGTACGATTAGTTGAACTTAGCGCAAGTAGATTTAACAAAAAAGAAGTAGAAGTAACAGAAAAAGCAACAAGTAAAACAGTAAAAGCTGAAAATAAAACAGCAAAGGCTGTAGATAGTAAAGAAAAAGACGTAAGCGAAACAGAAAAAGTTGTAAATAATAAAAAGTGATTGTGAAAAAGGAGGAAACAAAAATGGCACAAGAAGCATTAGGTATGGTAGAAACAAGAGGTTTAGTTGCAGCGGTAGAAGCAGCAGATGCAATGTGTAAAGCAGCAAATGTAGCATTAGTAGGAACAGAGAAAATTGGTTCTGGTTTAATTACAGTTATGGTACGTGGAGATGTAGGAGCTGTTAAATCAGCAGTAGAAGCTGGATCAGCAAGCGCAAGCAGACTTGGTGAATTAGTTGCTACACATGTAATTCCAAGACCACACACAGATGTTGAGTTAATGTTACCAAAAGTGAAATAGAGATTGGCTACATAGGGGTTATAGGTCGTGTGTGAACTGTAACAGATTATAAGATTGAATATGCACGTATCTAGTAGCTTTTAGTAAGTTCTAAAGGATATAGATACGTGCATATTTAGAAATTCAAGTTCTGTATAGAAATGAATGGAGAATCAAAATGGAGAATCAACAAATTGAAATCATCACACGTATGGTGATAGATTCATTGCATAAGAATGAGCAACAAAGTTGTGGATTTTTGGTACCAATGGGTGTATCTGCTAGACATGTTCATTTAACACAGGAACATGTAGAAGTATTATTCGGATCTGGATATCAGTTGACTAAGAAGAAAGATTTGATGGGCGGTCAATTTGCATCTAATGAATGTGTAACAATTGTAGGATTAAAACTTCGAGCGATTGAAAATGTTAGAATTTTAGGACCTACTAGAAAAGCTTCTCAAGTGGAAGTTTCTGCTACTGATGCTGTAAGATTAGGGGTGAAAGCACCTATTAGAGAATCGGGAAATATTGCTGGAAGTGCAGCTGTGGCAATTGTCGGACCAAAAGGCGCATTGTATTTGAAAGAGGGTTGTATTATAGCCATGAGACATATTCATATGTCACCAAAAGATGCTATGGCAGCCAATGTAAAAGATGGACAAATTGTTTCTGTAAAAGCAGACAATGAACGTGGTACTGTATTTAATCAAGTGAAAATACGTGTAGGTGAAAGCTTTACGTTAGAAATGCATATTGATACAGATGAAGCCAATGCAAGTAAAATTGCAACAGGTGATACTGTAACAATTATTAAATAAAGAACTAGTGTAACAGTTCAGCTTATGGCTGAATAGTTACGAAAGATTTAAAATTCAGGAGGTGACACATGATTGTAGGTAAAGTTGTAGGTAGTATTGTTGCTACACGCAAGAATGATAATTTAGTAGGAAATAAATTAATGATTGTGGAACCTATTGAAAAGATGAAAAATCAAACAGGCCATTTAGTTGCAATAGATAATATTGGAGCTGGTATTGGTGAAACAGTTTTAGTAGCGCTTGGAAGTGCTGCTAGAGTTGGATGTGGTCTTGAACATGCACCGATCGATGCAGCAATTGTAGGTATTGTTGATAATGATACAGGCTTATTATAAGGATGCGACAGATATGGAAATAGAAAAATTGCGTGAAATACTGAAAAATAGTGGAATAGTCGGTGCTGGTGGTGCTGGCTTTCCAACTTTTGTGAAAATTGATGAGCGAGCAAACACGATTATTATGAATTGTGCAGAATGTGAGCCATTGTTACAATTACATAAGCAATTATTGGAACAACATGCAAATGTTATTTTGGAGACATTTCAAATGATTGCAGATACTGTAGGTGCAGAGGAAATTGTAATTGGTATTAAAAAAGAATATAAGGCGACAATCCGTGCTTTAAATATATATTTAGAATTTTATCCAAAAATCAAATTACATTTATTACCTGAGGTATATCCAATGGGTGATGAAATTGTTATGATTTACGAAGTGACTGGGAAAGTAATTAAACCTGGTGGCTTACCTATTGATGAAGGAATTGCAGTATTCAATGTTGAAACTGTATACAATATTTATAAAGCTATTACAGATGGTGAACCAGTAGCTTCTAAATTAGTATCTGTAGTTGGGGAAGTGGAGCATCCAATTACAGTACGTGTACCTATAGGATGTGAAATTAAAGATGTAGTTGCGTTGGCAGGAAAAGTTACAGTAGAAGAGCCCATTTATTTTATCGGCGGTCCTATGATGGGAAGTATTGGATATGAAGATACTTTGGTAACGAAAACAACAAATGCAGTCATTGTTTTGCCTAACCAACATATCCTAGTACAGAGAAAGCAGAGTAATACATCTATTGATTTAAAAAGAGCTGCCTCGTCTTGTTGTCAATGTCAAATGTGTACGGATCTTTGTCCAAGACATGCACTAGGGCATCCTATTGAACCGCATAAGTTTATGCGTAGTGCAGCCAACCAAGACTTTCAAGATGCTAGCGTATTTTTAGACACTTATTTTTGTAGTTCTTGTGGCATTTGTGAGTTGTTTTCTTGTCCGCAAAGTCTGTCTCCAAGAACTTTGATTGCAGAATACAAATCAGGATTACGGCAGGCTGGTGTAAAACCACCTAGTGATCGCATCGCAAAAGAAATAAAAGTAAGCCGTGAATATAGAAAGGTGCCTGAAAATAGATTAGAAGCAAGGTTGGGGTTGTCAAAATATAATAAACCAGCACCATTGGATGATACATTAGTACCTATGAAAAAAGTGAGAATATTGCTCGGTCAGCATATTGGAGCACTAGCAATTGCCTGTGTCAATAAAGGAGACTTTGTGAAAATAGGAGATATGGTGGCAGAGCCAGGAAAAGGATTAAGCGTAGCAATTCATGCTTCTGTTGAAGGAAAAGTGATAGAGGTAACAAGTAAACATATTATGATTTTAGCAGAAAATCAATAAAGAATGCAGGTCATGTGTGAACTGTAACAATAGGAAGGAATTAAGATTAGCATGGGTAAATCAATTGGGATGATCGAATTTAAAACTGTTTCCACAGGTGTGACAGCAGCAGATGCTATGTTAAAAACAGCAGCGGTGGAGTTAATCGAGGCGCAAACTGTATGTCCAGGAAAATATATTGCATTGATTTCAGGAGAATTGAGTGCTGTTGATGCAGCGGTAGCAGTAGCCAAGAATAATTATGGCGAACAATATATCGGCAGCTTTGTGCTGGGAAATCCACATGAATCTATTTTTCCAGCAATTTATGGTACTGCTGAGATAGGAAAGGTAGAAGCATTAGGGATTTTAGAAACATATGATGCATCTTCGATTATTGTAGCAGCAGACATTGCGGCAAAAACTGCAATTGTTGAATTAATTGAATTGAGGATTGCAAAAGGTATGTGTGGTAAATCATTTATGTTTTTAACAGGAGAAGTTTCTTCCGTTCAAGCGGCTATTGATAAAGCGAAAGCAGTTGTAGGTGAAAATGGTATGTATTTAGACTCTTCTATAATTGCTAATCCTGATGAACAAATTTGCAAATCTATTTTATAAATTGGAGTTAAAGTTGGCTAGACTGGTAGAAAGTGATGGTTAATAGTATGCTTGCAGTGGAAAGACGTAACTTGATTTTAGAAAAGTTACAAGAAGAAAAAAAAGTAATTGTTAGTGAACTAAGTGTTCAATTTAATGTTTCGGAAGAGACTATTAGACGAGATTTAGATAAATTAGATAAGGATGGACTGGCTATAAAAAGTTACGGTGGTGCAGTTCTTAACGAAAATACAAATATTGATATGCCATTTAACGTGAGAAAAAAAAGAAATGTTACTGGAAAACAAAAAATTGCTGAAGCGATAGGCGATTTAATAGAAGATGGGGATCACGTTATTTTAGATGCAAGTACCACAGCAGTCTTTATAGCAAAAGCATTGAAAAATAAAAATCGTTTGACGATTATTACTAATTCTATTGAAGTACTAGTAGAGCTTTCAGATGTAGTTGGATGGAATATTATTTCCTGCGGTGGAAATTTAAAGGCTAAGTATTTGGCTATGGTGGGAACAAAAGCCATAGAAGGATTACAAGGCTATTATGCAGAAAAAGCTGTTATTTCTTGCAAGGGCATTGATATTACAAAGGGTGTAACTGATGCCACAGAAGTGTTTGCTGATACGAAAAAAGCGATGATTGGGTCTGCAAAACAACATATTTTGGCGGCGGATCATACAAAATTTGATCGAGTTGCATTTACAAAAATCTGTGATATGAACTTAGTAGATGTTGTAGTGACTGATAAGAAACCTAGTCAAGAATGGTTAGATTTTTTTGAACATAATAAAATCGAATGTGTATATCCAGAATAATGACAGACTTAATATTTAAAAAGCAATTATTTCACGAAGAATAATTGCTTTTTAAATATTGCTTTGGTGTCACGCCTAAATATTTTTTAAAAGTGCGGATAAAATAACTAACCTCATTGAATCCGCAGTTAAAGGCTACATCAGTAATAGATAAACTGGTAGTAGACAATTGTTCTCTGGCACATTCGATGCGATAGTAATTTAGGTAGTCGATAGGTGGTCGATTGGTTAAAGTTTTAAAATATCGGCAAAAATAGCGGGGATTCATGCCAGCGATATTTGCTAAGTGATTTAGAGAAATCTCATCCATATAATGTTTTTCTAAATATGATAATACATTTTTGAGAGGAGCTAAATGTGGTGTACTAGATGAAAACTCAGTATTTTCTGAATATAATTTATTTTCTAATATAAGGCCTAAAAATAAGTAGAGAGAACCGTGTGTGATGAATTCATATCCAGTTCTTTTTTCATGCATAGATTCAAAAAGATTATTGATAATGGCCTGCATACCAACGATATCCTTAGGTAATACCTGGTAAATTAAGATTTCATGTGCTAATAATTTTTGAATTTGTTTGCTACAGATATGATTATCACGTAATAAGATATTCATATCAAATACAATGCATTCATAGATACAATCATGTGGCGTTCCACCATGCAACAAGCCGTCATAAATAAAAATAATATCATCGGCGGAAAATTGAAAAATTTGACCATTTATAGTCATTTCAAAAGAGCCTTTTATAATTCGCATAATTTCGTATTCAGTATGCCAGTGATAAGGCATTAAATAACGAGGGTGACTTGGTTCTATATGATAAAAAGCAATGGGGAAAGAGAAGGTTCCTTGTTTTCTATGTTCTTTGTAATCTAAATATTTCATATCATTTCTATGCCTCCAAAAAAGTGTTGATATAATGTAACAGTTCAGCTTATGCATGAATAGTTAGATTATAATTTGTATTAAATATAGGGGTTATGTATTTTGTAGTTGCTGAAAAATATAAAAAGTGAATATTGTACTATTATAAGTTATTATAGCACAAGAAATTATAAGATAACAATTGTATAATAGAAATTGAAGTATAAAAGTTATTTGTAGAATATAAAAATTGGTAAATGATGAAAAAATGAGCGATTTCATATTGTATCAAAATGAAATTGTGGCATTAAAACATGAAAGTTTAAATTTAAGGAGGAAATGAACATGGCAGAAAAAAGAATTATTGGAGAATTTCCAGTTATCGGAATTCGTCCTACAATTGACGGTAGAAGAGGAGCTTTAAAAGTACGTGAATCATTAGAAGATCAAACAATGAATATGGCAAAATCAGCTGCAAAATTGCTAACTGATAATTTGAAATATTCAAACGGTGAACCAGTGAAAGTTGTGATTGCTGACACAACAATTGGTCGTGTTGCGGAAACAGCAGCTTGTGAAGCTAAATTTAGAAAAGAAGGTGTATCTGTTACACTTACAGTAACTCCATGTTGGTGTTATGGTGCAGAAACAATGGATATGGATCCTATGACAATCAAAGGTGTTTGGGGATTTAATGGAACAGAAAGACCAGGAGCTGTATACTTAGCATCAGTTTTAGCAACTCATGCACAAAAAGGACTTCCAGCATTCGGTATTTATGGACATGATGTGCAATCAGCTGACGCTACAGATATTCCAGCAGATGTGGAAGAAAAATTATTAAGATTTGGCCGTGCAGCAGTAGCAGCAGCTTCTATGCGTGGAAATTCTTACTTACAAATTGGATCTATTTGTATGGGTATCGGTGGATCCATTATCGACCCTGCATTTATTGAAGAATACTTAGGCATGCGTGTAGAATCTGTAGATGAAGTAGAAATCATCCGTCGTATGACAGAAGGTATTTACGATGAAGCAGAATATCAAAAAGCATTGGCTTGGACAAAAGAAAAATGTAAAGAAGGTATTGATGTTAACCCAGTAGAATTACAGGGAAGCCCAGAAAAGAAAGAAAGCGATTGGGAATTCGTTGTTAAAATGATGTGTATCATCAAAGACTTAATGAATGGAAATCCAAACCTTCCTAAAGGTTGTGAAGAAGAAATGGTTGGTCATAATGCCATTGCAGCAGGATTCCAAGGTCAGAGACAATGGACAGATTTCTATCCTAACTGTGACTTCCCAGAAGCATTATTAAATACTTCATTCGACTGGAATGGTGTGAGAGAACCTTATGTATTGGCCACAGAAAATGATGTACTAAATGGTGTTAGTATGTTATTTATGAAATTATTAACTAATAAAGCACAAATTTTCTCGGATGTACGTACATATTGGAGTCCAGAAGCAGTAGAAAAAGCAACAGGATATCAAATTGAGGGTGTTGCAAAAGAATCGGGTGGATTCATTCACTTAATTAATTCGGGAGCTACTTGTCTTGATGCCAGCGGTGTTAGTGTGGATGAAAATGGAAATGGTACGATGAAAGCTTGGTACGATGTAACTGAAGCTGATATTGAAGCTATGGCAGCAGCAACAGAGTGGAGTGCAGCTGATAATGGATACTTTAGAGGAGGCGGATACTCTTCTAGATTCTATACAAAATCTGAAATGCCTGTTACAATGATTCGTTTGAATCTTGTAAAAGGAATTGGTCCTGTGATGCAAATCGCAGAAGGATGGACAGTTGATTTACCAGAAGAAGTTTCTGATAAATTATGGGAAAGAACAAACTACACATGGCCATGTACTTGGTTTGCACCAAGAACTACAGGAGAAGGTGCATTCAAAACAGCATATGAAGTTATGAATAATTGGGGAGCAAACCATGGAGCTATCAGTTATGGACATATTGGAGCAGATGTGATTACACTTTGTTCAATGCTTCGTATTCCAGTAGCAATGCACAATGTGCCAGAAGATACTATCTTTAGACCAGCATCTTGGAATGCATTTGGAATGGATAAAGAAGGTCAAGATTATAGAGCTTGTGAAGCATATGGACCATTATACAAAAACATTCGTAAATAATTTAGTTTGTATAATGTGAGATTTGTAGGTGATATGTAATAACAGGAATAGTTGTATTTAATTTCTTGTTATAGGTTATTTAAAGAGAAGGGTATGTTATAAATAGAGAACGAATATAATCTGCGCGGGCAATTTTCAGTTTGCCAGTTGCAGATTATATTTGTATTTGAAGGTGTTATTAAAATGAAGGAGGAGTCGGTTATGACAAAGTATTTTTTAGCGGTAGATGTAGGAGCATCTAGTGGTAGACATATTCTAGGTAGTGTACAGGATGGGAAGATTGAGCTAGAGGAAATTTATCGTTTTTCAAATGGAATGGAAAAGAAAAATGGACACTTATGTTGGAATGATGAATTCTTATTTTCTTCTATTGTTGAAGGTTTAAAGAAATGTAAGGAAATAGGGAAGATTCCAACCAGTATGGGAATTGATACTTGGGGAGTGGATTTTGTCTTAATAGATAAAGAGGGAAAAGTAATCAATGATGCAGTTGGTTATAGAGACCATAGAACAGACCATATCAAAGAATCAGTAGATACATATATTAGTTCAAAGGATTTATATGCAAGAACGGGTATTCAAGATCAACCATATAATACCATCAATCAATTGATGGCAATTAAGGAACAAGAACCAGAAGCACTAGAACAAGCAGAAGCTATGTTAATGACACCAGATTACTATAATTACTTACTAACGGGAAATAAAAAACAAGAATATACCATAGCCTCTACAGGTCAGCTTCTTGATATTACAACAAATGAATGGGATTATGCATTGATAGAAAAGTTAGGATTTCCAAAGAAAATATTCCAAGAGATTCATTTGCCTGGTACAAAAACTGGAAATTTAAAACCTGAAATTGTTGATGCAGTAGGATTTGATTGTAATGTCATTATGGTAGCAGCGCATGATACTGCTTCAGCTGTTATGTCTGTACCAAGTTTAAATGAATCAACACTTTATATCAGTTCTGGTACATGGTCATTGATGGGAATAGAAAATAATGCTGCTACATGTAGTGAAGAAAGTAGAATTGCAGGATTTTCTAATGAAGGTGGATATAATCACAAATATCGTTATTTGAAAAATATTATGGGGTTGTGGATGATTCAATCGGTAAAGAAAGAAATTGGTGAAGGAAAATCCTTTGGAGAAATTTGTGCAGATGCAGCCAAAATAGAACTTCCTACGATTTTAGATTGTAATCACAGCAGTTTTATGGCACCAGAATCGATGGTGGAAGCCATCCAAGAATACTGTAAGAATACAAATCAACAAGTGCCACAAGATTTGCCTGAGATGGCAAGTGTTATTTATAAAAGTTTGGCCATGTATTATGCGAAAACAAAAGAACAGATTGAAGAATTAACAGGGATTCAATTTAATCAAATATATATTGTAGGTGGAGGGTCTAATGCTACTTATTTGAATGAGTTGACAGCTAAATATGCAGAATGTGAAGTGGTAGCAGGACCAAATGAAGCAACTGCGATTGGTAATTTATTATGTCAAATGATAGAACATGGTATTTACAATGATTTAGATGAGGCAAGAAAAGGTATTATCGCTTCTTTTGAACTAAAGTATTATAGTAATTAATTAAAATTTTGCTACAAAAAATTTCAAATGCATGATATAATGAAAACGTTACAGAGATGTAGCATTTTTATTATTTTAATGTAGTGAAGAGATTGGCACTAAGTTGAAAAATAAAATTTTCAACCAGCTGAGAGAAAGGTATGAGTATTAATATGGCAAATAGTCAACTAAGTAAGAGAAATCAATACAAAAATGCATATCAATATCAATATAAAGACGATAATAATAAAATGGTTAAAGCAACATTTCCAGCTATACGTAAAGCAAAAGATAGTAACATGGGTGTTTTTTTGCTTGTTGTAGGCGTGATTTTAGGAGTGCCAGCATTTGGTCTCTCGTTATCTAGTCTGATTTTGTTGCTTATTCCAGGAGCTGGTGCTGCAAAAGGTATCACTGCAATCTTAACAATTCCTTTTCTAATAGGCGCTGTGGTATGTACTATTAATGGTATGAAAACAATTAATAGGGAAAGAAGATTTTTCATGTACATAAATGTACTAAAAGAAAAAAATTATGCTACAATTGAGAAATTGGCAAAAGTAACAAAGAAAAGTAGAAAGTTCGTTATAGAAGAATTACAACAAATGATAGATGAAGAATGGTTTTTTGAAGGTTACATGGATAAACAGAGAACTTGTTTTATTTCTTCACATGATGTGTATAAAGAATATGCACGAGTAGAAGAAGCCAGAGAAGTATTGGAAATTGAAGAAGAAAAGAAGATATTACAAGAGAAACTTAGAATAGAAGAAGAGCGTGAATTATTATATAATAATCCACAAGGAAAACAATTAGTAGCCTTGTTGGCTGAAGGAGAGGGCTATATTCAGCAGATTAAAGGTGCTAATGAAAAAATATTAAAAGTAGATTTTTCTAATAAGTTGTATGCATTAGAAACAGTTTGTACGAAAATTTTTGAACAAGTGAAGAAAAAGCCTGAGAAAATGCCTGATATTAGAAGGTTTATGAATTACTATCTGCCAACTACTTTAAAGTTAGTCAATGCATATTATGAATTTGATAAACAAGTTGTACAAGGTGATAATATCATAAAAAGTAAACGTGAAATAGAGTCTAGTATTGATCAGATTAATGTGGCTTTTGAGAATTTGTTTGATCAATTATTTAAAGAAGAAGCATTAGATGTATCTACAGATATTGAGGTACTATCAACTATGTTAAATCAAGAAGGATTACTAGGTAGTGATTTTAAATAGGGATAGTAGGTTGAAAAATAAGATTTTTCAACCTACTGAGAGAAAGTGATGGTTATTAGTGTGTTAATATGTAAAACTCAGAAGTAAAGTATCGAAATTTGTATTCTATTAATACAATTTAATAAATTATAAACTTGTGAATGGAAAAGTTATTAGAGATTCCCTTAGGGTAACAGAAGAAAGGATGGAAGGCAGATGAGTGAAATTAAACTAGAAACAACCCCAACATTAACATTGGATCCATTTTCAGAAATTATGGAAGCGACAGCAGAGTTAGCAGTCGTAGAACCAGAAAAAGCAGCAGAGGTAGCAACATTTGATGAAAGTGCATTCACAGAAGATGAAAGAAAGATGATTAATGATTTTGCAGAAAATATTGAATTGACAAATGCAAATGTTGTGATGCAATTTGGTGCTGGTGCACAGAAGAAAGTAGCAGAGTTCTCAGAAGTAGCACTTGGAAATGTTCGCAATAAAGATTTGGGTGAAGTGGGAGAACTTCTAGGAGATGTTGTATTAGAATTAAAAAACTTTGATGATGAAGATGAAGAAAAAGGCATCTTAGGATTTTTTAAAAAAGGAAAAAATAAGATTGATAATTTTAAAGTGAAATATGATAAAGCAGAAGCTAATATCAACAAAATTATTGATTCACTAGAAGGTCATCAAATGCAATTGATGAAAGATAGTGCTATGCTTGACAAAATGTATGAATTGAATAAAACATATTTTAAAGAACTTTCTATGTACATTTTAGCAGGTAAGAAAAAATTAGCACAAGTAAGAGCAACAGAAATACCAGAGTTGACAGCAAAGGCAGAGGCTTCAGGTTTACCAGAAGATGCACAGGCTGCCAATGATTTAGTTGCAATGTGTGATCGTTTCGAAAAGAAAATTCATGATTTGGAATTAACACGCATGGTTTCGATTCAAATGGCACCACAAATTCGTTTGGTACAAAGCAATGATACTTTAATGTCAGAAAAAATTCAGTCAACATTAGTAAATACAATTCCATTGTGGAAGAGCCAAATGGTATTAACTTTAGGAATCAATCATTCTCTTGAAGCAGCCAAAGCACAAAGAGAAGTGACAGATATGACCAATGAATTACTAAAGAAAAATGCAGAGACCTTGAAAATGGCTACTATCGAAACGGCAAAAGAATCAGAAAGAGGAATTGTCGATATTGAAACATTAAAAGCAACAAATGAATCTTTAATTACAACATTGGATGAAGTAATGAAAATTCAAGATGAAGGTCGTACAAAGAGAAGAGAAGCAGAAGCAGAGTTATCTCGTATGGAAAATGATTTGAAAAATCGTTTGCTACAAGTGAGTAAAGGAAGATAAGTAAGAAAATAAATGAGAGAATAAGCAGAAAAATAAAAACAAGAGAAAATAATTTTATTTATATTCTCTTGTTTTTATTTGATAGTTTCGAATAGGAAGAGATGGTTATTATTTATGAATATTCGTTTTTTTAACGCTAGAGTTTTAACTATGAAACCAAATGAAGATATTTTCATGGGAGAAATCTGGATACAGGATGAAAAAATCATATATGTAGGCAAGGGGAACGATTTTGATTCTTTTTTTCGAGAGAATCAATTCAAAACGATATTATGGGATCAGGAAATAGATTGTGAAGGCAATGTATTGATGCCAGGATTTAAAAATCCACATACTCACTCAGGAATGACGGTATTTCGCTCTATGTGCGATGATTTAAACTTACAAGATTGGCTACATAATGAAATTTTTCCTAGAGAGGCGAAAATGACCAAGGAGGATTGCTATCATTTAACGAAATTAGCTATTTTAGAATATTTGACTAGTGGAGTAACTGCTATTGGTGATATGTATATTCAGCCAGAGGCAACTGTGAAAGCATGCAAAGAAATGGGGATGCGTTGCGCTGCGGTTAGCGGATTGAATTTATTTGTCTCATCCATTCAGGAGATGGAAGAAAGGTTTCTTGCACTGAATGATCAGCACCCATTAATTCAATTTAAAATGGCGGTTCATGCAGAATATACTTGTTCAAAAGAGTTGTTAGAAGAAGTTTCTAAATTAACACACAAATACCAAGCACCTCTCTATGCGCATATGTCTGAGACAGAGGCAGAGGTACAAGACTGTATTAATAAGTATGGCATGACACCTCCTGTTTTATTTGATTCATTAGGGTTATTTGATTTTGGTGGTTCTATTTATCATGGAGTATATCCGACCAAGGAAGATTTAGAGATTTTTAAGAAGAGAAGGATTACAGTGGTATCTAATCCGGCATCTAATGCAAAACTAGCTAGTGGCATTGTACCCATTACTACTTATATAGAAGAAGGAATTCCAGTTGCGATTGGTACCGATGGAGCATCTAGCAATAATTGCCTAGATATGTTTAGAGAAATGTTTTTAGTTACTGCTTTTGCTAACTTACGAGAGAAAAATCCGGCAGCGGTAGACGCAATGGAAGTATTGAGAATGGCAACAGTAAATGGTGCAGTATCCATGGGAATGCTAGAAGCTGACGTATTGGGCAAAGGAAAATTGGCAGATATTATTATGATTGATTTGCATCAGCCTAATATGCAACCATTGAATCATATAAGTAAAAATATTGTCTATAGTGGAAGTAAACAGAATATTAAAATGACAATGATTCATGGTGAAATGCGTTATTATAAAGGTCAGTTTATTGGGTGCGAAGATGTGGAACGCATCTATCAGAAAGCAAATGAAATCAGACAAAGATTGCGATAAGAAAAAATTTTCGTTGTAAAAATAGTACAATTATTTTATAATGTAATTTGGTGTAAGATTTTATGAAGTCAAAAGAGGGACTACATAAAACTTTCACTGATAATATTACTAGGAGGTAATGAGATGTTAGAACAGTTTTTCAAATTAAAGGAAAACAAAACAACTGTAAAAACAGAAGTATTAGCTGGTTTTACAACATTTATGACGATGGCTTATATTTTAGCTGTTAACCCAAGTATCCTTTCTGCTACAGGAATGGACGCACAAGCAGTATTAATTGCTACAGCACTTGCATCATTTGTAGGAACTATATTAATGGCACTTCTTGCAAACTATCCATTTGCATTAGCACCAGGTATGGGATTGAATGCTTACTTTGCTTATACAGTCGTAATTGGTATGGGATATTCATGGCAAATTGCATTGTTAGCAGTATTTGTTGAAGGATTAATCTTTATTGTATTATCTTTAACAAATGTACGTGAAGCAATCTTTAATGCCATTCCCCTTACATTAAAATCAGCAGTAAGTGTTGGTATCGGTTTATTTATCGCATTTATCGGTTTACAAGATGCAAAATTAGTAGTTGCGAATAGTGCAACTATTATTTCTTACCAAACATTTAAGGGAGATACCTTTAGTTCTGTCGGTGTTGGTGCAATTCTTGCTTTAATTGGTATTGTGATTACAGGAATCCTTTTAGTTAAAAATGTAAAAGGTGGTATTTTATTTGGTATTTTAGGTACTTGGATTTTAGGTATTATAGCAGAAATTTGTGGTATTTATGTTCCTGATGTCGACGCTGCTATGTATTCAACAATTCCTACAGCATTAGTAAGTTTTGACTTTAGTTCTTTTGGAAATACCTTTGGACAAGTATTTAAAGCAGATTTTTCTACTGTAAACATTGGTGATTTTATTGTGATTATCTTTGCTTTCCTTTTTGTAGATTTATTTGATACATTAGGAACATTGATCGGTGTGGCTTCAAAAGCTGACATGCTTGATGAAAATGGAAAATTACCTAAAATTAAAGGTGCCTTAATGGCTGATTCAATTGCTACTAGCGTAGGTGCTATTTTCGGTACTTCTACAACTACTACATATGTAGAAAGCGCTTCTGGTGTTACAGCAGGTGGTAGAACTGGTTTAACAGCAGTAGTAACAGGTTTATTATTCTTATTGGCAGTAATTTTTGCCCCATTGTTCTTAACAATCCCTTCTTTTGCAATTGCACCAGCACTTGTAATCGTTGGTGTCTATATGATGGGTGCGGTAACTAAAATTGATTTTGAGGATATGAGAGAAGCAGTTCCAGCATTCTTGACAATTATTGCTATGCCTCTTGCTTATAGTATTTCAGAAGGTATTGCAATCGGTGTTATCTCATGGACAATTATTACAGCTGCTACAGGAAAAGCGAAAAAAATCAGTTGGTTAATGTATGTATTAACAATTTTGTTCATCGGAAAATATATTTTCTTATAAAATGGACAAAATTTAATATAAGATACAGATGACGAATGGCGGAATAAGCCTACTCAGTTACTTTTTACGGTGTAATCGTGAAAAATAACGAATGGTGATATTCCGCCATTTTATGACTTATGCATGATTGACATAAAGAGGTAGGTGTTCATATGGAGTATTTTTTATTTTTTCTATGTATTGTAGTCGGAGTCATCATATTTTTCATAAAGGGAATCTATGGTGAAAAAACAAAGAAGAAAAAATTTGTTAAAAATTTAAAAACAAATTACGGCAAAGAGAATGAGCGTATTTATAAAGAAGGTGAATATGAGCATATCTCTCATTATTCTCTAAAATATAAAAAGAATTTTTATATAGATGACATTACATGGAATGATTTGAATATGGATGCTGTTTTTATGCAGATGAACTATACCCATTCTTCAGCAGGGGAAGAGTGTTTATACAGTATGTTAAGAAATCCTAAATTAACAGATGATTTCGATAGAATGGAAGAATTAATATCATATTTTTTGGAAGAAGAAAATGATAGAATAAAGTTACAAGAAGTATTCCATGATATTGGACGCACTGGAAAATTTTCCATTTGTGATTATTTGGATTATTTAGAAGATTTGGGAGAACCTAGTAATAAAACTCATATTTTATGGAATTGTATGTATATACCTGCTTGCTTGCTTTTATATGTAAATATAGCATATGGTGTATTGGCGCTATTAGCAGTGTTAATTCATAATATTGTTTCGTATTTTAAGTATAAAGAAGTAATCAATCCTTATATTACTAGTTTTGCATATATTTTTAAAATGTTGGACGGTGTGTCTAAAATAGAAAAACAAAAGATTTCAGCTATTGAAAGAGAACAGAGAATTTTAGGAGAAAAAAGAAAAAAATTTAAAAAATTCGGTAGGTTTTCTTTTTTTGTTATGTCAGTACAGGGGGGGAGTGGCAATCCATTTGAGAGCATAAACGACTATTTTAGGATGTGCTTCCATGTAGATATTATAAAATTCAATTCTATGTTACAGGATGTAAGAAATCATATTGATGATATATATCAAATGTTACAGATTCTTGGAGAGTTAGACGCCTATCTTGCGATTGGAGAGTATAGAACGCATTTAGGCGAATATTGTATTCCAGAATTTGGAATGTCTTTTTCTTTAGAAGATGGTGTACATCCTTTACTGAGAAATCCAGTAAAAAATTCTATTCATGCAAATAAGAATATACTCCTTACAGGATCTAATGCTTCTGGAAAATCCACTTTTTTAAAAATGGTAGCAATCAATTCGTTGTTAGCCCAAAGTATTCATACTTGTGCAGCTAAATCATATCAAGGCGATTTGTATCGTTTATTTACTTCTATGGCTTTGAGGGATGATATTTTTAGTGGAGAAAGTTATTATATAGTAGAAATTCGTGCATTGAAGCGTATATTAGATACTATTACAGATGATAGTAATCCAGTACTTTGTTTTGTGGATGAAGTGTTAAGGGGCACCAATACAGTAGAAAGGATTGCTGCTTCTACACAGATTTTGGAAAGTTTATCTCATCATAAGGTGGTTTGTTTTGCAGCTACACATGATATAGAATTAACATATTTACTAGAAGATAGATACGAGAATTATCATTTTGAAGAGGAAATGATAGACAATGATATTGTGTTCCATTATCAATTATTAGAAGGATGTGCTACCACAAGAAATGCAATTGGATTGTTAAAAATTATGGGATACGAGGAACAGATTATAAATAATGCCAATGCTATGGCAAGCGAGTTTGTCAAAACAGGTGCTTGGCAAACTGATTGGAGGTAATTATGGAAGTGATAATATATTCAGATGGTGCTGCAAGAGGGAATCCTAATGGACCAGGTGGATATGGTTGTGTGTTACATTATAGAGATGGAAAAGGGATTCTCCATCAACGAGAATATGCGGCGGGT
The DNA here is from genome assembly GCA_044425705.1 of Eubacteriales bacterium. Lineage (GTDB taxonomy): Bacteria > Bacillota > Clostridia > Lachnospirales > Lachnospiraceae > JAWXVD01. Next base: position 42,255 of record JAWXVD010000004.1, on the reverse strand, counting down.
TATAAAAAAACAACTAATAATAGAATGGAGTTAATGGGTGTTATTGTGGGATTAGAAGCACTGACAAAACCATGCCAGGTAACAGTAATATCCGATTCTAAATATGTTACAGATGCATTTAATCAACATTGGATTGAAGGATGGCTAAAAAGAAATTGGAAAAATAGTGCTAATAAACCAGTCAAAAATATTGATTTATGGAAACGTCTTTTACTGGCAAAAGAAAAACATCATGTTACTTTTCAGTGGATTAAAGGACATGCGGGGCATACAGAAAATGAACGATGTGATGAACTTGCTACAACTGCTGCTGATGGCATAGATTTACTTGACGATGCAGGAGTTGAAATGGTATGATGGTAGCAGAAGTTATTTTGAAATGAAAGAAGAGTTGTTACAGTTTATATATAACTTGTAACAGGGGTTTTTTGAAAGAAAGGGGCTAATATATAAATATGGATAATTTAATATTATTTATCAATAGTTTTTTATCATACTTACTTGTATTTGTAGTGGTGGTTTCACTGATTGTAATAGCGGTGAAAATAGGGATTATCACAAGAAAGAAGCAAGATACTAAGGCGGCTGCATTAGAAGCTACTAAAGTAGAAGAATAGTGAAAATAAATTGTAACTTTTACCAACTGTGATTTCATTAACTAACAAGTGAAAAATTATTGAGCTTAAAAATGGAAAGTTAAAGTATAAATAAATATAAGGCTAAAAAGGTGTTCATGAAAATGGACATCTTTTTTCTGCCATAGTGCTAGAGGGTCAAGATGTTCACATAATATCTATTGAGGGATAATGATAGAAATAAAACTCGTTACATTTCACGTCCACACAAATCACTCCGCTGATTTGTGTGGAGAGAACGATTACGAGAGCCAATTAGCATGCCCCTCAACCTAGGCGAATTCAAATGGGCATGCGTTCGTTACTTTTTACGGTGTAGCCGTGAAAAGTAACTAAAACTCATAATTTAATCAAAAAAAGAGAAACAGTAATTGACACAATCAATATATTGGAATATACTATAATTCAAACACAACATGTAGATGTTTATATAGATGGTAATAACAAGATAAAGTATATATCAATTATTGATATGAAACAAAAAAGGGGGTTTTACAATGAATGAAAAAAATGACTTACCAGTAGAGGAAACCATAAATTATGGTCAGTTGTATCATACGAAACGAACTGTACGTATGATTAAGAAAGATGGTAGTTCCGAAGGTTTTGATGTACAGAAGGTTATCAATGCTGTTGGAAAAAGTGCCTACCGTGCATTGACGAAATTTACAGAAGAAGAGCAAAGAAGAATTTGTGAATATGTAGTAAAAATGGTGGATGAGTTAGAGGCAGAAGAAATTCCAATTCCAGTGATGCATAATATTGTGGAAGGCGCTTTGGAAGACATTAAACCAATTGTAGCAAAGAGTTATCGTGACTATAGAAATTATAAGCAAGACTTTGTTAGAATGTTAGATGATGTTTACAAAAAAAGTCAATCTATTATGTATGTTGGTGATAAAGAAAATGCCAATACTGACTCGGCTTTAGTTTCTACAAAAAGAAGTTTGATCTTCAATCAATTAAATAAATCACTTTATCAGAAATTTTTTATGACAACGGAAGAGATTCAAGCATGTCGAGACGGATACATCTATGTTCACGACATGTCTGCAAGACGTGATACTATGAACTGCTGTTTATTTGATGTAGAAAACGTTTTGGCTGGCGGTTTTGAAATGGGAAATATTTGGTATAATGAACCAAAAACACTAGATGTAGCATTTGATGTCATTGGTGATATCGTATTAAGTGCAGCTAGTCAGCAATATGGTGGATTTACAGTACCTAGTGTGGACAATATTTTAGCACCATATGCATTAAAATCATATACTAGAGATGTAGAAAAATATTTAAGAATTGGTATTGATCAGGAAACAGCAGAAGCAGAAGCGTACGCAGATGTTGTAAAAGAAATGGAGCAAGGATTCCAAGGATGGGAATATAAATTTAATACAGTGGCATCTAGTCGTGGAGATTATCCGTTTATCACGGTTACGGCAGGTACAGGAACAGACCGTTTTGCTAAATTAGCTACGATTACATTATTGAATGTAAGAAAACGTGGACAAGGAAAAAAAGGCTGTAAAAAACCAGTATTATTCCCTAAAATTGTATTTTTATATGATGAAAACCTCCATGGCCCTGGAAAACCATTAGAAGATGTTTTTGAAGCAGGCGTTAGTTGTTCTGCTAAAACAATGTATCCAGATTGGCTTAGCTTAACAGGTAAAGGTTACGTTGGAAGTATGTATAAACAATATGGCAAGATTATTTCGCCAATGGGTTGTCGTGCCTTCCTTTCACCTTGGTATGAAAGAGGTGGTATGTATCCAGCAGATAATCAAGATTCGCCAATTTTTGTGGGAAGATTTAATGTAGGTGCAGTTTCCCTTCATTTGCCTATGATTCTTGCCAAGGCACGCCATGAAAGTAAAGATTTTTATGAAGTATTAGATTATTATTTAACATTGATTCGTGGATTACATTTGAGAACTTATGCGTATCTAGGAGAAATGCGCGCATCTACTAATCCTTTAGCTTATTGTGAAGGTGGATTTTTAGGTGGAAACTTGAAATTAACAGATAAAATCAAACCGCTTTTAAAACCAGCTACAGCTTCCTTTGGTATTACAGCATTCAATGAATTACAGATGTTATACAATGGTAAATCTTTAGTAGAAGATGGTAATTTTGCCATTGAAGTATTGGAATTTATTAATAAAAGAGTGAATGAATTCAAAGAAGAAGATGGCAGATTATATGCAATTTACGGAACACCAGCAGAAAATCTCTGTGGATTGCAAGTACAGCAATTCCGTAAGAAATATGGAATTATAGAAGGTGTTTCAGATCGTGATTATGTAAGTAATAGCTTCCACTGTCACGTATCAGAAGATATTACGCCAATTGAAAAACAAAACCTAGAATATCGTTTCTGGGAGTTATCTAATGGTGGAAAGATTCAATATGTAAAATACCCAATTTCGTACAATATGGAAGCCATTAAAACACTATTAAGAAGAGCTATGGATATGGGTCTTTATGAAGGCGTGAATTTATCATTAGCGTACTGTGATAATTGTGGACATGAAGAATTAGAAATGGATGTGTGCCCAAAATGTGGAAGTACAAATTTAACTAAAATTGATCGTATGAATGGATATCTGTCTTATTCTAGAGTACATGGAGATACAAGGTTGAATGATGCGAAAATGGCAGAAATTGCAGAAAGGAAGTCTATGTAGGAATGAGATATCATAATATAACAAAGGATGATATGTTAAATGGAGATGGTTTGCGAGTTGTTTTATGGGTAGCAGGCTGTAGCCATTGTTGTAAAGAATGTCACAATCCGATTACATGGGATCCTAATGGTGGTGTGGCATTTGACCAAGCTGCAAAAGAAGAAATTTTTGAACAATTAGAAAAACCATATATTTCAGGGATTACGTTATCAGGAGGTGACCCTCTTCATGCAGCAAATAGATTAGATATTAGAGCGTTAGCAGAAGAAATTAAGGAAAAATATCCAAATAAAACAATTTGGCTATATACAGGTGCAAAGTGGGAAGGTATTTGGTATTATCCAGTGATGCAATTTTTGGATGTATTAGTAGATGGTGAATTCGAGGTGGCTACGAAAGATGCAAAATTATTGTGGAAAGGTAGCAAAAATCAAAGAGTCATCGATGTACAAGCTACGTTAAAGCAAACAGATAAGTTGGTTCCAACACTGTTTTGTGGCAATTATAAATAAATGAATTGTTATGAAACAAGAAAATTTGATTATAGTGAAAGAAATGAGAAGAACTCCAGTGGTGGGGTTCTTCATTCAATGAACTTTCAGAATAGGGGAGAAATGAAAAGAATAGGACAGTTTCATAAAGTAAGTTTGGAACAATTCAAACAGGGAATGGGTGATGATTTTCCGCAATTTAGTGAACAAGATATCATTGATATGTATGAAAACATTACTTTGCCAGTAAGAGCAACAAAAGGCAGTGCAGGTTATGATGTAAAAACACCTTTTGGATTTAACTTAGAACCAGGGAAAACGATTAAGATTCCAACAGGGATTCGCGTGTGGATGGAAGACAACTGGGTGTTGAAAATTTTTCCGAGAAGTGGTTTAGGATTTAAATTTCGCTTGCAATTAAATAACACAGTAGGTATTATAGATAGTGACTACTTTCATTCAGATAATGAAGGACACATTTTCATCAAAATTACAAATGATTCTAATGAAGGAAAAGTTGTTTCATTAAAAACGGGAGACGGATTTGCCCAAGGGATTTTTGAGGAATATGGAATTACGTTAGATGATGAGGTAGAAGATTGCCGTAATGGTGGTTTTGGTAGTACTAGCAACCGTTAATTTGTTTCTTAACGAGCCAAAGTTGCTAGACTGAGAGAAAGAGATAGGTATTAATATAGTTATGAAAAGAGGAGTGAAAAAAGATGTGCAATTTTAAGATTATGACAGATTCAAACTCAGATATGCCACTTACATATTTAAAAGAAAATGATGTTGAGGTGGTGCATTTATCATATATGATAGATGGAGAAACTTATTCAAAAGACAAACAATTAGAGTCAAAAGATTTCTATACACGTATGAGAAATGGTTCTATGGCCACTACTTCTCAAGTAAATCCTTCCGATGCAAGAGAAGTAATGGAAAGTTTACTTGAAGATAGTAAAGATATTCTCTGTATTTCTTTTTCTTCAGCGTTAAGTGGAACATATAATAGTTGTCGTATGGCAGCAGTGGAATTGATGGAAGAAAGAGATGACATTAATATCATTGTAGTAGATACTTTGGCGGCATCTATGGGACAAGGACTTTTGATACATAAAGCTGTAGAAATGAGAAATGCTGGAAAAACTATAGAAGAAATAGCAGAATGGCTAGAAACTTATAAAGGAAATGCAGTACAAATTTTTACAGTAGATGATTTGTTTCATTTGTTCAGAGGTGGTCGTGTAAGTAAAACATCGGCTGTTGTGGGAACGATGATTAATGTGAAACCAATTTTACATGTAAATCCTGAAGGCGCCTTGGTTGCAGTGGGTAAAGTAAGAGGACGTAAAAAATCATTAAAAGCATTAGTAGATGGTATGGAAGAACGTTTAGGAAGCTATCAAGGGAAAAATGATATCGTCTTTATTAGTCATGCAGATGCTTTAGAAGATGCAGAATATGTAAGAGATTTGGTAAAAGAAAAATATGCTATTGATCAATTTATCTTGAATGATATAGGACCAGCAATAGGTGCACATTCAGGACCAGGTACAGTTGCATTGTTTTTCTTTGGTGATGTGAGATAAAAAAATATAGCTTCTAACGATACGGTGGACCTGATGGGGAACTTAGTGCATCTACCAGATATTTGTCACAACGTTTTTCAATGCCCTATCGTGAAGTGGCTGGTATTCTGACTGATGTGGGAACAGAAGAACTGGCACACTTTGAATTAATTGGAACAATTGTTCATCAATTAACCAGAAATTTGTCTATGGAAGAAATCAAAGATTCTGGTTTTGCCGATTACTATGTTGACCATACAATTGCTTTATGGCCACAAGCGGCAGGTGGTGTTCCATTTAATGCCTGTGAATTTCAATCAAAAGGAGATGCGGTTGCTGATTTAGTGGAAGATATGGCTGCTGAGCAAAAGGCTCGTGCAACCTATGAAAATATCATTCGACTTGTGGATGATCCTGATGTATTAGACCCAATTAAATTTTTACGTGCACGTGAAATTGTTCATTTCCAACGTTTTGGTGAAGGATTACGTCGTGTACAAGATGAACTAGATGCTAAAAACTATTATCAATATAATCCTGAATTTGATCGTTGTAAGAAATAAGTATTGTATTAAAAATTGCTTCCAATGTAGATTTTATTTGCTTCATATCTACAATAGAAGCAATTTTTAATTGAATACAGATAATAGGATTTATAAATTCTAGTGATAAACGCAGTATATTGTAATAGACTTTGTGTGTTTGTTATAAACGATTTTTTCGCAGATAGAATGGAGCGCAGCTGACTTTTCGTTTTTAGAATATGTGTCATTTTGTAAAATATCTATCACATGCTTTATGCATTTAGTGTCATGCGTAGTATAAGCTTTATCTTGATTAGTGATATCTTGTGATAATGATGCAATAGAATGTTTTATACGTTGTTGCTCTGTAGCAATGAATGTTTTATGTTCTTGATATTCTTCTAGAGTATCTATTCCATTTCGGTAGGCTTCTTTTATTCTGAATTCTTTTGTCTTCAAATTTTCTAATGATGTATTTAAGAGAGATAATTCCATAATATTAGTATTTTTTGTAGTTATTGATTCAGTTGTATATATAAATTCATTGGTGATTTGCTGGGCTAAGGTTTTTATGATTGCGGTAATGATAATGTTAGCTGATACATAGTGGGAAACGGAACATTTTCCATGTGAGTAATTGATACATTGAAAACCATTGTTAGAATGTGTATAAGTAAGAGAACCGCTACAGTTTGAACATTTTAGTAAACCACTAAGCCAATGTCCTTTTAGATCAATAGTCCGTTCGGTTTTTTTGTGCACATTATTTGATAATTTTTTTTGAACTTCTTCAAATACAGATAGAGGAATGATCGGTTCAAAATTTCCTTTCTGTATAATCATATTAGGAGAACTTACTTTTCCCACACGTAAATTTTCGCGACCTACATTCCAACGAACATATCCAGCGTAGACTGGATTTTGTAAAATATAACGAATAGTTCTATTTTCAAATTTACGTCCTCTTTTTGTTTGTATATTCATGCTGTTTAATAAACTAGCAATAGAGACAATACCCATATTTTCATATATATATTTTTGGAAAATTAGTTTCACAATTTCAGATTCTTCAGGAACGATTGACAATGATTTATTTATATTATGATATCCAAGAGGTGCGGGAGCTTGGTAGGCGCCTCTTAAAGCATTTTCAATCATTCCTCTTTTTACATCGCTAGATAAACGAATTGAGTAGTATTCATCCATCCACTCTATAATGCGTTCGATAAGAGAGCCAAAAGGACCTTCTATTAATGGTTCAGAGATGCTGACCACATCTATATTATTTTTCTTTAAAAGTGTCTTATAGACAATGCTTTCTTCTTGATTCCTTGCAAATCTAGAAAATTTCCAAACAAGAATAACATCAAAAGGAGGTTCTTTTTCCTTGGCTAAAGATATCATCTTTTGGAATTCAGGGCGCGTATGAGCTTTACGACCAGAAATTCCACCGTCAACAAAGATGTTAGAGGCAGGAAGGTGTAATCTGTTTTTTGTGCAATAGTCTTGTATTAATCTTATCTGAGAATCAGGTGATAGTTCTTCCTGATCATGAGTGCTAACGCGTATGTATGCAGCAGCAGTTGTGGTGTTTGAGTTCTTCATGTATTCCTCCATCTAAAACTTATGAAATATAGACGAAAAAAATGCATGAAATATATAAGGATAATTACATTAAGAAATAATTCGAAAGAAGTAATAAAAATAGAGTCAAAGAATAACATAATAGAAAAAGTTAGAGACTATATAGATGAAAGAAATTAAAGGTTATTTATTTATAAAGGAAAAGAATGAACCAGATATAGCTTATCGTGCATGGGATGCATTAGCAGAAGAAGAAAAAGAGCAGATTAGTATAATCTTGAACAGAACAGCTGCAGAAACAATTGGATATACAAAAATTATAGATGAAGAATCAGTATAAAATAGGTTGAAAATAGACTATTGATTATTACTTTAATCGGTTGTATGATTATAGTATATTACGTATAAAAACTATGAAAAAGGAGATTTTATGGGCATTACAAAAATTAAAATAGAAAACTTTACTGTTTTCAAGAAGGCGGATATAAATTTTGCTAGTGGAATGAATGTACTAATTGGAGAAAATGGGACAGGAAAAACACACTTGTTAAAATTAATGAATTCATTACTGAGAAGCAGTGAATCAAGAATGGATGATTTAAATCAATATTTTTTAACAAAGGAACAGGATAGTTTTATAAATGATAATTCGGTAGCATTAGATATACAGATGGCAATTAGTCATAGTGGAGTTCATAATACAATTGAAATTCATTATGAAAATGGAATATTAGAAGATAATAGTCATGATATATCGTTTACATTTCTCCAGAATGATGAAAAACATATATTAAAAATGGTTGATTCAAAATATTCACCTGTGTTTATTCCTGCAAAAGATATTCTTACCCACTCTAAGAGTTTTATGTCATTGTACAATAAATTTGAAATGCCCTTTGATCGTATATATTATGATATTATCAGTAAATCTTTATTGCCTAATTTAAAAGAAGTACCAGAGATTGGAAAATCGATTTTACCTACACTAGAAAATATTATGGATGGAAAAGTTATTGTTGAAAATGAAATTTTCTATATTCAAAAAACGAATGGTGATAAGGTTGAATTTTCTATGGAAGCAGAAGGTGTTAAAAAGATTGCTATTATTTGGCAACTTATCATGAATGAAAGTATTATTTCTAAAAGTATTTTGTTTTGGGATGAACCAGAAGCAAACTTGAATCCAGCCTTATATAAAGATGTTGTTGAAATATTACTTGCATTATCAAGGAACGGAGTGCAAGTTTTTATTGCTACTCATGATTATATTTTTGCGAAATATATTGAAGTTCTCATGAAAAGTAACGATGATATAGCTTTTCATTCTTTGTATAAGACTGAGAAGAATAGTGTAGAGTGTGAAATGGGAACAACATTTAGAGACTTAAAGCAAAATGCGATTATATTTTCTTTTGATAAATTATTGGATAGAGTTTTTGCTTTAGATATAGGGGATTAGGAAGATGAACAAAATATTTAATGAAGAAAATGGAATATATCAAATAGATTTATCTACTACAGTAAATGCTATTGGTAATTTGCATGAAAAGTATAAAAACATTGGACATTTTCTTTCTGATGTGGATTTTGTTTTTGAAACGGAAGAAGATATATTTTTGGTAGAGTATAAAAATACTGATATTGATAAATCCGATCCAACTAAGTTTTTAATAAAAGTTAGTAATGGAGAAATATATAATTGGATTCATAAAAAGTTTTATGGTTCAATGTTTTATGTGTTATCTGCTATGAAGAATAAGAAAATTAATTTTATTTTCGTATTAGAATGTAAGGAGGCAGATGATATAGTTAGAAAAAGGATAAGAAACAAAGCGAAAAATCGTTTGCCATTTAGGTTGCAAGCAGATGAATCAATTAATAGAAATCTAATACATAATTTTGAGATTTTATCAATTGCACAATGGAATGAGATATATCCTATGTATCCTATTAGTAAAGTATAAATCTAAATTTCTAATACCACCAACCCATCAGGTCCACCGTATTGACTAATAATAATCTGTGCCAATTTGGCATCCGGTTTTTTAATATTTACAGGATACTGTAATCTTTTTTCATAATTCCACATTAGACAGTTCCTCCTTCCCATGGCCATGGAGAAGTTGCCCAACTCCAGTAATCGGCTTTGTATCCAGCAGTAGATAAAGTTAATGGACTATATTTTGTAGCATAGTCTAGTGACATTTTGTTTTTCATATTATTGTAATAATTATAATATTTGATTGCTTCTGTGTCAGTTGGATGTGTATCAAGATATTCGGCCATTTCTACAGCAGCAAAATCCACCATACTAATATCATTTAATAAAGCTTCTTGTTCACTCATCGCACACATCTCCTTCCTGTGAATGGTTTATTTAATTCTGGGAAGATAGTACCTGCATTAAAAGCTTCTTGTAAATTTTGATAGACTTCTGTTAAATTTTGCCAAGGTACATAAGCCATTGCAACTGGATATTTGTCAATTCCAGAAGATTGCATGATAGGTTCAGACATTCTATAATTCTGCATAAATTTCCTTTCATAAAATACTAAGTTTGTTAATAATATAGTATGTAAAGGAGCGGAAAGGGTGATAGTCACTACAGTTGTTCTTGATTTTTATTGCGATACTTTAAGGGCGATGTGTTTGTAATATTTTTAAAGATTCTATTAAAGGTTCGTTGGGTTTCGAAACCGCACATATTAGAAATATCTAAAATAGATAAACTGGTTGTAGTCAATAATTCTTTAGAATAATTGATGCGAAGGCTATTCATATAATCATTAAAAGAAACTTTAATTTTGTTTGTAAAAACTCTAGAAATATAGTATTTATTAATGCCTAATTCAGTAGATAAAAAATCAAGAGAAAGTGGTTTGGTAAAATTATCGCAGATATAAGCGATTAATTTGCTCGTTATTTCACCTTCTAATATGATCGTATTTTTGTATAAATCAAGATAAGGTAGTGTTCTTGATAGTATTAATTCTGTCAAAGCACTTTGGGCGGAAAGATTTTTTTCAGACTGTGTTATTTCGTCCAAAAGAGAATAAATTGCATAGGAAACATCTTTATGAATTTTTTCTTTGTGAAGAATAGGAATTTGGGGAGAATATTTTAATAATCGATTAGAGTATTCACCTAATAGATCCTGACCGCAAATTAACATAATAACAGTGCTGTCGTTATCATTATCAAAATAAGAATGTATGGTGTTTGGGAAGATAATTGCAAGTTCATGCTGTTGTAACTTAATGTAGTCTGTACCAATTGATAAATTCATAGATCCATTTATTACATAAATCAGTTCTAAATCCAAATGTAGGTGGGGAGGGAATGAAGAGAGTTTGGCAATACCTCCGCGTAAAGTAGAGGGAATCTTTTCGTAAAATGGAATCATATAAGCCTCCTTGATTTGATAGGTATCTGTAAAAAATATATACCTTCTTTTCATTCATACGTACTATGCAGTAAATGCATAGTACTGTCTAAACAGTAATCAACTATCAATATATATCTATTTTTAAACAATATATTACTTTTATTATATGGTATTTATTGATATAATTCAAACATAACTTGATTTATTATAGGTAAAAATACATAAAATAAACATGGTGTACTATATATTATTTATAATAATAAAGAAAATGTCAAAACAATATTTATGAAGTTTTATTGGCAAGTGAAATCACCGGACTGAATCATGAAAGGAGAATAACGGATGAAGAAAGCATTAATCGTACAAGGGGGATGGGATGGACATGAGCCAGTGTTAACATCCGCAAGATTTAAAAGATTATTAGAAAAAAATGGCTATGAATGTGTCATTAGTGATAATTTAGATTCTTTTTTAGATATGGATTACTTACTATCTTTAGATTTAATTGTAGCCTGTTGGACAATGGGTGAAATTACAAATGAACAGGCTGATAATGTAATAAAAGCAGTGGCTTCAGGCGTGGGACTTGCTGGTTGTCATGGAGGAATGTGTGATTCCTTTAGAAATTGTGTACAATGGCAATTTATGACAGGTGGTCAATGGGTAAGTCATCCAGGTGGAGATGGAATCGATTATACGGTGAATATTCATAAAGGTGCGAATCCAATTATTGAAGGCTTAGATGATTTCCCAGTATGTAGTGAACATTATTACTTACACGTAGATCCAGCAATTGAAGTATTAGCAACTACTAGATTTCCTGTAGTAAATTATTATCATTGCTCTAATAAGGCAGTAGATATTCCTGTTACATGGACAAAATATTGGGGATGTGGAAGAGTGTTTTATACAGCATTAGGACATCATGATGATGTGTTTGAAAATTCACCTAATGCAGAAATTATGATGGAACGTGGCATGGTATGGGCAGGTGAAGGAAAAGCCTATGCAGCAGAAAACGGTTTGTCCATAGATAAATATGAAAATAGTGCAAAAATGTACTAAAAGAGTTACTGTTCACACAGTACTATGCATTTACTGCATAGTACGTATGAAAATGATGCATCAGTACAAAAATCCCATTGCCGTAGGCAATTTTAAATGGATTTTTGTATAGTTACAGGTTACGTGTGAACTGTAACCTAAAAGAGTTACAGATTACATGTAACTTATAACTGGAAAGATACGAGAAAGGAAGAGGGAAGATGGAAACAGTTAAGATTGGAATTGTGGGAATTGGAGATATTAGTGGCATCTATTTGAAAAATATTACAACTATGTTTAAAGAAATTGAAATTCTTGCAGTCTGTGATTTTATCAAAGAAAAAGCACAAAAAGCTGTAGATGACTATAAAATTCCTAAAATTTATGACACCATGGAAGAATTATTTGCTGATGAGGAAATTGATATTGTGTTAAATCTCACAAGACCATATGAACATTATGCAGTAACATCAGCAGCCCTAGAAGCTGGCAAACATGTATACTCAGAAAAACCTTTGGGAGCTACCTTAGAAGAAGGAGAAAAGCTTGTCGCCTTGGCAGAGGAAAAAGGTTTGATGCTAGGGGGAGCTCCAGATACATTTATGGGAGCGGGTATACAAACTTGCCGTAAATTAATAGAGGATGGATATATTGGAGATGTGATTAGTTCATCTTGTACAATGATGTGCCATGGACATGAATCTTGGCATCCAGACCCAGCATTCTATTACCAATTTGGTGGTGGTCCAATGATGGATATGGGACCTTACTATATTACTGCATTGATTAATTTAATGGGTGGAATTAAAAGCGTTACTGGAATTGTAAAATCAAATTTCGAAGAAAGAATTATAACAAGTGAACCAAAGTTTGGAGAAGTGGTCAAAGTAGAAGTGCCTACCCATGTTTTAGGTATGATGCATTTTGATAACGGGGCAGTAGGTACAATTATCACTACTTTTGACGTGTATAACAAGGAGCAGGCAGGGTTTGTTATTTACGGAACAAAAGGTACATTATTTGTTCCAGATCCAAATACATTTGGAGGAAAAGTAGAGTTGCTTCGACCAGAGGAAGGCGAAGTAGTACCGATGCCATTGGTATTTGATTATAAAGAAAACTCAAGAGCATTGGGTCTAGCAGACATGGCGAAAGCACTACAAACAGGTAGAGAATTTAGAGCAGATTATCATCAGACACTTCATGTTTTAGAAGTGTTAACAAGTTTTGAAAGAAGCAGTCAAAAAGGTGGAGCAGAAGAAATAATACATAAATATGAAATGCAAAAACCTATGGTGAATAATCCTATGCATGGGGTATTAGATTAAATAGTTAGAAAAAAAGAGATGGCGATATGTACCGACCCCCAATTGTTAGACTGAAAGTCTAACGATTGGGAGGTCGGTTTTTGATGCTATAAATGTGCAGTTATATAGAGCAAATTCACTGCTGCTAGCTACAGTAGTTTTATGAGTCGATAAGAGATTTTTAAATGAAAGAGAAAGATACTGGGACAGATAAGAAAAAGTAACCTATTCTTTGATAAAAAAATAACAAATTCATTAGAAAGTATTGATTTCCTAGTGATTTTATGTGAAAATACTGTATGGTAAGTGAAACTTACAAATAGTGTTGCTGTTTATAGTAGGACAGCAATCAAATAGTGATTAAAAGTGGAGGAAGCCAATGAGAGGAATAGATACGCAAGTTCGAAAAACTAGAAGGCGAATATTTAAAGAAGTAGCAAATTTAGCTTACACATCAGAAAATTTGAAGGATGATGTAGAGGCATTACCATATAAAATAGTAGACTATGATGAACCAGCATTTAGAGAAAATATTTATAGAGAAAGAGCCATTGTCAGAGAAAGAATTCGTTTGGCATTCGGTTTATCACTTAGACCTGAAAATATTTTGGTGCATTTAACACAAGGTCTAGAAGAGAGTAATATCACTGAAAAATATTATGAACCACCACTTATGCAAGTTATTCCTTCTGCATGTAACTCATGTCCAGAAAATGATTACAAAATAACGGATCGTTGTATGGGATGTGTTGCCCACCCTTGTAGTGAGGTATGTCCTAGAAATGCTATTTCTATGGTAAATGGCAAATCTGTGATAGATCAAGAAAAATGTATTCGTTGTGGAAAATGTAAAGCTATATGTCCTTATGATGCTATTTCTCATCAAGTGCGTCCTTGTGCAGTTGTTTGTGGAGTGAATGCCATTAAAAGTGATGAAAAAGGACATGCTGTTATTGATGAAAAGTTATGCGTCTCTTGTGGACAGTGTATGGTAAGTTGTCCTTTTGGAGCAATTGCTGATAAATCTCAAATATTCCAATTAGTACGTGCTCTACAGTCAGGTAGAAAAATCATTGCGCAAGTAGCACCAGCCTTTGTTGGTCAATTTGGAGCAAAGGTGACACCAGACATGGTAAAAACAGCTTTAAAAGAAGTTGGATTTATGGATGTTTATGAGACTGCTATTGGAGCAGATATGGGAGCAGTGGAAGAAGCGGAACATTACGTACATGATGTAGCAACTGGTAAATTACCATTCTTACTAACATCATGTTGTCCATCATGGTCAATGCTTGCTAAGAAATTTTTCCCAGAAACCATTGATAATATTTCCAATGCCTTAACACCGATGGTAGCTACAGCTAGAAAAATTAAAGAAGAACATCCAGATGCATCTGTTGTATTTATCGGTCCATGTGCATCAAAAAAATTAGAAGCATCCAGAAGAACGGTTCGTTCTGATGTGGATTTTGTTATTACATTTGAAGAGTTAGTAGGTATCTTTGAAGCAAAAGGTGTTCTCGTGGAAGAATTAGCTGCAATGGATACCATGAACGATGCAACAGCAGCAGGTAGAGGATATGGTGTTGCAGGTGGTGTTGCCAATGCCATAGAAGCATGTATCCGTGAAACACATCCCGACGTAGAAGTGAATATTGAACACGCAGAAGGATTAGCAGATTGTAAGAAAATGTTAATGCTTGCTAAGGTAGGTAAGAAAAAAGGTTGTTTAATTGAAGGTATGGCGTGTCCTGGTGGATGTGTAGCAGGTGCAGGTACCAATATTCCAATTACGCTAGCAGCGAGAGAATTGAACAAGTTTAAGAATCAAGCAGATAAGAAGCTACCATTATAATAGATAAGGCGGCGAAAGTTATTATTTTGAAAGATAAATTGTTTAGCTAATAATTTCTTTCTTATAGCCGAAATTACTAGATTGAGAGAACGTGAGGAAAAGAAGCCATGAGTAAAATTAGAACAAGATTCGCACCAAGTCCTACAGGAAGAATGCATGTAGGAAACTTAAGAACAGCGCTTTATGCATATATGATCGCTAAACATGAAGACGGAGATTTTATTTTAAGAATTGAAGATACAGATCAAGAGAGAGAAGTAGAAGGTGCTGTTGATATTATTTATAGAACCTTAGAAAAAACAGGCTTGATTCATGATGAAGGTCCAGATAAAGATAAAGGGGTAGGTCCTTATGTGCAAAGTGATAGACATGCACAAGGATTGTATCTAGAGTATGCCAAGAAATTAATTGATCAAGGGGACGCATATTACTGTTTTTGTGATAAAGAAAGACTTGCTACCTTGTCAAGAACAGTAGCTGGAAAAGAAATCAATGCATACGATAAACATTGCTTTTCTTTATCAAAAGAAGAAGTTGAAGAAAAATTAGCATCTGGAATGCCTTATGTCATTAGACAAAATGTACCAGATGATGGAAAAACAGTATTCCATGATGAGATTTATGGAGATATAGCAGTAGACAATTCAGAACTTGATGACATGATTTTAATTAAATCAGATGGATTCCCTACTTATAACTTTGCCAATGTAGTAGATGATCATTTGATGGGAATCACGCACGTAGTAAGAGGAAGTGAATACTTATCTTCTTCCCCTAAATATAATCGTTTATATGAAGCATTCGGTTGGGAAGTGCCAATTTATGTACA
Source organism: Eubacteriales bacterium (assembly GCA_044425705.1). Taxonomy (GTDB): domain Bacteria; phylum Bacillota; class Clostridia; order Lachnospirales; family Lachnospiraceae; genus JAWXVD01. The sequence goes on along the minus strand of JAWXVD010000004.1, from coordinate 26,343 downwards.
TTGTCCTTTGATTACAGATGAGGAACATCATAAACTTTCAAAACGTTCAGGTCATTCTTCTTATGAAGATTTGATTGAACAAGGATTTTTAACAGAAGTAATTGTAAATTTTGTTTCATTATTAGGTTGGAGTCCTTCAGAAACAAATGAAGAAATTTTTTCACTAGAAGAATTAGTAAATATATTTGATTTTCATCATATGTCAAAATCACCAGCAGTATTTGATTTTGTAAAATTAAAATGGATGAATGGTGAATATATTAAAAAAATGGATTTTGCACCTTATTATGAAAGAGCATTACCTTATTTACAAGAAGTGATTACAAAAGAATTAGATTTAGAAAAAATCGGTGAAATGGTAAAAACAAGAATTGAAATATTCCCTGATATAAAAGAATTGGTTGACTTTTTTCAGGAATTGCCAGCATACGATATTGCAATGTATACCCATAAAAAGATGAAGACTAATACAGAAACTTCTTTGGAAGTGTTAAGGGAATTATTGCCAATCTTTGAAGCACAAGATGATTATAGCAATGATGCTTTATACAAAACATTAGTGGAATATGTAGCAGAAAAAGGCTGTAAAAATGGTTTTGCTATGTGGCCTATTAGAACAGCAGTATCCGGAAAACAGATGACACCAGCTGGTGCAACTGAAATCATGGAAATCTTAGGAAAAGAAGAATCTCTCTCTAGAATTAGAACAGGGATTGCGATGTTAGAAAATGCGTAATCCAAGTCCCTCACAGGAGAAAGCAATTATTCACGGAACAGGTCCTATGCTAGTGTTAGCAGGACCTGGTTCTGGAAAAACATTTGTTATTACAAGAAGAATTCAGTATTTAATTGAAAAGCATCATGTAGAGCCTGAAGAAATTCTAGTCATCACCTTCTCTAAAGCATCGGCTATAGAAATGAAAGAACGTTTTTTATCTCTATGTGAAGATGAGTTTTACCCGGTTAACTTTGGTACTTTTCATGCAATCTTTTATCACATCTTAAAAAATACATTTCATTATCAATCAACCAATATTATTACAGAACTAGAAAAACGAGAATATTTAAAAATCATCTTAAACAATCCCAAATACGATATAGCCGATAGTGGTGAAATGATAGAAATACTATTAGGCGATATTAGCAGTTTTAAAAATTCAGGTGCTAAAATCCCAGAATCATTTACAGAAAAAGAAAAGAAAAAAGAAAGTAAAAAAATAAGCAGTATAGTAGATGATGATATATTTTATAATGTCTATAAAGAGTATAATACTTTTATGAAGGAACATAGAAAGTTAGATTTTGATGATATGGTATTACATTGTTATTATTTATTATCTAAAAATCCTGAGATATTGCTGCAATGGCAAAATAAATACAAGTATTTATTAATTGATGAATATCAAGATATCAATGGTTTGCAATATAGTATTGTAAAATTGTTGTTAGGAAAAGAACAAAATCTCTTTGTGGTAGGAGATGATGATCAAGCAATTTATAAATTTCGAGGCTCTAATCCTAAAATTATGATGGGGTTTGAAACCGATTTTCCAAATGCAAAAAAAGTATTATTAGAAACCAATTATCGAAGTACGAAAAATATTGTTACCTCAGGAGTTAAAGTGATTGAAGAAAATCAAGTGAGATTTCGTAAGGAAATAAAAGCATTTGCACCTGCAGGAGAAGAAGTGGTATTGAAAGGATTTGAAAAACAAGAGGAAGAATATGGATATTTGATAAATAAATTAAAGGAAATATACGAGAAACAAAATATTTCATATAGTGATATAACCTGTATTTTTAGAACAAATATGAACGCTTCTTATTTAACAGAACAGTTAACAGAACATAAAATACCGTATGTAGTAAAAGAAAAGCCCAAAAGTATTTATTCCCATTTTATAGCCAAGGATTTGTTACATTACTTAGCTTTTATTTTCCAAGAAAAATCAAGAAATCACTTTTTCCAGATTATGAATAAGCCCAAACGGTATTTAGGAAGAAGTTGTGCATCACAAAGTGAAATCAGCTTCCAAGAATTGTTATCTTTTTATAAAGAAAAGCCTTATATGCACGATATTATAAGAAAGTTTCAAATGGATGTAGCGCGAATGGAAAAAATGGATTTGTTTGCGGCCGTTAACTATATCAGAAAAGCAGTAGGATACGACGACCATATCAAGCAACTTGCAATAGAAAAAGGAATAGATGTAGTAGATTTCATGGAGATTGCAAATGAATTTCAAAAAAGGATTAAGAATTATACACAATTAGAGTTATTTCAAATTCATATTCAAACATATGAAAAAGAGTTGGAAGATGCAGCAAAAAATGCTGCTGTAAAGGATGGTATTCATCTGATTACCATGCATGCATCAAAAGGTTTGGAATATGAATTTGTTTTTTTACCAGATTGTAATGAGGGAATTACACCACATAAGAAAAGTGCCAATAAAGAAGACATTGAAGAAGAACGAAGGATGTTTTATGTGGGGATGACAAGGGCTAAGAAGCATTTGGAATTATTATATGTCACTGGTACAAAGAAAGAACCAGTCATGCCCTCTAGGTTTATCAAAAAGCTAATAAAAAAAGAATAGGAAATCCTATTCTTTTTTTATTATTACTTTTCATCGATAATTTCATCAAATTCACAAGAATCTAAATATTCATCAAAGGCTTCTGCAACAGCTTCGTATTCTTCGTCATCTTCAATGGAACCAAGCATTGGTTCTTCATTAGGATCTTCAGGGTTTTCACTATAAAGATAAAACCAAACTTCGCCATCATCATTGTTTCCGTTTTCGTCTAAAGGAAGAAGAGCGATATAATCTTTTCCTTTTACTTCTAAAATAGTTAATACAGCACAATTTACAAGAGAGCCGTCTTCTAATTCTAATTCAACTGTCATTTCTTCATCATTTATGATTTCTTTTTCTTTACTCATGAGATATTACCTCCATACTTGGTGAATTATTATTACTACAATTTATTTTACAGTGAATACATGTAATTAGCAAGCAAAAGATGCTTTCCTAACATAAATTGTTTCACAATTTTATGAATATATGATAAACTGATATTATATTTAGCGATTAAAAGTAACTTTTTTATATTCCAATTACTAGAGAGAGGATAGGCATCATGAAAGAAAAGCGATTAGAGATTAGAAAAGGTACTCCATATCCATTAGGTGTAACAGTAGTAGAAGATGGAAGTATAAATGTTGTAATGGAAGCAAAAGGAAAGGAATCATGTGGTATTATTTTGTACCATTTGAAAACAAAAGAAGAGATTAAAATTAATTTTTTAGAAGAACATAGGATAGGAAATGTATGTTCTATCAAGTTGCCAAAGGAGGTAGCTGATCTATATTCTTATAATTTATTTGAGAATGATGAAGTAATGATTGATTCCTATGCAAAAAAAGTAACTGGAAATACTATTTGGGGCAAAGACAGTAGGGAAACTATTCGTTGCCATATGAAACAAAAATCATTTGACTGGCAGGATGACGCATTGCCTATGACTCCATATAAAGATAGCATTTTCTATCTGTTACATGTTAGAGGATTTACAAAACATCAATCCTCTAAAGTGAAAAATAAAGGTACCTTTGAAGGCCTTGTAGAAAAAATTCCTTATTTGAAGTCTTTAGGAATCACAGCTATTGAAATGATGCCAGCTTATGATTTTCATGAGATTGAAGTAGTAAAAGACAGAAAAATAACCATGGAACAGATGGTTGAATCTTATAAAGAGAATAAAGAAAATCCTAAGGTGAATTACTGGGGATATAAAACTGGTTTTTATTTTACCCCTAAAAACGCTTATGGAGCAAAAGGTGATGGAGTACAATCATTTAAAGAAATGGTAAAAGAATTGCATCGAAATGGGATAGAAGCAATCATGCAATTTTATTTTCCGATTACAGTAAAGAAATCTTATGTAATAGAAGTGTTAAAATATTGGAAACAAGAATATCATGTAGATGGATTTCGTTTATTAGGAGAAAACCTTCCGATAGAAGAAATTGTTACAGATGTTCTATTTTATAATACAAAAATCTTATATCAAGAGGAAGTAGCAAATAGAGTTTATGAACAAGAGATAATTCCTAATTATAAAAATTTGGCTGTTTATAATGAAGATTTTATGAAGCGTATGCGCCAGTTTTTAAAAAGTGATGAGGGTAGTCTGCAACCAGCCTTATATGCTATGAAAAAGCATAATAATCAGTCTGCTGTAATGAACTATATGTCAAATTATAATAGTTTTACTATGTTAGACATGATTTCTTATAATAAAAAGCATAATGAAGATAATGGAGAAGGAAATCAAGATGGAACTCCTCATAATTATTCGTGGAATTGTGGATTTGAAGGGAAAACAAAGAAGAAAAATATAGTAGAGTTTCGTAAGAAACAATACAAAAATGCATTAGCACTATTATTTTTATCAAAAGGAACTCCATTGTTACTTGCAGGAGATGAATTTTGTAATTCACAAGGTGGAAACAATAATCCATATTGTCAAGATAATGCAGTCACATGGCTGAATTGGAAAGAATTAGAGACTAATGGAGAAATCTTTAGTTATGTGCAAGAATTGATAGCACTTAGGAAAGAATATAAGATGATTTGTCAGGATGAAGTATTTAAAATGACAGACTATTTATCTTGTGGTTATCCAGATTTATCTTATCATAGTGAAGCTGCTTGGAAATTAGAAAGTGATGAAAGTAAAACTTATGCAGGTGTATTATACAGTGGGAATTCGTCATTTCTATATATTGCATACAATATGCATTGGGAAAAGCATGAATTGGCTTTACCTAAATTGCCAGCAGACATGACTTGGAAGATTTTACTACAGACATCACAAGAAAAAACAACAATAGAACCCAAAAGTATTCTTGTTGCTCCAAGAACAGTGACAGTTTTATGTGGAATAAAGAAAGGCTAGTTATTATATGAAGAATTGGAATCACTTTAAAACCGTTACATACCACAAATTTTTAGTATTGAAGGGATGTTGGTCAGTGGGATTGATGATGCAAGGAATTTGCCACGACCTATCAAAGTATTCTTGGACAGAATTTAGGGTAGGTGCTATGTATTTTCAAGGTAATAGAAGTCCCAATAATGCAGAGCGAGAAGACATAGGATATTCAACGGCGTGGATGCATCATAAAGGACGCAATAAGCACCACTATGAATATTGGATGGATTATGGAATTCAAGGTAAAAAAGTAGGCATTATACCTGTACCTATGCCAACAAAATATATTGTCGAAATGTTAATGGATCGAATAGCAGCTTGTAAGGTGTATGAAAAAGAAAAATACCAAGATGATTCCCCATTACGATACTATATGAGAAGCAGAGAAGTAAATCCTTTACATGAGAAGACACAATTTATGTTAGAATTATTGTTAACTATGATGGCAGAAAAAGGCCAAAAAGAAACTTTTCGATTTATTCGCCAAGTATTGTTAAAGGAAAGAAGAACATTGGATGAACCAGATGGATGGAAGATTCTTCAGAAAAGTTCTTAAATAAATTATTTTATATATTCACAACCTTTAAAGTTATGCATAACTTAAAGGAAAGAGAAACTTTAAATGTGAGGTTCATTTATGAATTATATCCTATTACTTCTTATACTATTGTGTTGTTGCAATAATCAAAATGATTGTGGAAACGATAGCCATAGCAAAAATTGTAGAAGACAATGCCAGAAGAAAGATGATTGTAATGATAGAGATGAATGTAGACCAGACTGTGACTATCATAAGCCCTGTTATCAAGAACCCATAGATGAATGCAGAAGTGAAAATTTATGCCAAGAAACTTGTGAAAACACCTGTGAACAAGAAGAACCCTGTGAATGCAGAGAAGAACGAAATGATAGAGATGATTGTAAATGCAATGATGAAGGATCTAGAAACATGATGGGATATGATAACCAATATGGAAACCGCAACTACTATCCACAAAACTTCCACCCTCAATACAACAATCCAAGACAAATCGGATACTAATTCAAATATAATTTATCGAGAAATTAAACACCAATCAAGACCATTGAATTGTCCATCACTTCAAAAATCACACATGAATGGTAACATTCAAAGTGATCTAACTAATATCTTGATGCAAACAAAAACCAAGTAGCTACTGTTCATTTAGAGGGCATATAAAAACGCTGGCACTTACGTTTGGTACTTTCAAACGTTAGTACCACTGCGTTTTTATTGAGTGAAAACGTCCCTCAAAATGAATAGTAGCTACTTGGTTTTGTCACTTGGTTTTGTCACTACCTAACTAGATTTTACTTCTTTCCAAAGATTGTTGTATAATGTTTCTGCTTCATCTCCAAGGTACTCAAATGTTTCTAAATTTTCGTAATCATCTAAATTTGGAAAAGCGATAGAAGAGTTTTTAATATCTTCATCTTCGATTAACTCTCTTGCTGCATCATTTGGAGTAGAGTATGTGATATATTCGAAGTTCATTAAGGCAATATCAGCACGGCATAGGAAATTTAAGAATGCCTCTGCATTTTCCACATTTTTTGCATCTTTAGTCATAACCCATCCATCAATCCAAACGTTTGTACCTTCTTCTGGGATTACAAATTCTAAATCTGAATTTTCACGTTGTGTGTAAATTGCTTCGCCAGAGTAGATAACTCCGATAGCTGCTTCATTACCAATCATTTTATCACGCACTTGATCAATTACATAAGCTTGTACAAGTGGTTTTTGTTGGATTAAAGAATCTTTAGCAATTTGAAGTTCTGTTTCATCTACTGTGTTCATAGAAAAACCATTTAATTTTAAAGAAACCATAAAAGCATCACGAACAGAATCTTGCATTAAAATATTGTCAGAATATTGTTCATCCCATAATACTGACCAACTAGTAATTGGTTCAGACACCATAGTTTTATTGTAAAGAATACCTACAGTACCCCAGCAATAAGGAATAGAATATTTATTTCCAGGATCAAAAGATTCTGATTGTTGAAAATATTGTTCGCCAATATTTTCAGTGGCATTAGGAATGTTATCCCAATTGATTTCTGCAAGTAAATCATTTTCAATCATTTTCTTAATCATGTAGTCAGAAGGGCAGATTAAATCATAAGAAGATGCTCCTGATTCCACCTTTGGATACATAATTTCATTTGTCTCGAATTCATCGTAAACAACTGAAATTCCTGTTTCCTCTTCAAACATTGTGATTACGTCGGGATCGATATATTCGCCCCAGTTGTAAACAACAACTTCGCCATTAGGTGATGCAGAAGAACCGCAACCTACCATAGCAATAGCCATACCTAAAGTGATGGCACAAAGTAATAATTTTTTCATGAATTTCTCCTCCAAAGATATAATAATTGTGCTCGAATGGTAAAGATTTACGAGCTTATATTGATTTGGATGTAATTGTTGCTACACCAAATCTTACTAACCACAAGTGTGGTAAAGTAACACAGTTCACACGTGACCTGTAACGGTAAAGTAATACTTAAGAAGTTTTTTGTTTTTCTTTTGGACTGCGATTAATTAACAAAAGAAGTGTTAGCACAGCGATAAAAATCAAGGTTGAAAGGGCATACATTTCTGGCTTGATGCCTTTCTTTACTTCTGTATAAATTTTTGTGGATAGAGTATCCACACCAGGTCCTTTTGTAAAATGAGTGATAATAAAATCATCTAAGGACATAGTAAAGGCCAATAAAAAACCAGCCACAATACCAGGTAATAAATCAGGAAACACTACCTTAAAAAACGCTTTCAATGGGGAAGCTCCTAAATCTAAGGCAGCTTCATAAGTGCTTGGATTCAGTTGGCGCAACCTTGGCATAATGCTAAGCATTACGTAAGGAATGTTAAATGTTATATGAGCAATTAAAATAGTACCAAAGCCAAATTTTGCACCGATACTAATGAATAAAAGCATAAGAGCAATACCAGTCACAATATCAGCATTGAGCATAGGAATATTGGTAATCCCGATTAATACAGCCTTGCTTCTTTTCTTCATGCCTTGTAATGCGATACAAGCAATCGTTCCAATGACGGTAGCAATGGTAGCTGAAAGAAATGCAATGGCTAAGGTATTGTAAAGTGCTTGCATAATAGAATCATTTTGAAATAATTCTATGTACCAATTAAAGGTGAATCCACCCCATTTCGCTCGTGTAGTACTATTATTAAAGGAAAGCACTACTAAAGTTGCGATAGGGGCATATAAAAAAATAAAGATCAGTCCGATGTAAATTTTTTGTGCAGTTGATTTTATCATAACATTGTACCCTCCCCATCTTTATCTAAGGCAGAAGATATTACCATATTGATGACGATAAATACCATCAGTACAATAGAAAGTCCACTTCCTAAATTCCAGTTGCTAGCAGTGGTAAATTCTTGTTCGATGACATTACCGATTAATAGAATTTTGCTACCTCCTAAAATATTACTGATTACAAAAGTAGTTAAGGAAGGAATGAATACCATGGTAATACCGCTGACGATACCAGGAACGGTTAGCGGCAATATAATTTTCATGAAGGTTTGTTTCTCAGTAGCACCTAAGTCTCTAGCTGCATTGACGACACTAGGGTCAATTTTCGTTAGAGAATTGTAAATAGGTAGAATCATAAAAGGCAAAAAGTTATATACCATACCTAATACAATGGCATAAACAGTATTAATAATATTCAAAGTAGGTAAATTAAGATACGTTAGAATACTATTAATGACGCCAGTTTTTTCTAATAAAGTTTGCCATGCAAGAGTTCGTAATAAAAAGTTCATCCACATAGGCAAGATAAAAATTAAGACAATAAAACTATTTTGTTTTACTTCCATACGAGATAGTATAAAAGCTAACGGATAGGCCAATATAAAACAAATCACAGTACTGATGAAGGAAAGTAGCATAGAGAGCCATAATGCTTTGGAATGTTCAGCAGTAGTGATGGCAATAATGTTTTCTAACGTAAATGCGCCAGTATTATCTGTAAAACCATAAAATACAACCATAAATAATGGAATTACAATAAACGCAATAATCCAAAATAAATAAGGTCCAGACAATAATTTTCTATTCATCTAATAGCACAGCCTCCTCGTCTTCAGAAGCAGGTTTATTCATAATCTGAATATTAAAAGGGTCTACCTTTATACCTACATGAGTACCAACGGGTACCAGAACAGTTGAGTGTACTAGCCAAATAAAATTATTTGCAGTAACTTCCATTTCATAATGCACACCTTTGAAAATCAAATGTGTTACCTGTCCTTGTATTGTACCTAGTTCAGGAGCAACCAACTCAATATCTTCGGGGCGAATCATCACATCAACAGGTTTATTTCTGCCAAATCCTGTATCTACGCAGCTAAATTTGATGCCTAGAATACTTACCAATTTATCTTCCACCATAGTAGAAGGAATAATGTTACCATCACCGATGAAATCAGCCACAAAAGCATTTTCAGGCTCATTGTAAATATCTTCAGGTGTACCAATCTGTTGAATATAGCCTTGGTTCATAACCACAATGGTATCAGACATAGTTAAGGCTTCTTCTTGGTCGTGAGTAACATAGATAAAGGTAATACCTAGTTCGTTTTTTAATCGGATTAATTCATATTGCATGTCTTGGCGTAATTTTAAATCGAGAGCACCAAGTGGTTCGTCTAGTAAGAGTACCTTAGGTTCGTTAACAATCGCACGAGCAATCGCAATACGCTGTTGTTGTCCACCACTTAAGGAGTCAGGCATACGAGAACCGAATCCATCGAGATTCACAAGTTTTAAGGCATATTTAATTTTATCGCCTATATAGGCTTTGCTTTTGCCTTTTATTTTCAATCCAAAAGCTATATTCTCAGCAATATTCATGTGAGTAAAAAGAGCATACTTTTGAAATACAGTGTTTAATTGTCTTTTATTCGGAGGAAGAGAACTAATATCTTTTCCATCAAATAATACAGTGCCGCTATTGGCTTGTTCAAATCCACCAATAATACGTAAAGTAGTGGTTTTTCCACATCCACTAGGACCTAATAATGTTAAAAACTCATTTTCTCTGACATATAAACTCATATCGTCTAATACGATATTATCACCATAAGATTTTGTAATGTGTTGTAAATCAATTAATTTTGTACTCATTGGTTTCTCCTATCTAAAAACTTGGTGGACTACTAACCCATATGAGAGTAGCACCATATTTTTGACTTGCTGTAATATAATGTGTAGAGGAAGGAATAAAATAGAAAGATTCTCCTTTTTTTGCTTTATAGCATTTCTTTCCAATGTGAAGGTGAATACTACCGCTTAAAACATAACCGAATTCTTCGCCTTCATGGGGATTGTCAGGATAAGTAGAACCACCTGGTTCTAAAGTAAGTCGAATGGGCTCCATAATATTTTTTTGCGCATTTGGGATAATCCATTCTGTTTTATTTCTGTAATCACCATCAATTTTTTCAAAATAGTCTGGGTCATGGAATACAATCTGTGTTTCATCGTCATCTTTTGAGAAAAAATCACTTAAGTCGGTTCCTAGACATTGTAAAATATCCATTAATGTAGCAATAGAAGGTGAGGTCAAGTTACGTTCGAGCTGAGAAATGAATCCTTTTGAAAGTTCAGCACGATCTGCCAGCTCTTCTTGTGTGAGTCCTTTTTTGACTCGCAATTCTTTAATATGATTTCCTATATCCAAAAAATCACCCTCCAATTTATCGCCTATTGTGTTCTGAGAGTTATGTGTTAATAAACTGTAAGTTTACAATCACTAAACTTCATTTCGAATTAATTATACTAAATAGTTCATAAATGTCAATAATAAATTTGAAAATATATTAACAAATTCAAATACATATGATAAGATAAGAAAGGATTGAAGATTGTAACGAAACAGTGGAGTTGTGAGACTGAAAAAATCAGATTTTTGATTAGTATTAAGAGAAAGGTTTGGTTATTAAGATGAAAGAAAAAAGATATGTAGCCTATGTATCTACCTATACAGCAGGTGATCACCATGGCATTAAAATTTATGATGTAGATGTTGAAAAAGGACGTTTTACAGAAAAGGATGAAGTAGAAATTACAAATTCTAGTTATATCACCATTTCAAAAAATAGAAAATTCCTATATTCTATTACCGACTTTGGAGTAGAGGGTTATAGGATTGGACCAGATGGTAGTTTATCTATGATTAATTTTGCTTCTATTAATGGTATGAGAGGTTGTTATTTGTCTACTGATTATGAAGATAAATTTCTTTTTGTAGCAGGATACCACGATGGAAAAGTAACAGTTCTTCGCTTATTTGACGATGGTAGAATTGGTGAAATTACAGATGAAATTTACCATAGAGGCTGGGGGAGCGTTGCAGAACGAAATTTCCGTCCACATATTAACTGTGCGAGAATGACGAGAGATAATAAATATTTATGTGCTGCTGATTTAGGAATGGATCACGTAAATGTATATCGATTGAATTTTACAACTGGAAAGTTGACCTTAGTAGATATGATAAGAAGTGAACAAGAATCTGCACCACGTCATTTGAAAAATTCAAAAGATGGTAGATTTGTTTATATCGTACATGAATTAAAGAATTGTATTGATGTATATTCTTATCAAGAGGCAGATGGTAATCCAGAATTTGAAAAAATCCAAACCATTGGTACCTTAAATGATTACCATTCAGTAGGTGCTGCAGCAAGTGCATTAAATTTCTCGGAAGACTATAATTACATTTGTAGCTCTAATGCAGGAGATAATAGTGTTATCTTATATAAAGTAGATAAGGAAACAGGTTTATTAACAAAGCTATTCTGCCTACCAATTAGCGGAGATTATCCAAAGGATGCAGCTTTATTCCCAGATAATAGACATTTAGTTGCCTTGAATCATGAGTCTAATACTATGACTTTTTTTGCAGTAGATACAGAAAAAGGCCTACTCGTTATGGATGGAAAAGATATCCAAGTGAATCGGCCTAATAGTGTAATTTTTCATGAATTAAAGGATTGAGTTATTGCTGATAAAATGTAAGGATTCCTTCCATTTTACTAGCCATATTAGATAATAATAAATCAAGAATCGTAAGGGCTGTCATGGCCTCCACTACCACAACTGCACGTGGTACAATAATGGGGTCATGGCGGCCTTTAATATTGATAGATATATTTTCACCATCTTTATTTACTGTTTCTTGTTCTGAAAAAATAGACGGAGTTGGTTTTATGTAAGCACGAAGTGTTAACGTGGAACCATCACTTAATCCACCTAAAATACCCCCAGCATGATTGGTTTTCTTTGATACATTTCCATCTTTCATATAAAAGGCATCATTGTTTGAAGAACCATTGCTAGTAGAAACAGCTACACCATCCCCAATTTCAAAAGCTTTTACAGCACCTATTGACATAATTGCTTTTCCGAGAGAAGCATCTAATTTATCGAAAACTGGTTCTCCAATTCCGACAGGAAGACCAGTTACCATACATTCCACAACACCACCAGCAGAGTCTTTCTTCATCATACAGTCTTCTAAATAGGCTTGGGCTTTTAGAGAAGCTTCAGTATCAGGCATCTTTGTAGGGGTGATATCTATATTCTCGACTATAAAATTTGCAAGATTGCAAGTAATAGGACCGATGGATTTGGTATAACCAGTAATGGTGATACCTAGTTGTTTTAAAATAAGTGTGGCAATGGCACCAGCAGCCACACGGCCAATAGTCTCTCTTCCAGAAGTTCGGCCGCCACCTTGATAATCTCTAAAACCATATTTCTCATCAAAGGTAAAATCAGCGTGACCAGGTCTGTAATAAGAAGCAATTTCTGTATAATCCTTTGATATCTGAGAAGTGTTCATTACCATTAATGAAATAGGGCATCCTGTAGTTTTACCTTCAAAAACACCTGATAAAATGGAAACAGCATCATCCTCTTTACGAGGAGTAGTGTATTTGCTTTGTCCAGGTTTTCTCTTGTTTAAATAATATTGGATATCCTCTTCACACAAAGATAATCCAGCAGGGCATCCGTCAATCACCACACCGATGGCCTTGCCGTGAGATTCACCCCAAGTTGTTATGCTAAAATGTTTGCCAAATGTTGAACCAGCCATAGACACCTCTTTTCTCTATTTTTTATAGTTTACATTGCATGTAATCTGTAGTATTCCATACTGTACTCCATTATAGCAAAAAAAATAGTATTTGCAATCAAGAAGTTTTTTTGATAATATGAAAGTACAAAAACAAGAATTCTATAGCTTTCACGATGTTGAAAGTATCAATAATCGATTCTATCCTTTTCTGGAAATTAGAGAACAGTCTTCTCGCTTTCACATAATAACAAAGCAGAAGATAAACTATAATGGAAAAGGCGTATCTTCTGCGTAATCTTTATCAAGGAGGATACCAGATGACAAAAATGTTAAGAACCAGTAAAGACACTATTTTTCGTATGATTTTTAAGGAAAAAGAAAATGCTTTAGTGAAAATATATTAAGTGAATTTTTGAGAAAAAATCAGTTGGAGGCAAAGCCTATGACAATTTTTGAATATGATGAAGAACAGCATATCCGATTAGAAAGAGAAGATGCAATGGCTGAAGGTGAAGTTAGAGGTGAAATGAAAGGAAAGATTAACTTGATTCGAAAAATATTAATCCAATTAACAACACCTGAAGAAATTTCAAGGCTTTTGGGAGTAGAAGTGTCTTTTGTGACAATGATTGCAGAAATGATTTCTGTTAATCCAAATATGACAGATGGAGAAATTGCTGAACGAATGTTACAAAAACAATTGTAATACAAAGGGTGAAAATAAATTTTCGCCCTCAGTGTCTGTGATTTCAACCTTGCAAGCAAGTGAACTCACTGAACTTAAATGAGAAAGGATCAAATTTTAGATGTATCAATTATTAAAACAAGAAGGACGTGCAAAGCGTGGTGTACTGCATACTGTTCATGGAGATATTCAGACACCAGTTTTTATGAATGTGGGAACAGTAGCAGCGATTAAAGGCGCAGTTTCTACAGAAGATTTAGAGGGGATTAAGACACAGGTGCAATTATCCAACACCTACCATTTACACGTGAGAACAGGTGATAAACTCATCCATGAAGTAGGTGGATTACATAAATTTATGTCCTGGGAGAAACCCATTTTAACAGATTCTGGTGGATTCCAAGTGTTTTCTTTGGCAGGACTACGTAAAATCAAAGAAGAAGGTGTTTACTTTAGCTCCCATATTGATGGACGCAAAATTTTTATGGGATCAGAGGAGAGCATGCAAATTCAATCTAACCTGGCTTCAACCATAGCTATGGCATTTGATGAATGTCCACCAGCAAAAGCCAGTAAAGAATACGTTACACCATCAGTGGAGAGAACCACGAGATGGTTAGAACGTTCTAAAGCAGAGATGGATCGATTGAATCAATTAGAAAGTACTATTAATAAGAAACAAATGTTATTTGGAATCAATCAAGGTGCAGTATATCCAGAAATCAGAATTGATCATGCAAAACGTATCTCAGAAATGGAATTAGACGGCTATGCAGTGGGAGGCCTTGCAGTAGGAGAATCCCATGAAGAAATGTATCATATTTTAGATGAAACAGTACCATATTTACCACTTCATAAACCGACTTATCTGATGGGCGTGGGTACACCCGCCAATATTTTAGAAGCAGTAGAACGTGGTGTAGATTTCTTTGACTGTGTTTATCCTAGTAGAAATGGTCGTCATGGTCATCTATACACTAATCATGGTAAGATTAATTTATTCAATCAGAAGTTTGAAAAAGATTTACGTCCAATCGAAGAAGGCTGTCAATGTCCAGCTTGTAGAAGATATTCAAGAGCTTACATTCGCCATTTATTAAAAGCCAAAGAAATGCTAGGGATGCGTCTATGTGTGCTTCATAATTTGTATTTTTACAATACCATGATGGAAGAAATTAGAGATGCCCTTGATGCAGGGAATTTTGCAGCATATAAAAAGTTTAAATTGGAACGTATGAATACACCAATAGATTAAAAGTTACTTGTGTAAACGATTAAAAAAATAAGAAAACACTTGATGCTTTTCTCATTATTGTGTATGATAATAAGGATTACATTTCACAGATAAGTGAAATGATTTTAGGAGGAAACCAAAATGGGTATTTTATTAACAGAAGCCACAGCAGATAATGCTGGATTTATTATGGTAGCATATCTTGTGCTTATCGTAGCATTTATTTATTTTATGATGATTCGTCCACAGAAGAAAGAACAAAAGAGAGTAGGCTCTATGTTAGCATCTATGGAAATTGGTGATAGTGTATTAACAAGTAGTGGATTTTACGGAATTATTATCGACATTACAGATGACACAGTCATTGTAGAATTTGGTAACAATAAAAATTGTCGTATTCCTATGGCAAAAAGTGCTATTTCACAAGTTGAAAAAGTAGGAGAATAGTTAATAATTAGTACAGATTCAATGTGAATCACCTATAAAGTCAACAGCAATACCCATTTGATAAATAATGTCTTGGATGGTATTTTTTATAACTTTGGGGTTGATGTTCGTAAAAGTGCCTCCTTAAATTAGAAAAATTTACTTGTCTAATTTAAGGAGGTATTTGTCTACCCTTAAGTTGCAATAAATATAATTTACTACTTGTTTTTTCTTAAAACATTGCTTATAATATAGCTACAAAAGCAAGAGTTCTAACAACTTCGTATAATTGTATTCGTATAACAAATACGAAAGTATCTGTAATCTATCCTTTTCTAGGAAATTAAGAGAATAGTCTTCTCGCTTTGAAATCACCCAGTAATAAAAGCAGAAGAAGGATGGAAATGGAATTACTACTTTGAAGGATTAGCCTTAAAACTATGAGAGGTTCTTTGGAGGTAGGTATGCATTTTGATTATATATCTTCTGTACCAACAGTACAAGGTGCCATTAGATTGATTATTAATCTAGAAGCACAGAATGATTATACACCAGGGTATCCCTTAGTTACACGAGGAGTCTACTATAGTAGTCGTATGATATCGGCACAGTCTGGTACTGTGTTTTTTAAGTCTCATTACGAAAAATTTCAAAAAGTATATTCTGTATGGATCTGTACAAATCCACCAAAGAAACACCAGAATACCATTACTTCCTATCAGATGATAGAGAATAATCTTGTAGGAGATGTACAGCAATCTGTAAAATATTATGATTTAATTAATGTCATGATGATTTGTCTAGGCGCTAGTGAAGATACAGAGCATGAAGTGTTGAAGCTACTGGATATTTTGTTAAAGGATAAGATTTCGGCGGAAGAAAAGAAAAAAAGATTGCATGAGGAATTTCAAATCCCCATGACTCAGAATATAGAAAGTGAGGTAGGCGTTATGTGTAATTTAAGTGATGGAATCGAACAACGTGGGATAGAGAGAGGGATAGAGCAAGGAAGTATCTTGAAATTGGCAACACAAATGATGAAAAAAATACAAAAGTATAAAACGATAGAAATCATTGCAGATGAATTAGAGTGCGAGGTTGGAGAAATTCAGCAATTGTATGAATTTGTAAGAGAAAATAGTGTGAATTGTGGTGCAGAAGAGATTGTTAAAAAGTTTTATGAGAAAAACAAAGAAAGTTGTATTTCTCTATAAAGGAAAATACAGTATAGTTTAATTTTTGATAGAAGTATTCCCATCGCATTATCTAATCATTAATATGAGAGATACTCTTAGTCAAATGTCTAAGAGTATTTTTCGTACGACATAATATAACTACCAGTTATACTATGTATGAATGATATCTATTTTAAATGATAGCAGAGATATGGTACACTGTTAGTAACAGTTCAGCTATTTATATGAGAAAGGTATGGTTATTGAGATGAAATTACATATTGGAAGTATTGCAGGAGATGGCATCGGTCCTGAAATTGTGGCAGAGGCTAGAAAAGTATTAAATCAAGTAGCGAAAGCATATGATCATGAAATTGAATATAAAGATATTTTATTAGGAGGAGCATCTATTGATGTGCATGGTATGCCATTAACTGAAGAAGCTATTGCAGATGCAAAAGCAGCAGATGCTGTATTGATGGGTTCTATCGGTGGGGATACGAATACCTCACCTTGGTACCAATTACCAGCCAATCTAAGACCTGAAGCAGGATTGTTAGGAATCAGAAAAGCCTTGAATTTATTTGCTAATTTACGTCCAGCCATTCTTTATGAAGAGTTAGCAGGTGCGTGTCCTTTAAAAGAAGAAATCAGCAGTCAAGGATTCGATATGATGATTATGCGTGAATTAACAGGTGGTCTTTACTTTGGAGCACGTAGTACAGAAGAAGTAGATGGTGTGAGAATTGCAAAAGATACTTTGACTTATGATGAGAATGAAATTAAGAGAATTGCTATTAAGGCTTTTGATATTGCTAGAAAAAGAGACAATAGAGTGACCAGTGTAGATAAGGCTAATGTATTAGATTCTTCTAGGTTGTGGAGAGCTGTTGTCAATGAAGTGGCGAAAGACTATCCAGATGTAACGGTAGAGCATATGTTGGTAGATAATTGTGCCATGCAGTTAGTGAAGAATCCAGCACAATTTGATGTGATTTTAACAGAAAATATGTTTGGAGATATTTTATCAGACGAGGCAAGTATGGTGACTGGTTCCATCGGTATGTTAGCATCAGCTAGTTTAAACGATACAAAGTTTGGTTTATACGAACCAAGCCATGGTTCGGCACCTGATATTGCAGGCATGGATTTGGCAAACCCAATTGCAACGATTCTTTCAGCTTCTATGATGCTTCGCTATACCTTTGACTTAGATAAGGAAGCAGATGCTATTGAAAATGCAGTGCAAAAAGTGTTGCAAGCTGGTTATCGTACAGGTGATATTATGTCGGAGGGCTGTACAAAAGTAACTTGTAGCCAGATGGGGGATTTGATTGTAGCAAATATTTAGCCATGATGTTTTGCAAAGGTAAGATAGCAATTTTTTGATTCTATACAAATCGATAAATTGATTTATATAGAGAGAAAAGATATAAAAATAGTAGGCAAATAAGAAAAATTGTTTTATAATAAGTACAATGTATCAAAAAAGGGTTGTTTTCAAAACGACCCTATTTTTGAAAGGTAAGTGAGTAAACTTAAAGTAGTTTCATCACTTACATAAAAATAGTGATAGAGGGTTATAGATTACCTTGCTTAATCTAAATAATAGGATATAGGGATGGAGTATCATCATGAGAAGTGATTCAGTGAATAAAGGTGCCACACAAGCACCACATCGTTCGTTATTTAATGCGTTAGGATATACAAAGGAAGAAATGAATAGACCCTTAATTGGGGTAGTGAGTTCGTATAATGAAATTGTACCAGGTCATGTGAATCTTGATAAAATTGCAGATGCAGTGAAAATGGGTGTTGCTATGGCAGGTGGAACACCAGTGATGTTTCCAACCATTGCTGTTTGTGATGGAATCGCTATGGGACATGTAGGAATGAAATATTCGCTTGTGACAAGAGATTTGATTGCAGATAGTACAGAATGTATGGCTATGGCTCATGGGTTAGATGCCTTGGTTTGTATTCCAAACTGTGATAAAAATGTGCCAGGTCTTTTGATGGCGGCTGCAAGATTGAATATTCCAACAATTTTTGTATCAGGTGGACCAATGCTGGCAGGGCGTGTAAAAGGATGTAAGACTAGCTTATCAAGTGTGTTTGAGGCGGTAGGTTCTCATGCAGCAGGCATGATGAGTACAGAAGAATTGACGGAGTTTGAAGAAAGTGCATGTCCAACATGCGGTTCTTGTTCTGGTATGTATACAGCCAATTCGATGAACTGTTTAACAGAAGCCATCGGTATGGGACTACAAGGAAATGGAACCATTCCAGCAGTATACTCTGAGAGAATTCGTCTTGCAAAACATGCAGGTATGAAAATTATGGAATTATTGGAAAAAGACATTAAACCGAGAGATATTATGACAGAAAAAGCATTTATGAATGCCTTAGCAATAGATATGGCTTTAGGATGTTCTACAAATTCTATGCTTCATTTACCAGCAATTGCTCATGAAGCAGGCATTACCTTAGATTTAGATGTAGCTAATGAAATCAGTGCAAAAACACCAAATCTTTGTCATCTTGCACCAGCAGGTCATACCTATATGGAAGATTTACAAGAGGCTGGTGGTGTCTATGCAGTGATGAACGAATTAAACAAAAAAGGCTTATTACATACAGATTTGATTACTTGTACTGGAAAAACAGTAGGAGAGAATATTGCTAACTGTGTCAATAAAGATCCAGAAGTTATCAGACCAATTGAAAATCCATATAGTGAAGTGGGTGGTATTGCTGTATTGAAAGGAAATATTGCACCTGATACTTGTGTGGTAAAACGTTCCGCTGTAGTAGAAGAAATGCTTGTTCATGAAGGTCCAGCTAGAGTATTTGATTGTGAAGAAGATGCCATTGGAGCTATTAAAGGTGGTAAGATTGTAGCAGGGGATGTAGTTGTGATTCGTTATGAAGGTCCTAAAGGAGGACCAGGTATGCGTGAAATGTTAAATCCTACCTCAGCTATTGCAGGTATGGGCCTAGGTTCTAGTGTGGCATTAATTACAGATGGTAGATTTTCAGGTGCTTCTCGTGGTGCATCTATCGGGCACGTATCACCAGAGGCAGCAGTAGGTGGACCGATTGCCTTGGTAGAAGAAGGAGATATCATTAAAATTGACATTCCTGCAAATACCATTAATGTAGTGGTATCAGATGATGTAATGGCAGAAAGAAAAGCAAAATGGGTACCAAGAGAGCCTGAAATTACAACGGGATATTTATCAAGATATCGTGCACTTGTAACAAGTGGTAATAGAGGGGCGGTTTTGGAATTACCTAGATAAGTGTCTGTGATTTCACCCTTGCAAGCAAGTGAAATCACTGGACTTAAACACGAAAGTTAAAAATTATATGTTATATCATAAAATTAAAAAAGCATAGAAGGTATTCTGATACAGGTCACGTGAGAACTGTAGGGATATTCTTTGGGTGAGAATGGAGGGTTACATGCAATTAACAGGGGCGGAAATTGTAATTGAATGTTTAAAAGAACAAGGGGTTAATACAGTATTTGGTTATCCAGGAGGTACTATTTTAAATGTATATGATGCTTTGTATAAGCATCAAGATGAAATTTTTCATGTTTTAACATCACATGAGCAAGGGGCAGCTCATGCAGCCGATGGTTATGCCAGAGCAACTGGTAAAGTAGGTGTTTGTTTGGCGACCAGCGGACCAGGCGCTACAAATTTAGTAACAGGAATTGCTACAGCATTTATGGATTCAGTGCCTATGGTGGCAATCACTGCTAATGTAAATTTACCATTGCTTGGAAAAGATTCTTTTCAAGAGGTAGATATTGCAGGTGTGACTATGCCTATTACAAAACACGGTTATATTGTAAAAGATGTTACTATTTTAGCGGATACTCTTAGAAAGGCATTCACCATTGCCAAAAGTGGTAGACCTGGACCTGTATTAGTTGACATTACAAAAGATGTAACAGCGAATTTATGTGAATTTGAACCAGAGAAACCAGAAAAAATCAAACATTGGAACCGTTTCAATGAAGATGACATTGAAAATGCCATCACCTTGATTAAAGAGGCAAAAAAACCATATATTTATTTAGGTGGTGGTGCTGTGATTTCTGGTGCTAGCAAAGCAGTTCGTGAATTTGCTAAATTGGTAGATTGTCCAGTTTGTGACACCTTGATGGGTAAGGGTGCATTCGATGGATATGATGAATTATATACAGGTATGATAGGGATGCATGGTACAAAAACATCAAATTTTGGTGTCAGTGAATGTGATTTGTTAATTTCTTTAGGCGCTAGATTCTCAGATCGTGTTATCGGAAATTCAACTATGTTTGCGCGGAATGCAAAAGTATTACAGATTGATATTGATGCAGCAGAAATTGATAAAAATATTAAAACATATGCTTCTGTTGTTGGTGATTTGAAGGATGTATTGACATTTATCAATGCCAGATTAGAGCAGCAGGATCATAAGGAATGGACTACACATATCAAAGGATTAAAAGCTAAGTATCCACTTCGTTATGATGAAAGTCAGCTATGTTGCCCATATGTAATAGAGGAAATTGATCGTGTAACGGAAGGGAAAGCTATTATTACTACAGATGTAGGACAACATCAGATGTGGGCAGCTCAATTCTATAAATATACTAGCCCAAGAACTTTTCTCTCATCAGGTGGATTAGGAACTATGGGGTATGGATTAGGAGCTTGTATTGGTGCAAAAATGGGTCAACCAGAAAAAATTTGTATCAATGTAGCAGGAGATGGTTGTTTCCGTATGAATATGAATGAATTGGCAACTGCTAGCCGTTATCAAATTCCAATTATTCAAGTGGTGATTAATAACCACGTACTTGGGATGGTTAGACAGTGGCAAACTTTATTCTATGATCATAGATATTCACAAACTATCTTAGATGATGGTGTGGATTTCTGTAAGGTAGCTGTAGGACTAGGCTGTGAAGCCATTAAAGTTACCACAAAAGAAGAAGTAGGACCTGCAATAGAAAAAGCGATTGCATTAAAGAAACCAGTGTTAATTGAATGTGTGATTCATGAAGATGACAAAGTATTTCCTATGGTTCCAGCTGGAGCTGCCATTAGTGATGCATTTGATGCTGAGGACATGAAAGAGTAAAGAATATAATACATATGAAGAAATGGTTTAAGGCAGGAAGTTATATCATAATTGGTTCCATTGTTTTCGTGATGTTGTGCTATCTGATGTTGGCATTTTATTATACTGACAGATTTCCCTTCCATACATGGATTAATGGTGTGTATGTTACTGGAAAAACAGTAGAAGAATTAAATGAGCAATTAGTAGAAGAAATGATGAATTCCTCTACTGATGAAACTGTAAGTGATTCATTGGTGCAGGCGTTTGCAACAATAGATGATTTGGAAGGGATACCAGATTTTGCAATTATCACAGCTGAAGGAACGGAGTATATTGCAGGGGAAACCATGCAATATACATATGATTTTACAGATGGATTAAACCAATACATCATACAACAAAATCCATTCATTTGGGGGATATTATTCTTTAAGACTGGCGGTTCTTTCAATTTACAACCACAGGTATTGTATGATGAAAAATTGCTGTCAGAAGAAATAGAGCAACTTGTTTGCATACAAAGTCGAAATGAGGATGTGTCTTATGAAGTAGAAATTATTCTAACAGAAGATGGATTTGAATTAGTAGATGAGCATCAATTGGTATTAGATACTGAAAGAGCAAAAGAAGTGATTTTAAGAGAAGTTAAGGCTGAACATACTAAGATTGACTTAGTAGCATATGAGTGTTACAGCCAGTTATCCTATTCGGATCAAGATAAGAGTGTTTTAGAACTTTGGGAGCAGATCAATGCTTATCAAGAATGGAATCTTACCTATCTGTTTGGAGAAGATAAAGAAGTTGTGACACCAAAAGAAATCAGCCAGTGGATTTTATTAGAGGAAGATGGGAATTTATCTGTTGATGAAGAGGCTGTCACAGAATTTATAGCAAATCTTGCTGAGAAATATGATACCTATAACAATCATACATTCGTAACCCGTGATGGGGAAGAGGTATTGATTACAAAGGGAGATTATGGAAATACTTTAGATCAGGAAACAGAAGTATCATGGTTGTTAGAGAATATGGTCACAAGGGAAAGCAGTGAAAGAGAACCTGTGTATCTTCGAGAAGAAACATATAAAGGCCAGCAGGTCTTAGGGCCAAATTATATTGAAATTGATTTGACAAATCAAAAACTGTACTATGTAGTTGATGGCATAGATCAATTAGAAACAGACATTGTGACGGGAAGTGTGTTGGGTGGAATGGCAACCCCAGCCATGGTTTGTGACATCTACGCAAAACAAAAAAACAGAATCTTAACGGGTGCTACTTACCAGTCATTTGTGTATTATTGGATGCCTGTTTACAAAGGGATAGGGATTCATGATGCTACGTGGCGTGATGAATTTGGTGGTGATATATATGAAACAAGTGGTTCTCATGGATGTATCAATTTACCATTAGAACAAGTGGAAATTTTATATGATATGGTTCAAGTGGGTACACCAGTTGTGATCTATTAAAAAAGACGAACAAAGTTCGTCTTTTTGTGTGTAAATAATTATTTTGAAGTGGATTGTGCACGCATCATTTTCATTGCCTGATTCATTTTCGTGATTTCTTCTGGTGTGGCATGGTTTTTTAATACATTCACAATGGTTTGCATTTCTTCCTCGCTAAATTGAATGTTTTCTTTTTTGCTTCTGGTTGCAACAGATAAAAAGAAGGGTAGCATTTCTTTTGGACTTAATTTCTTCCCTTCAAAAAATAACTTTTGTATAAATTCTAGTTTAATTCTGGGAATCTTTTGTAGCGTTGGGTCATTCATCCATTGGTTAGTTTCGCTCATATTTATAATCCTTTCATGTAATCTATCGTTTCTTAGATGCATATGGTTCTGGTGTGGTTGAAAATATTTACTAATAATCATCAGATTTGTTTTAAAAATCGAATTGTTGGAACATTTCAAACATATCTACTTGTTCAGGGCTTAGCATACCTTTTAGGAAATCCATATTGTCACCCATTCCACCGCTAGCCTGAAACATTTTGATAATTGGTGCGAATTGTTCCATGGAATCCATCATATTCTTAATATTAGAATATTGACTTGCCAGATTTCGCTCTTTTTCAGTGAAATATGGTGCCATGTCATGTAACATATGATTCATGTCAAAATCTTTTTTGCAAAATAATCGGTCACATCCAGATATAGAATGTTCTTTAAAAAAATTCATGGTATATTTCATTTCTTGAAACTTAATGTAAATTGCTAGTTTCTTTTGTAAATCGGCTTCCAGATAAGGAAGTATAATTTTCATAATCTGTAAATGATTGGTGGTATAAAGTGTATCAAACATAGCAACAGCCTCATTTTCATTTTTCTCCATATCTGAAATCCTTATGTCTTTATAGAAGTGTATGTAATGATAATAATGAATATGCCTGAATAAATAGTAGTGTCTATTTTTGAATGAATATAAGTAAATTTACAACGTAGAAATAGGCCTCCTAAGAAGCCTATTTCTATATTTAAGTCCAGTGATTTCACTTGCTTGCAAGGGTGGAACCACAGACGTTAAGGGTGAAAATTTATTTTCACCCTCAATGTCCAGAGATTATATTAGCAGAGGTTAAATCCGCCATTACCACAACAGCAGAAAAGGATCAATAAGATAATAATCCATTCGCATCCACCACCACAGTCATTACCGCATCCTGAGTTGCAGCCACAGCCACCACCAAAGATATTTCCGAAACCGCCGCCGCAATCATTACCGCCGCAGCCTCCGCATAAGAATAAAAGAATAATAATCCAAATAAAGCCATTTCCGCTTCCGCCGCATCCGTTGTTACAGTCATTGCGATTGCAATCACAGTTTGTTGCTGTTAAGTCACTCATATTGTGCCTCCAAATTTTTAATTTATAGTATATACTATGGGCAGTGCTTGGACTGGGTTACAAAAAATAAAATAAATTATTGTTAAGCATATAAATAATTGTTGAGGCAAGGTTTTATTGATGATAACACGTATCTTTGTGCGTAATGGACAAAAGAAAAAAATGAGATTAGATATTTCGGACAATGAAAAAAATCTGTCAAAATTGTAAAATATATGAAATTAATATATCTCAGAAAGGGGAATACGTGATGCAAAAAGCCAAACTGGCATATTGGAAAAAAGTAGTTATCTTGTTATGTCTCGGTTGGATGAGTATTTGGATTTATCGCACCATGTTGACTCCTATTTATGATGAAATTCAGGTTACTATTGGAACTTATTCAGGTTTAACAATGGGTATGATTTCAAGCATGTATTTTATGGGATATGTATTTACTCAAATTCCAGGCGGAATTCTAATGGATAAAGTAGGGAAGAAGGTTGTTTTGATCCCTGGATTTATTCTTTTTGCATTAGGAATTATAGTGATTGGATTTGCTAGTAATATCACCATGATGTTTGTAGGAAGCTTGATGGCGGGTATTGGAACAGGAACTTATTATAGCGGTGCTTTTTCTCTTTCGGGTGAAAATGTACCAGCAAAATATAAATATTTTGCAACTGCTATTATTAATAATGGTTGTGCTATCGGTATGATTGTAGGATATTTATCAGGTGGTCTTCTAGTTAAGAGTGCAGGTTTACCGTGGCAGTCAATGGTCTTTGGTGTAGCATTTCTTGTAGTTCTAGTAACTATATCATTTGCCGTTGGGTTACAAAACGATAAGCCAAGTAAAAAGAAACAAAATGAAGTTTTGCAAAGTGTGCAAGATGCAACGCAGAGAAATTTACTTCCGAGGGAACAACAATCTACAAGTGTAGATTATAAATCTTTTTTCGAATTAAGAATGATAGGTACTTATTTCTTTTATTTCAGTACTTGCTATGGGTATTATATGATAGTGACCTGGTTACCCTCGTTTTTAGAAACAGAGAGAGGTGTAGAAGGAAGTGCAGCCAGTGTATATGCTTGTATCGTAGCATTGGTTTCTATTCCAGGAGCTATGTTTTTGGGTAAAATCTTAGATAAGTTTAGTCAAAAACGTGTCACCATGATGACATGGCTACAATGTGGTTCGGCGATTATGATTATATTGATTAGCAATTTTAGTATTATGTGGGCCTTATTATTATGCTTAGGACTTTATGGGCTATGTGGGAAGCAAGCCATTGATCCTCTAATTGTGCCACATGTATCTGGTGCTATTTCTGATAAAGCAAAAACAACAGGTCTCGGTATCTTTAATTTTTTTGGTATGAGTGGTTCTATTCTAGCCCCTAGTATTACAGGGTATGCAGAAGATATATTTGGTAGTAAGATTTATGGGTTTTATATTGCAGTATTATTGTTAGTTATTAGTTCTATTTTCTTTTGGTTTACCAATAAGAAAGCAGTTGCTAATGAAATATAAGGATATAAAAATTTATCCTCATCATTTTTGGTTTGTGTTATGGCCAAGCGAAGCTATTATAATTAAACATGGTTTGAGTGTCAAAACTAATGCATAACTACACAAGTTCTCGTTTCGATGTTATAATAGATTTATCAACGAAGCGAGGTATAAATAAATGTCTTTTAAGCAAAATCAAAACCAACAACT
>JAWXVD010000030.1:0-31520 GCA_044425705.1 Eubacteriales bacterium | reverse complement strand
ACCAAAAGCGTTACAACAAAACTATTAAGCCTGTTTTCAGGCGCACAGTGTGCGATATCCCCACCTCTTGTTGTTGCCCTGCTTGTAATGCTCCTGTTGATTACCTCATGTGGAACGATGGCAAGAAAAAAAGCCAAGTTCTATGCAAAGTATGCCAAACCCATTTTTCTCCAACAAAGGACAATAGGTTTTCAAAAAGTACTTCTTTAAAATGCCCACATTGTAACCATACCCTTGAACACAAGAAAGATCGCAAACACTTTATCATACATAAATGTATCAATCCTAACTGTCCTTATTATCTTCACAACCTAAAGAAGGTTAAGAAAAAACATTTAGAAGAAACCTACGGTAAGAGTCTCTATAAACTCCATTACATCTATCGTGAATTTACCATCGATTTCTTTCAGATGGATTTAAATTCATTACCTAAAAATGCATCTTCACTAAAATTTACTAAATTTGATTCTAACACCATGGCTCTATGCCTTACCCTTCATGTGAATCTTGGTCTTTCATTAAGAAAAACAACGCATGCTTTACATGATTTATACAATATCAATATATCCCATCAAAGTGTTGCTAATTACTGCAAAACTGCCTCTATGTGTATAAAACCCTTTGTAGATAACTATGATTATGGTACTAGCAAAGTATTTACAGCAGATGAAACCTATATCAAAATCCGTGGTGTAAAAGCTTACATCTGGTTTATCATGGACGCTGCTAGCCGTTCCCTCATTGGTTATCAGGTTTCTGATAATCGCGGGGTAGGTCCTTGCATTCTTGCAATGCGTATGGCCTTTCACCATCTCAAAGAGTTGCCTCAAAACTTCAGATTTATCGCAGATGGCTATAGTGCCTACCCTTTAGCTGCTCAACAATTCTTTCACGAATTCGGCGATAAATTTAAATTCGATATTACTCAGGTAATCGGTCTTACCAACGATGATGCTGTCTCAAAACAGTTCCGACCTTATAAGCAGATGATTGAACGCCTTAATCGTACATACAAGTCTTCTTATCGTCCTACCAACGGATTCGATAGCATAAACGGTGCCAACTATGATTTAGCTTTATGGGTTGCTTATTACAATTTCCTTAGACCTCATAAACACACTGGTTATAACGTACTAAATGATATTGATTTATTAAAAAAGGCTGACAACATGCCTGGCAAATGGCAATTCCTCATTTTACTTGGGCAACAAACAATCATCAACCTACAAAGGCAATCCACTGCTTAAAGGAGCGGAATCGTTGTCAAGGAAACCGTGGAATACCGCAGTGCATCGCACCAGGATATGCCGCGAAAGTTCCTTGACATAAGATTCACGGATTATCCTATTTTTGCAGAAAAGGGCCATTTGCGCCCTTTTCTTGCCTTCCGGCGAGGATGGGTTTGGGTAAAGCCCATATTGGGTCAAGGGACTAGTCCCTTGCAGGTTCTTAGGGCAGCGCCCTAAGCCCTCGGAGAGCTTACACTTATAGATGTCTACAGTTTTTAAGGTTCATTTGAACCTATTTTTTTAGTTCTATTTTTTTCATAAATCATTTGACACTATCTTCTCTCCAGTGGTAAATACTTATCTACAAGACTACAAAAAATTCTTGATAAATGATTTTCTATGAATTGGCGTTGGTCCAATTTCTTTCAATGCTTTGATATGTTTCTCTGATCCATATCCTTTATTGGATGCAAATCCATACTCTGGAAAAACAGCATCATACTGCACCATCAAACGGTCTCTAGTTACTTTGGCAATAATACTTGCCGCACCAATACTGATACTTTTCGCATCTCCTTTAATAATCGGAACTTGCATCATAGATACATCTGGAATCTTGACAGCATCGTTTAACAACACATTGGGTGCTATCTCGAGATTGTCAATAGCTTGCCTCATTGCCTCATAAGTAGCTTGTAAAATATTAATTTCATCAATTCGTTCTGGTGAAGCGTATCCAATTCCAGTAGCAACGGCTTCTTCCATAATAATATGATAAAGTTCTTCTCTCTTTTTTTCACTGACTTGCTTAGAATCGTTAATGTATAAAATTTTACAATCTTTTGGCAAAATCACCGCTCCTGCTACAACAGGTCCTGCCAGTGGGCCTCTTCCCACTTCATCGATGCCACAAACATAGCCATATGCTTCATACTTTCGCTCATATTCCTTGATACTTTCTATACGCATACACTCTTGTTCATAAGCCTTTATTTTTTTATTGGCTTTATCAATGCACGACTGGACACCTGAGCGCTGATCTTTTTCATATTGTTCAATCAACAAACCTAACTGTTCAAGGGAACTCTCTTTAAATTTATTTGTTATTTCTTTTATTGTTTCCTGCATCTGTTATCCTTTATGAAATAATTTCGTAACTATTGGGTCAAAGGCTGGACTATTACTATCTTTCTATTATGTAGAACTATTGGTGTTGTAAGATACCAAATTCTGAAAATGGCCAAATACGAAGCCATGTCTTCCCTACGATATCTTCTCGATTAATATTTCCTACACTTGGCATTCTACTATCGCTACTATTGTTTCTATTATCACCTAGTACAAAGTATTCATCGTCAGCCAATACAATTGGCTCCTCTGCAAGCCCCGCTGATTTTATCACTTCTTTTCCATAGCCTTCTAGTAAAACTTCTCCATTGATATAAATTACACCGTCTTCATCAATTTGTACTGTTTCCCCAGGCATACCAATAATTCTTTTAATATAATATGTATTTTCTTCATATTCAAAGGGAAAGACGATAATATCAAAACGCTCTGGATCACTAAAACGATAGGACAATTTATCTACGATTAAATTATCCCCGTCATTTAACGTACTTTCCATAGAGCTACCAATCACTTGTGTTCTTTGTCCTACATATTCAATCACAAAGTACATTGCTATAAAAACTACAATAATATAGCAAATGGTACTAAAAATTTCTTTTAAAATGCTTTTCATCTAAGATTCCTCTGTATTTCCCGCATTATTTTCAGGAACTTCTAATGTGATTTTCCCTAATCGTCCTGCTCTAAAATCATCAATCAGTAAAGTTGCTGCTTTTGTAAAATCTAATTCTTCCCCTTTTTTAAAACACTTTCGCTTAATCGCTATATTTTCTAATATTGCAATTGCATCCGATGTTTGTTCAAATTCGTATCTTTCACAAATTGCCCTTGGATATCTCTTTTGCAAGAAACGAATCAAATCCATTGCCATTTCATCTATTATGATAATATTATCATTAATAGAACCGATAAATGCTAATTTCATTCCTACTGACTGATCTTCAAATTTAGGCCATAAGATACCTGGTGTATCTAAAAGCTCTAATCCTTTATTTAAACGGATCCATTGCTTTCCTTTTGTAACACCTGGTTTATTTCCAGTCTTTGTACATGCTTTTCCAGCAAAAGAATTGATAAACGTTGATTTTCCTACATTTGGAATCCCTACCACCATGGCTCGAACTGGTCTATTTAAAATACCTCGTCTCTTATCTCTCTCTATCTTCTCTTTACAAGCCTCTTGCACCACTGATTGAATAGATTTTAAACCTGCTCCTGATTTAGAATTCACTTCCAACACATGAATGCCTCGTTCTTTAAAATACGTGATCCATTCTTGATTAGCTTTTTTATCAGATAAATCAGATTTGTTTAATAAAACCATTCTGGCTTTATTTTTTCCCAATATATCTATATCGGGATTTCTACTGCTCATTGGAATTCTTGCATCCACTAATTCTATAATCAAATCAATCAGTTTTAAATCTTCCTGCATCTGTCTTTTTGCTTTGGTCATATGACCTGGATACCATTGATAATTCATGTAATCACCATTACTTCCTTTTATTTTTATTATATTATGATACTTTATTTAATCAGTCCCATTTTACTTTCACTTGTTGCTAATTTGAACCAAGCTTTTCCGATAATATCATCTTTATCGATTCCTCCTAAGTTACCAGAGCGACTATCCTCACTATCATTGATATTATCTCCCAATACAAAGTATTGATCTTCTCCCAAGATAATTTCCTGTTCGGCAATACCCAGATCTTCTATTTTATCGTAATTCCCCTCTATTAGTTCACCATTTACATATAATCGGCTATTGATAATTTGTACACTGTCTCCCGGTACCCCAACCACACGTTTTACATAATAATGAGATTTTTCATTTCCATTAGGCAAAAACACTACTACATCACCTTGTTTCGGCGTGCTGATATTATATAAAAACTGATCAATAAAAATTTCTTGCCCGCTATATAATGTAGGCTCCATAGAGATACCAATTACACTAGTCCTCATACCGATACAATATACTACTGTAATAGCCAATATACTAGCAATTACCACACCCAAAATCCAACTAAAAACCTCCCTCACAAGATTGGCTTCTATTTTTTTTCTTTTTTTATTAAAGTTTAATCCTTTGTGTTTTTTCATTTGTTCTCCTATTCCGAAGCATTGATGCTGTGGAACCTGAGCTAAATCACCACTTTAACTCTAGGATATTTATCATCTTATTATAACTATTCAGCCATAGATTGAAATGTTACATCCTATTCAGTATACCATAAAGTCAGAAAAAGGAACAATCAATATTGAATTGTTCCTTTCCATCTCACTTTATTAGGTTTAACGTACTAATTCTTTCACTTTAGCTTTTTTACCAACTCTGTCTCTTAAGTAGTATAATTTAGCTCTTCTTACTTTACCACGTCTGATTACTTCGATTTTTTCAACGTTTGGTGAGTGTAATGGCCAAGTTTTTTCTACACCGATACCGTTAGATGTTTTTCTAACTGTAAATGTAGCTCTGTTACTTCCACCTTGTTTCTTTATTACAGTTCCTTCAAAAACCTGAATTCTTTCACGGTTTCCTTCTTTGATTTTACCGTAAACTTTTACAGTATCACCTACTGCAAATACAGGCACTTCATTTTTTAATTGTTCATTTTCAATACTTTTGATAATTTCGTTCATTTCTATATCTCCTTTTACTGTCGGATGTTCTTAATACCATTCTGTAACAGAGGACCATCTCACATTTGCAACGTTAATATGATACTACATTTCACATGAGAAATCAACTACTTTTTCATATATTTTTCATATAAATCTGGTCTTCTTTCTTTTGTTCTCTTTAAAGATTCCTGATGTCTCCATTTTTCAATATTTGCATGGTGTCCACTTAGTAATGTTTCCGGTACTTTTTTCCCATTCCATTCTTCTGGCCTTGAATAATGAGGATGCTCTAACAACCCATCCATGAATGATTCTGTTTCACCTGACTCTTGATTACTTAAAACACCTGGAACCATTCTGGAAATAGCATCAATCATGACCATAGCTGGTAATTCCCCACCTGTTAACACATAGTCTCCAATAGACACATAATCTGTCACAATTTCTTCTAATACACGTTCATCAATGCCTTCATAATGTCCACAAAGAAAAATCAAATCTTCTTCTTTTGCCATCTCTTTTGCCATCTCTTGATGAAACACACTTCCCTGAGGTGTCACATATACTACCCTAGGGCATTTTTTATTCCTGATATCCTTAACAATATGCAAGTACGCATCATATACTGGCTGCGCTTGCATTAACATGCCTGCCCCACCACCATATGGATAATCATCCACTTTTTTATGTTTACTCAAAGTAAAATCTCTAATATTGATAGCTTTAAATGAAATCAGTCCCTTTTCTACACTGCGACCTAAAATACTGGTATTTAATCCTGATTCTATCATTTCTGGAAATAATGTCATTATATGAAATCTCATGAATCTAACAATCCTTCCATAATGTGTATTTTCATAACTTTACGTTCCATATCAACCGCTAATACACATTCTTTAATGGCTGGCAATAATAACTCTCTACCATCATGTAATGTGATTTCATATACGTCATTGGCACCTGTTTCTATAACTTCCTTTAAAACACCAATCTCTTGCTCTTCCTCATCTACAATCGTCATATCTATTAAATCAACAATGAAATATTCATCTTTTCTACACTTTACTGCATTTTCTCGTGTCACAAAAAGCGATTTTCCTTTATATTTTTCTATATCATTTATATTGTCAATACCCTCAAATTTTAAAATAGCAAACTGTTTGAAGAATTTAACTTGCTCCACTTTTAATGTAATCGTTTCTCGTCCTGTATCAAGAATAAGTATAATCCCTTTTTTAAATCTTTTCACATCATCAGTAGTAGGAAATACCTTTACTTCTCCCTTAATACCATGTGTGGAAGAAATAATTCCTACTTGTAATCTGTCTTCCATTCATATCCTCCATTTTAATTACAATCACACTCTCATAATCTATTACCATTAGCACTATTAGATATATTTAAACCGAAAAAGGAACGCGTATTAGCGTTCCTACATTCTTAGATAATTTCTACATCTACCCTTTTATTATCTCCTAAAGTACCAGCTTTTACAACGGAGCGAATTGCTTTTGCAATACGTCCTTGCTTGCCAATTACTTTTCCCATATCTGACTGTGCAACACGAAGTTCTACAGTAATATTTCTACCTTCTTCTCTCTGTGTTACAACCACTTCATCTGGATTATCCACAAGTGCTTTTGCGATAACTTCAACTAGTTCTTTCATAATTCACCTCCAAAAGCTTCCTAAAATTAAGTGTTATGTTTATTTTTCAATCCCAGCAGCTTTGAAGATTTTTCCAACAACTTCTGTTGGTTGTGCTCCATTTGCTAACCATTTTTTTGCTAATTCTTCATTTACTTTGAATTCACTTGGATCTGTGTTTGGATTGTAAGTACCGATTTCTTCGATACATCTTCCATCTCTAGGTGATCTTGAATCTGCTACTACGATTCTATAGATTGGATGTTTTTTTTGTCCCATTCTTCTTAATCTGATTTTAACTGCCATTTTACATGACTCCTTTCTCGTTACGGAGACTCTATCTCCAAAAATATGATTTATATTATAATTTATTTAAAAAGGTAGCCTAAACTTCCCTTTTTTACCACCCATACCTCCCATCATTCCTGGGAGTTGTTTCATCATTTTTTGACTTTGCTCAAATTGTTTGATAAAACGATTGACAACACTAATATCTACGCCAGCACCTTTTGCAATTCTATGCTTACGACTAGGATTAATCAGCTTCGGTTTCCGTCTTTCTTCTATTGTCATACTCAGTACAATTGCTTCCATATGTGCCAACTGCTTTTCATCTACCATGGATTCAATATTTCCCATATTAGCTCCCATGCCTGGCATCATGCTCAATACACTTGACAAACCACCCATATTTCTCATTTGCTTCATACTTTCTA
Source organism: Eubacteriales bacterium (assembly GCA_044425705.1). Lineage (GTDB taxonomy): Bacteria > Bacillota > Clostridia > Lachnospirales > Lachnospiraceae > JAWXVD01. Next base: position 24,169 of record JAWXVD010000030.1, on the reverse strand, counting down.
AGTAATCTTCAAAATCGAATTTTCCCTTTTTCATACGGGTTGCCATTTGTTTTTCTTTGTCTTTATCTATGGTAACACTTTCTTGTACTTTGTCTATTAAAGTAAGTACATCACCCATGCCCAATATACGACCAGCCATACGATCTGGATAAAACTGCTCTAAATCTGAAAGTTTTTCTCCCATACCTACGAATAAAATTGGAAGCCCTGTTACTGTCTTAACCGACAATGCCGCACCACCTCTTGAATCACCATCCATTTTAGAAAGGATCACACCATCAAGATCTACCTTTTCTTGGAACTGTTTTGCCACATTGACAGCGTCTTGTCCTGTCATAGCATCTACAACAAGCAACGTCTGGTGTACTGTTACCTGCTCTTTAATCTCTTGCAACTCACCCATCATATCTTCATCGATATGCAAACGACCTGCTGTATCTAAGATTACTACATTATGTCCATTTTTATTGGCATGCTCAATCGCTGCCTTTGCAATATCTACAGGTTTGTGGGAATCCCCCATAGAAAATACATCTACCTGTTGTTTTTCACCATTTACTTGTAATTGCTTAATGGCTGCTGGTCTATACACATCACAAGCAACAAGTAATGATTTTTTACCTTTTAATTTTAACTTTCCAGCAATTTTTGCTGTAGTTGTAGTTTTACCAGCACCTTGCAAACCACACATCATAATGACTGTAATGGCTTTTCCTGGTTGCATCTCTATTTCTGTTGTATCTGAACCCATTAAGGCGGTCATCTCTTCATTTACAATTTTGATTACCATCTGCCCTGGATTCAACCCGTTCATTACATCTGCACCAATGGCCCGTTCCTCAACTGCTTTTACAAATGTTTTTACTACTTTAAAGTTAACATCCGCTTCTAGCAATGCCATTTTCACTTCTTTTAATGCCTGTTTCACATCACTTTCAGTTAAACGACCTTTACTCTTTAGGTTTTTAAATACATTCTGTAGTTTATCTGTTAAACTTTCAAATGCCATGAATTAAAGCTCCTCTAATATTTCCAATGCAAGCTGCTTTACATAATCTTGTTCGGCTTGCTTTCCAATTGTTTCTACTTTTTCTTTAATCAAGGTAAACTTTTGAATCAAGTGAAGCTTTGATTCATACCCTTGTAAGATTTTATCACAGCGTTTCAGCAAATCATGAACACCTTGTCTACTAATTCCTTGCTCTTCCGCAATTTCACTTAAGGACATGTCGTTATACACTGCCGCTTCATACACCTGTCTCTGATGCGCCGTCAATAACTCTCCATAAAAATCATACAACAGCCCTTGTTCTACTATCTTTTCCATGATTTTCCATTCGTCCCTTACTTTAACTTAGTTTTATAACCGCTCCGCATTACGTACAAATACACTCGCTATCGCTAAGTCCTTATGTAGTTTACTATAAAAAAAAACAGGTGTCAAGTATTTTTTCTTTACATCTGTTTTTTGTTTATTTATTAAATTACTACTCATACCGTATCTTTATAATTTCTCGCTAAATAAATTCTTGTACCCTTCCCCATAAATTTCTGCTGCATTGGATACAATATAAAATACAGTTGGGTCTTCTTCTTTGATAATTTCTTCGATTTCGGGCAACATTTGTTTTCTCACCACACACATGATAATATTTTTTTCTACGTTACTGTAAGCGCCTTTTCCCTGCAAAAATGTGATGCCTGCGTCAACTTCTTCCAATAAACGATTTGCAATTTCTTCACTATGATTGCTGATAATGTATAATAATTTCCCGCCATCTGTACTATATAAGATAGAATCAAACACAAAGCTCATAATTAACACACCTATCAAGGCATATAATGCTGTTTCAATATTTTGAAATACAAATCCAGAAACAGATACAATCATCACATCAATTGTCAAAAACAATCTTCCTGTTTTTAAATGGGTAAATCGTCTACGTAATAATTTTACGATGATATCCATTCCCCCTGTGGTTGCTTCTGCTCGAAAAATCAACCCTAGTGCTACTGCTAAAAGGGTAGCACCTACTACCACTGCTAATACTGGGTCTCTTGTAACAGGTTCAAAGGTTGACAATAAATTAATGGATACAGAGCTTACAATGGTAGCATAGATGGTTGACAATAAAAACCGTAATCCAAACTGCCAAAGTCCTACTACTAAAATCGGAATATTTAACATCATAACTAATGTTCCCGTCTCTATTCCTATTATTCTATTTAAAATAATTGATATACCTGTGACGCCTCCTGGCGCCAAATCATTTGGGTCTAAAAATAACGAAATTGATGCACCGTAAATGACAGCTGCAACAGTAATGATTACATAATTAACTACGTATTTTTTTATTCCATGTTTTTCTTTTACACTACTCAAATACTATAATCCTCCATGCTATTTTTCCCCAAAAGATCAGATTTTTTTATTAGTATCTCCATAAGTGTTACAGTTCATACGTGATCTGTGACTATACAAAAATCCATTTAAAATTGCCTACGGCAATGGGATTTTTGTATTGATTCATCATTTTCATACGTACTATGCAGTAAATGCATAGTACTGTCTGAGCAGCAACCCATAAGTGACCATTTCATTCTACATATTTGTTCTTACTAACTTAGGTTGATATCCATTCTTTTTCAAAGCACTTATGATTTGTTCTTTATGTTCTGTTCCAAATGCTTCTAATGTAATACGTAACTCCACAGCAGCATTTCTATTGATAGAGACAAATTGATTATGCTCTAATTTAATAACATTTCCACTTTCTTTTGCAATTACATCTGCAACACGGCTTAATTCACCCGGCTTATCTGGCAAAAGGACAGAAACTGAGAAGATACGATCTCTTAAAATCAATCCTTGTTGCACCACCGAAGACATAGTAATCACATCCATGTTACCACCGCTTAATATAGATACAACTTTTTTCCCTTTTGCATCTAATTGTTTTAAAGCTGCAACTGTTAACAATCCCGAATTTTCCACAACCATTTTATGATTTTCTACCATATCAAGAAAAGCACCTACTAAATCTTCATCTTCTACTGTGATAATACTATCTAGATTTTGTTGGATATATGGGAAGATACTTTCTCCAGGTGTTTTTACCGCTGTTCCATCTGCAATTGTGCTTACACTTGGTAGAGTAGTTACTTTACCAGCCTCAATGGATGCTTTCATACAACTAGCCCCTGCTGGTTCCACACCAATCACTTTGATTTTAGGATTTAATAATTTTGTCAAGGTAGACACACCTGTTGCAAGTCCGCCTCCGCCAATTGGAACTAAGATATAATCTACTAAAGGTAATTCTTTAAAAATTTCCATAGCAATAGTTCCTTGCCCCGTGGCAACTGTTAAGTCGTCAAAGGGATGAATAAAAGTATATCCTTTTTCTTTTACTAATTCATATGCATAAGCACAAGCTTCATCATATACATCTCCATAAAGAATCACTTCAGCACCATAGCTTTTGGTACGATTCACTTTAATAAGAGGTGTGGTTGTTGGCATAACAATAGTAGCTTTCGCATCAAAACATTTTGCTGCATAAGCTACCCCTTGTGCATGATTTCCCGCTGAAGCTGCTACCAATCCTTTTTTTCTTTCTTCACTGGATAAGGTACTGATTTTATAATAAGCCCCTCTCACTTTATAAGCTCCAGTAAACTGCATATTTTCAGGTTTTAAATACACTTTCCCACCTGTTTGGGCACTTAAATAATCACTATAAATCAGCTTTGTTTCCTGAGTTACTTTCTTTACCGCTTCACTAGCTTCCTCAAATCTATCAAGAGTTAACATATTTTTCCTCCATTTTCTATACTTCTATGTCAAATAGTGCATCTACAAATTGATCAGTATCAAATTTTTGCAAATCATCAATGGATTCCCCTACACCAATATACTTCACTGGTATTTTCAATTCTGATTGAATAGCAATGGCTATCCCACCTTTTGCTGTACCATCCATTTTAGTTAATACAATTCCTGTTAAATCTGCCACTTCGCCAAACTCTCTAGCTTGCATCAATGCATTCTGTCCTGTTGTTCCATCTAAAACAACAAGATTTTCTCGATGGGCATCTGGAAACTCTCTATCGATAATGCGATTCATTTTCTTTAGTTCTTCCATTAGGTTTTTCTTATTATGCAATCTTCCTGCTGTATCACATAAGAGAACATCTACATTTCTCGCTTTTGCTGCACTGACTGCATCAAAAATCACACTAGCTGGATCCGAACCTTCCACACCACCAATCATTGGCACATCAGCACGCTTGGCCCATTCTTCTAATTGTTCTCCTGCAGCCGCTCTAAAGGTATCTGCCGCTGCGATCAAAACTTTTCTACCATTTTGATGTAATTTCCCTGCCATTTTTCCAACAGTTGTGGTTTTACCAACACCATTTACACCAATTACCATCACTACTGCTTTGGTCTGTTCGAATGCATATGCCGTTTCATCAACTGCCATCTGTTCTTTGATTCCTTGAATTAATAACTGTTTACAATCGATCGGATTTTTAATTTTATTTTCTTTTACTTTCTTTTGCAAATTGGTGATAATTTCACTAGTAGCCTTAATTCCCACATCACCCATGACTAAAATTTCTTCTATCTCTTCATAAAAATCATCATCGATACAAGCAGCATCATAAAATACCTGATCCATACTATTTACTATATTATCTCTTGTTTTTGATAATCCGTCTTTTAGTCGACTAAAGAATCCTTTTTTTTCATTCTCCATGGTTGTCTCCCATCTTTTCTTTGATCAAATCTACACTTACAAGAGTTGATACACCTTTCTCTTGCATGGTAATACCATATAATCTATCCGCCTTTTCCATTGTTCCTCTTCTATGGGTAATAACAATAAATTGCGTAGATTTTGTCAATTTATTTAAATATTTAGAAAATCTAGCTACATTATTTTCATCTAATGCGGCTTCTATTTCATCCAACAAACAGAATGGTGAAGGTTTTAAATTCTGAATCGCAAACAATAAGGAAATCGCAGTTAGTGCCTTTTCTCCTCCTGATAGCTGCATCATATTTTGAAGTTTCTTTCCTGGTGGTTGGGCAATAATACGGATACCTGCCTCTAGCATATCTTCCCCTTCCATCAGTTCTAAGGTACCTTTTCCCCCTCCAAAAAGTTCACCGAATACTGTATTGAACTCTTTTGCTATCTGTCCAAATTTCTCCTTAAATTGCTTACGCATAGCCGAATCTAAATCCACTACAATAGCTTCTAATATTTCTTGAGCCTCTACCAAGTCATCATGTTGTGTTTTTAAATCTGTATATCGCTCCATCAATTCCTTATATTCTTCAATAGCATTCACATTAACATTTCCCAATTTTTTGATTTCTTCTTTTAGGGAGACAACAGATTTTTTCATGGCTATTAAATCTTCCATCTCTGGATTCCGTAATATTGCTGCATCACGTAATGTAATTTCATACTCTTCCCACATATAATTGATTTGTGCCTGCATAGATTCTTTATGTTTCTCTACTTGATTCTGCAATCGATAAGCTTCTTTGTCAAGCAAACTTTGTTGCTTTGCAATTTCTTCTCGCTTATTGAAGAAGTCTTTCTGTTTTGCCGATAATTCTTCTCTCAATGCAACATTTTCTTGTAACTCTTTTTCACTATCAGATTGTACGCCTTGAGATGTAGAGATAGTTTTTTCAATTTCTAGAATATCATGCTTCTTCTCTTCTAGTTCTTTTGTGTTTTTCTCAATTTCATCTGTTAACTTTTCTTTTTCCTCTAACAAATGTAATAATTCTGCATGAATTCTGTCTATATTCTGCTGTTCAAATCCCTGACTTTGCAAGATTTTTTCTACTGCAACTTCTTTTTCTGATAAAGATGTTGTCTGTATAGATTCTTCTTCTCGCTTTTCTTTTAATTCATGTTGAAAGATAGTGATTTTATCTTCCATTTCTTTTTCAAGCACTTCAGATTGCTTTAACTCAACAAGGGTATCTTCTTTTTGCTTTTGCATTTGAACAATCTGCTGTTCAATATCGCCCCCCTCAACTTGCAAACCGTTGGCGTGAGATGCAGCTTCTTCTCTTTTTTCCTCTGCCGAAATAATATTTAATCTAGCAGTATTCTGTGCAATAAATTTTTCTTGCAGTATAGTTTTAATATTTTCTAATTCTAGTCTTAATGCTGTTCGTTTTTCTTTTGTATCAACAATTTCTTCTTCCGCCATCGTGATTTTTGCTTTATGTTGCTCTACTTTATTCTTTAATTCATCCATCTCTCGTCTACGGCTGAGGAGATTGCTGTTATTTTTAAACGCACCACCACTAATGGCACCACCTGGAATTAACAACTCTCCTTCCAATGTAACCATACGCACTTCTTGACGATATTCCTTGGCAAGCTTCACAGCTTGATCAATATGCTCCACCACTACAATTCTTCCTAGCATTGCTGTAGCCACATCTTGATATACATCTTCTGTATGGACCAAATCACTTGCCAACCCTAACACGCCATTTTCTTTTAAAATTGCTTGCTGTTTAAAAGGTTTTTGGTTATGAATACTTGTCAGCGGCAAAAATGTAGCCCTACCTGCTTTATGATTTTTCAGATGTTGAATTAATTTTTTCGCTATCTCTTCATCTTTCGTAACAATGTTCTGTATATTTCCACCTAATGCAGTTTCAATGGCAACTTCATACTTTTTATCTACTTTAATAATATCTGCCACAACACCTACAATACCTGCAATAGCATCTTTTTGTTCCATAACCTTTTTTACAGAACCACCATATCCTTCATATCGTTCTGTCAAGTTAGACAATGCATCTAATTTTGATTTTTCTTGCAAATAAGAAGATTGTGCATCTCTGATCTTTTGATCCATTAAAATCAAATTATTTTTTACTGCTAACAGTTCTTTATCTACTTTTTCTTGTGCTTCATTTAAATCTGTGATACTTTCTCCAATTTGTTTAAATTCTTCCTTGCAGGTTTGTATCAATATATCGTGTTCTTGGGTATCTGTTTTCGCCTGCAATAACTGGGCTGTCAGTGTTGATTTTCGTATTTGAATTTGTTCTATCATAGTTTCGAAGCTACCCATTTTCGAACGAATTCCTGCTCTTTCATTTAATGCTTGAATAATCGTATTTTTTGCTGCTTCCATTTGAGAATTTAATTGTTCAATCTGACTTTGTAACGCAAGCAATTGTTCTCTTGCTTGCTCTCTTTCCCGTTCTACTATCGTAAAATCTTGATCAATATTAATTTTCAAAGACAAAACTTCTTGCTTATTAATTTCTTTTTCTTCAACATCTTTTAGTAAAGCAAATAAACGAGACTGTAATTGTGCCTCATTTCCATTCATGGATTTTATTTGCTCTTGCAAAACATTTTTTTCCCCTTCTAATTTCCCCGCAATTACACTTGTATCTGTTACAGATTTCCTGATATTTTCGATTACAATATCTAGTTGTTCAATCCGTTCCTGCATAGATTGGTATTCTTCTTTAATAAAAACATATTTCCGATTACTAGATTCTAAATCATTGCTAGCAATGATAAAATTCCCTTCAGCTTCTTGTAATTTCTCATTGATTTGCTTATTTTCCAATAAGAACATATTCACATCAAGTGTTTTCAATACATCTTTTTTCTTTAAAAACTCTTTCGCAACTTCTGATTGGCGTTCTAATGGCTTTGTTTGCTTTTCCAATTCAGATAAGATGTCTTTCACCCGCAATAAATTTTGTTTTTCATCTTCTAATTTCTTAATAGATGCGCTTTTTCGTCTCTTGAACTTTACAATCCCCGCGGCTTCGTCAAACAATTCTCTTCTTTCTTCTGGCTTCCCACTTAAAATCTTGTCGATTTGACCTTGCCCAATGATAGAGTACCCTTCTTTTCCGATTCCCGTATCATAAAAGAGTTCACTCACATCTTTTAATCTACAAACAGTACCATTGATGCTATATTCACTTTCACCAGAACGATAAATTCTTCTTCCAACCGTTACTTCATCATAATCTATAGTCAGTTGGCGGTCTGTATTGTCCAATGTAATAGAAACATAGGCATAACCTACTGGTTTTCTCGTCTCTGTTCCCGAAAAAATAACGTCTTGCATAGTCGCGCCACGCAATTGTTTGATTTTTTGTTCACCCAACACCCAACGAACCGCATCTGCCACATTGCTTTTTCCACTACCATTAGGTCCTACAATTCCAGTAATTCCATTATGAAATTGAAATTTTATTTTATTTGCAAAGGATTTAAACCCGTATACTTCTATACTTTTTAGATACATCTAATCAGATTCCTCACTTATTTATGTTAATTACTTTTTCTTTTCTCTTAATTTTAAAATCGCTTCATAAGCAGCTTGCTGTTCAGCTGCTTTTTTTGTTTTCCCTTGTCCCTGACCGATGACTTTTTTATTTAACACCGCAGCTACTTTAAACACCTTTTGATGTTCTGGTCCTTCTTCCTCTAGCAATTCATATCGAAACTCTTGATTTGGTTGCATTTGGATAATTTCTTGCAACATGGTTTTACTATCATAAAATAAAATCTTGTTTTCTAAATCCGAAAGAATAAATCGATGTATAAATGTATGAGCACTTCCAAAACCACCATCTAAATATAACGCACCGATCACAGCTTCCATACCGTCTGATATAATCGATTCTCGCTCTCTACCACCTGTGGCTTCTTCCCCTTTTCCCAAACACATAAATTTGCCAAGTTCCAATTCTTTAGCACAATACGCCAATGCAGGCTCGCATACCATGGATGAACGCATTTTAGTTAATTTTCCTTCAGGCATCTGTGGATTTTCTTTAAATAAAAATTCGCTAGTGATTAATTCTAAAACGGCATCTCCCAAAAATTCTAAACGCTCATAATCTTTCCAACGATTGATTTTCTGTTCATTGGCATAAGAGCTATGTGTCAACGCTTGTTTTAATAAGGCTTTATTTTTGAATATATATCCTATTCTTGATTCTAATTGTTCTATTCCGTATCCAGCTACCATTTTCCCTCATTTCTAAAATCACTTCAATATATATGAAACAAAAAAACTGTCAATTTACGACTTATTCATCGTGAAATAGACAGTCTGTTTCCACTTAATTAATAGCTTGTTTGATTAATTCAATTGCTTCTCCAACAGTCGTAATACCTTCCGCTTCTTCTGCTGGAATTTCAATGTCAAAAGCTTCTTCTAATCCCATAATAATTTGAAAAATATCTAAAGAATCTGCTCCCAAATCATCTGTAAATGTACTGTCTTCTCTCACCTCACTAGGATCTACGCTTAATACTTCCGCAATCACTTCTTTTAATTTTTCTAATTCCATTTTTGTAACCATCCTTTCTCAATATAACGCAAACAATTCTAGTTTACATCACTTTTCTCTACTCGTTTTTTTCTACTATCATAGCCTCTTGTATTTTTTCATTAATTTTTTGATTCTTAAAGGTAACACATTGCATAATTGTGTTCTTTACTTCTACTGCTTTAGCGCTTCCATGTGTTTTAACAATCAGTCCTTTTAATCCTAGCAATGGAGCACCGCCGTATTCAGAGGCATCAAACGTTTTCATTGTAGCCTTCAATGCAGGCTTAATCAACAATCCACCAATTTTACTGCGAAGAGATGTCATTAATCCTGCTTTAATCTCTTTGATTAGCATTCCCCCCACACCTTCATATAATTTTAAAATCACATTGCCTACAAAAGCTTCACAAACAATTACATCTGCATAACCTTCTGGAATTTCTCTAGCCTCAATGCTACCGATAAAATTAATGTCTGGACAATTTTTTAATAATGGGAATGTTTCTTTTACCAGTGCATTGCCCTTCTCTTCTTCTGCCCCATTATTCACAATGGCGACACGGGGCTTTTCTATATGTAAAACATTTTGCATGTAAATAGACCCCATCTTTGCAAACTGTACCAAATGAGAAGCTCTAGCGTCTACATTAGCTCCACAGTCGATTAATAACGATACTCCTTTAGCTGTAGGAATAAGTGGTGCAAGTGGCGGTCTTTCTACCCCTTTGCTTCTCCCTACAATCACTTGTCCACCAACCAATACAGCCCCTGTACTACCAGCTGAAACAAATGCATCACAAGTGCCATCTTTCACTAAATGCAGTGCTTTAACAATTGATGAATCCTTCTTCTTACGAATTGCCATAACTGGCGGTTCTGCTGTTTCAATCTTTTCTGTGGCATTTACTATTTCAATTCGATCTTGATTATATGTATACTTAGATAATTCTTCTTTAATAATTTCTTCTTTACCAACTAAATAAACTTTTACTTCTTCACTGTTATTTATCGCTTCAACAGCACCTTTTACTAGTTCTACTGGGGCATTGTCTCCACCCATCGCATCTACTGCAACATTTGTATAATCCATCACCTGTCTCACTTCCTTACACTGTAACTTATCGTTACAGTTCACACGTAACCTGTAACAACTTTTCAACTAAAAGCTAAAAGTTTCCTCAAAATACCTTACTTTAATATACTAGACCAGTATATAAAAATCAAGATATTTTTCATTACTTTTTTTATATAATCTTATAGGGTTATGGCTGAATGAAAAAAGACCCATCGTTAACAACGATGAGCCATACATTTTCTTCACTTCAAATCATTACAATCCACACACGAACAGTAATTACAAATCTACGCATCAAAATTAATCAACAGCGATGATTTCTTTTTTGTTGTATGAACCACAAGCTTTACATACTCTATGTGGCATCATTAATTTTCCACATTTACTACATTTTACTAATGTAGGAGCACTCATTTTCCAGTTAGCTCTTCTTTTATCTCTTCTACCTTTAGAAGATTTATTTTTTGGACAAATAGACATCGTTACACCTCCTTATTTGCACTAAAGATATCTTTTAGACCTGCCATTCTGGGATCGGGTACAAAAGTATCACAATCACATCCTCCAGTATTCAGATCCCTACCGCACATCTTACAAATTCCTTTGCAATCGTCTTGGCATAAAATCTTCATTGGCCAGTTCATTAAAATTTCATTGCTCACTAGGGTTTCTACATTTAAGTGATACCCCTCCATGAAGTCTTGTACTTCTTCATCTCGGTTTTCATTTCGACTTATTTTTTCTGGAGAAACTACAATTCCCGAAAAATGTATTTGGAATTTATATTCCACATCTTTTAAGCATCTATCACAAGAAAGCATTACCATTAATTTCGTATCCGCTACAGCTGTTACCTTACCATTTTCCAAATTAGAAATAACCAATTCCACTGGTTGTTTATTAATAATTTCCAATTTTTCACCTAGCATTTCAAACTGTTGCATCTCTAAATCAATCTGCTTTGTGACAGTTTTTCCCTCAGATAAAAACATATCTGTCAAATTCACTAACATACTAAACTCCTATTCACACTCAAACAATTATACATACGTTGCATTTTTTTGTCAACCATATTTTTCATATTAATTGTAAGATTTTTTTATATTAATTGTAAGAACAGATAATTTATTATTATTTTCCATAATATAAGTCAAATAATATATTAACTAACGTTAACCACTATACTAATTGTGCCTGTACTGCTGTTAATGCAACTACACCTACCACATCTTCCCATGTACAACCTCTCGATAAATCATTTACTGGTTTTGCAATTCCTTGCAACATAGGTCCATAAGCTTCTGCCTTTGCTAATCTCTGTACTAATTTATAACCGATGTTACCAGCATCTAAGTTAGGGAAAATCAAAACATTTGCTTTTCCTGCGATTTCACTATCTGGCGCCTTTGATTTTGCTACCATAGGCACAAGCGCTGCATCTGTCTGTAATTCACCATCTAATGCCAAATGAGGATATTGTTCATGAGCAATTCTTGTAGCTTCTGCCACTTTATCAACTAATGGATGCTTTGCACTGCCTTTAGTGGAATGAGATAACATAGCGATTAATGGTTTTGCTCCCACCAAACTTTTAAAGCTCTTAGCACTTGTATCAGCAATGGCCGCCAACTCTTCTGCTGTAGGATCTTGGTTCAAACCACAATCTGCAAATAAAAACGTTCCATTTTCTCCCATATCACAATTTGGTACATCTAAGATAAAGAAACCAGAGACTAATTTCACACCTGGCGCTGTTTTTAAAATTTGTAGAGAAGGTCTTAATACATCTGCTGTTGCATGACATGCCCCTGCAACCATCCCATCTGCATCATTTGATTTTACCATCATAACACCAAAGGTAAGGTAGTCTTTCAGCAAAATTTCTCTTGCCATTTCTTCTGTCATACCTTTTGCTTTTCTTGTTTCATATAACAAAGACGCATACTCTTCCAATTTATCAGTTTTTGCTGGATTAACAACCGTTACTCCTGTCAAATCCACTTCTAACCATCGTGAACCATCATGAATTTTCTCTTCATCACCAATCATAATAATATTTGCAATTTTTTCTTCTAAAATATGTGCTGCTGCAATCAATGTCCTTTTATCGTTTGTTTCTGGCAAAACGATTGTTTTAACATCCATTCTTGCTTTTTCTTTAATAATATCAATATAAGACATATCCGACCTCCAAATTATGTAATTTTTCTAGAAATAAGATTATGTCTTACTTTTTCAACCTTATTCCGTTACCCTTTTTAATTATAGCCAAATTTTTCATTCCATACAAGCATTATCTAGAAAAACTTGTATCTTTTTATGGTTAATGATATTCTGTATAGTATGAACAATGAATTTATTTCATGCAACTATAAATTTTCCATCTAATATCTATAATCCTTTAAAACTGGAGGTTCTTTTCACATGATTGATCAAACTATTTTATTTCATAATGTATCTGAAGCTGTATACAACGAAGAGGTGGGCGGTTATCATTTGTTACGTCTCCCTAATGAAAGTATCCAAAAATTACGTGATACTGTCATTGATGACATTGTAATTCGTAATCGCTATAAAAAACCTGCTGGCTGTGAACTTCGATTTGTTATGGAATCTGACACAGTACAATTACATCTATACTGTACACTTGCTGGAGAAGTTGCCACTATTTGTTACGGAGAAGTTATTGCTGAGAATATTTCCTTAAAAAAAGGTGACAATCATTTAGAAATCACATTGCCACCAATTCTAGGAGAACTACCTGAAAATGAAAAATTAGGACGTTTTGCTCCCTACGTTATCCGTGTTTCTTTTCTAGGTGTGAGTGAAAATGATTTATACTTTGTTGCTAAAAAAGGAAAAACCAGATGTCCTCTGCCCGCTGAATTACCAACCCAGCTCATGCTATCCTATGGCACATCTATTACACAGGGTTATAACGCATCCTCACAACCTTTGACTTATGTTGCTCTTACTGCTAAAAATCTAAAAATGGATTTGATCAACATGGGGCTAGGCGGAGGTGCTTTCTGCGAACCTGAAATTGCAAGAATCATTTGCAAAAATACAAATTGGAATATTGCCACCATATGCGTTTCTGTGAACATGTTTAATCAAGGTGTTAGTCTTTCTGATTATTATGATATCATAAAAGAGTTTTTAACAACGATTATAACTACCCATCCTACAAAACATATATTTTGCATCAGTCCATTCCATTTTTTCGGAGATATAGAAGGCTATGTTTGTCCAAGAAATCCTCAAGATCCTAACAATTATCGAAGTATCTTAGAAAAGATTGTTGAGGAATTAAATACTCCTTATTTACATTATATCAATGGTAAAACCTTGCTCACAGATTTATCTGGTGTATCTTACGACTTTATTCATCCTAGCGATTTAGGAATGATTGAAATTTCAAAAAATTTAACAATGAAAATAAACGAAATATTAGAATAGATTGGAGAACCATACTTGCGCATTTTAGGAATTATTACAGAATACAACCCATTTCACAATGGACATGCCTATCATATAGCAAAAGCAAAAGAACAAACGAAGGCTGATTTTGTTGTGGCTGTTATGAGCGGTAATTTTATGCAACGTGGCACCCCTGCCATTATCAACAAATACGCAAGAGCCAAGATGGCTCTCTCTTGTGGTGTGGATTTGGTATTAGAACTTCCTACTTATTTTGCCACAGGCAGTGCCGAATACTTCGCCAGAGGTGCCATTTCTATTTTAGACCAATTAGGTGTGGTCACCGACCTTGTTTTTGGCAGTGAAATTGACAATATTGATACCTTATTTTCTATTGCTACTGTTTTAAATGAGGAACCTCCTAGGTATAAAGAATTGCTGCAAGTACACACTAAAAATGGAGATTCCTTCCCTACCGCAAGGACAAAAGCATTGTCAACTTTATTCCCTTTCATCCCTATAGAAACACTTTCTTCTCCTAATAACATATTAGGAGTGGAATATTGCAAAGCTTTGCTTCATAGAAAAAGTAAAATAATACCTTCTTGCATTTTAAGGCAAGGCGGCATGTATCATGATACTTCATTGGACGAGCTTTCCTATTTGAGTTCAGCCAGTTCTATTCGTACGCAATTATCTCAGTATGATTCCTTGGATTTTTTAAAAAAACATGTACCATTGCCTGTTTTTGACATATTACAAAGAGAATACCTAAAATCCTTTCCCATTTATAACAATGATTTTTCATGTTTATTGCAATATAAATTGTGGTTAAGTCACACAAAAGATTTTACAGACTTTGTAGACATTACTCCCGACCTTTCTGACAAGATAAAAAAAACACTCAATAACTTTGTTTCATTTGATGACTTTTGCCAATTATTAAAATCAAAAGATATAACCCATAGTCGTATCAGCCGTATGCTAATTCATATTTTATTGGAAATCACAAAAAAAAATATGGATACCTTCACCAACAGTGACTATGCAGGATATGCTCGCATACTCGGTTTAAACCCTAATGCCAATACTCTACTCAGTAACATAAAAGAAAAAAGTAGCATTCCGCTACTTTCTAAATTATCAAATGCTTCTATGCACTTATCACCAACAAATCAAAACTTACTGCATGCCGATATTCTGGCTTCTCATATTTACGATAGTGTAGTGATGCAAAAATTTGGCACTCCTTTTCAAAATGAGTATAGCAAGCAGATTATGATAAAACCTCAAAATAACTGGCTATGTGAAAATTAAAGTTTTCCACATAGCCAAATTTTTAATTTTTAAAACTATGAATTGGTGCTGGAATACGTCCCCCGCGATTGACAAATGCTTCGCAAGAAAATTGATTTACTGGCATAATTGGTGCATAGCCTAGCAATCCACCAAATTCAACTACTTCTCCCACATCTTTTCCGATAACAGGAATAATACGCACCGCAGTTGTCTTCTGGTTAATCATTCCTATCGCTAATTCATCTGCAATCATACCCGAAATAGTACTTGCTTTTGTATCTCCTGGAATCGCTATCATATCAAGACCTACGGAGCATACACATGTCATAGCTTCTAACTTTTCTATGGTAAGAGCACCTGCTACCACCGCATCAATCATCCCTTGGTCTTCACTCACTGGAATAAAAGCTCCACTCAAACCGCCTACATATGAAGATGCCATAACGCCACCTTTTTTCACTTGGTCATTTAACAAAGCAAGTGCTGCTGTTGTACCTGGTGCACCTACATATTCTAATCCCATTTCACATAAAATATCTGCCACACTATCTCCTACTGCTGGTGTTGGTGCAAGAGATAAATCGATAATACCAAATGGAATCCCCAAACGATTAGATGCTTCTTTAGCTACTAATTGTCCTACTCTAGTTACCTTAAAGGCTGTTTTCTTAATAGTTTCACAAAGCACTTCAAAACTTTCTCCTCGTACTTTTTCAAGAGCTGTTTTAACAACACCCGGTCCACTGACACCTACATTGATAATCATATCTGCTTCTGTCACACCATGAAATGCACCTGCCATGAACGGATTATCATCTGGAGCATTACAAAATACTACTAATTTTGCACAACCGAGAGAATCTATTTCTTTTGTATATTCAGCCGTTTCTTTAATCACTTCACCCATTAATTTCACAGCATCCATATTGATACCTGTTTTTGTTGAACCTAAATTAATAGAACTGCAGACACGTTCTGTTTTAGATAGTGCTAACGGAATAGAACGAATCAATAATTCTTCCGCAGGTGTCATACCTTTAGATACTAATGCCGAATATCCACCAATAAAATTCACTCCTACTTCATGTGCCACCTTATCAAGTGTCATAGCAATCGTTGCAAAATCTTCTATCGTTTTACAAGCAGCTCCGCCAACCAAAGCAATCGGTGTCACTGAAATTCTCTTGTTTACAATAGGAACACCATATTCTCTAGAAATTTCTTCTCCTGTTTTTACCAAATCCTTGGCAGCCTGATAAATCTTATCATAAATATTTTGATTCAATTTTTCTAAATCTGTGTCGATACAATCTAATAAACTAATCCCTAATGTAATTGTTCTTACATCAAGATTTTCTTTCTCTATCATCTTATTTGTTTCTGCTACTTCAAATATATTTAACATAATTTCCTCTCTCTCATTTATAGTTACAATTCACACGTGATCTGTAACCATTTATATTCTGTGCATTTTATTAAATATATCTTCTCGTTGACACTTAATGAGAACACCGATTTCTTCTCCAACCACAGCCAATTCATCCGCAATATCTCCAAATGGTTTTTCAGTATGATTCATATCTACAATCATCATCATATTAAAATAATCTTGTACAATGGTCTGTGAAATATCTAAAATATTAACCTTATTCTCCGCCAAATATGTACACACTTTGGCAATAATTCCAACTGTATCTTTTCCTACTACTGTAATAATCGTTTTTTTCATATTTTCCTCTCATTCCTCGTTTCTGCTACAATGTATTAATGATTGCTCTCCCTAATATCATTACATTTAACAACCTCTTAAATTTACCATTCTTTTTTATTTAATTCAACATTTATTTTAAACAAACTAATGATTAGTGAACAGTTTAGTGTGACAACGAACAGTAACACCGGCTACACATCTATCACTTTAGATAATTCATGGCGGTTAGCTACCCAAATCGGGAAATCTCCATTTTTGTACCCACCATTGCCTGTAGTGAGTTCTAGACGCACTGTTTCATAAGCTAGTTCGGGCATATTATTTTCATGACTTAAATGCCCCAAAATAACACCCTTCATTTTATCATGCAATAATCGGTCTAATAACTTACCCGCCATCACATTAGACAAATGTCCTTTATTTCCCAAAACTCTTTGTTTCAATGCATAAGAATAAGGACCCACTTGTAACATATTCACATCATGATTCGCTTCTAAAAAAAGGCAGTCCATTCCTTGAAAGCTTTCCACAATATAATCATTATAATTACCCAAATCTGTAGCAATACCTATTTTCTTATTATCCGACATAACGCGAAAGGCAACTGGATCCACAGCATCATGGGATATTTTCACCGGATTTAAAGTCATATCTTTTACTACAAAAGACTCATCACTATGTATGACTCTAAACAACTCTGGTTCAATTTCACCTACTGATTTAGCACATAAAATTGCAGCTTTAGTTTTTTCCGTTGCATAAATGGGCAACTTATATTTTCTAGCAAGTACACCTAGTCCACCAATGTGATCACTATGTTCATGTGTAACCATAATCCCATCAATATCAGTAATGTCCACTCCCAATTCTTGTAATCCCAACCGGGTTCTTTTCCCACTAATGCCTGCATCTACTAAAATATGGGTATCCTTAGCTCCTATGTAAATGCAGTTTCCACTGCTTCCACTTGCAATACTACAAAGTCTCATCTTTCACCTCTTGTATAAAAGGGTGAAATTTGAAACTGCAAATACTCTTTTTCCAGTCAATCAACTTTGACATCCTCCTAGCACTTCTTCTATTTGTCTATATGTCTCTGTAATGAGACCACTATTATCAATCACGACTCTGCAATGTCTTCTATATTCTTCTTCCGACAATTGTTTTGCCATAATCTGTTCAATTTTTTCAATACTGTAATTTCTAGATTCTTGCAATCTAGTTTGTCGCACTTTTCGGTCTGCATAAATATACCATAGCTCATCAACTATTTGTACATAACCACTTTCAATCAATAAGGCTGCTTCAATGAATAAAAATTCAATTTCATTCTTTTCCTTTTCTATAGCAATCTGCTCTACAATATAATTTTTTACAGCTGGATGGATAATGTCATTGACTTTTGATAACAAATCTTTATTCGCAAAAATTTTTTCTGCCATCAGTCCTTTATCAATCTTTCCATCTTGATATAAAATTTCATTTCCTAATAATTCACACAATTGCACATAACACACTTTTCCTGGCTCTTTTACTAGATGTGCCACTTCATCTGCCATGATGATTTTGGCACAGAAAGAGTCTTTTACATATTGCAAAACTTGTGACTTTCCAGCACCAACACCACCTGTAATTCCAATTGTTTTCATTTGCCATGTCCTTCTGTTATTCTTTCAATCACTTTCTGTTCTAGTTCAAACTATATTTATATATGGCTATCTCATTTTTATAATACTGTGAATTTACTTAGCCTCGTACCAAGTATTTCCTACATGTAAATCCACTTCCAACGATACCATTAAGTCTGCTGCATATTTCATTTCATCTGTTAATATTTCTTTTACGATTTCCACTTCTTCTAGGGGTGTATCGATGACTAATTCATCATGAACCTGTAAAATCAACTTAGCCTTAAGATTTTTTTCTTTTAACGCATCATATACACGTATCATAGCAATCTTCATAATGTCTGCAGCTGTCCCTTGAATTGGTGAATTCATAGCAACCCTTTCTCCAAAAGAACGTTGCATAAAATTACTAGAGGATAATTCAGGAATCGGACGTCTTCTTCCGAATAAAGTAGTCACATATCCTTTTTCTTTCGCATCTTCCACAATGAAATCCAAGAATTTTTTTACATCAGGATAGGTTTCAAAATATTGTTTGATGTAGGTATCTGCTTCTTTTCTCGTGATACTCAAATCTTGACTTAATCCGAAAGAACTGATTCCATAAACAATACCAAAGTTTACAGCCTTCGCATTTCTTCTTTGTAAATCTGTCACTTCATCAAATGGAGTATGGAATACTTTTGATGCCGTGATTTTATGAATATCAGCATCCATTTTATAAGCTTCAATTAACTCCTGATCACCTGAAATATGCGCTAACAGACGCAATTCAATTTGTGAATAATCGGCATCCGCCAAAACGCACCCCTCACTTGGTACAAATACTTTACGAATGCTTCTTCCTAATTCTGTCCTCATAGGAATATTTTGTAAGTTTGGTTCAGTAGAGCTAATTCTTCCTGTAGCTGTAATCGTTTGATTGAATGTGGTATGAATTTTACCATCTTCTTTGATACAAGTTGCAAGCCCTTCTGCATAAGTAGATTTTAATTTTGCCAATCCTCTATACTCTAATACATCTGCTACAATTTTATGGTCACCACTTAATTTTTCCAATACATCTACAGCTGTGGAATAACCTGTTTTCGTTTTCTTTCCACCTGGTAATTGTAACTTTTCAAACAAGATTTCTCCCAATTGCTTTGGTGAATTGATATTAAAGGTAACACCTGCATTTTGATATATATCTTGTTCTAATTCTGTAATCCTTGCAACCAAAGACTCTCCATATACTCGTAATTCTTCTTTTTGTACATGAATTCCTTCTTGCTCCATTTCATAGAGTACTAAAGATAATGGCATTTCTATGGTTCGGAACAATGATAACATGTCTTGTTCTTTTAATTTTTCTTCAATTAAAACTTTACTTTTTAATAGCACATAAGCAAAAAATCCTGCATACTCTAAGAACACTTCTTTCTTGTCCAATATGGCAGACTGTAATGATTCTTTTTGAAATAAGGTAGCTCTATCTGAAATGAAAAGTCCTAAATATTCATTTGCTATATCCGCAATTGTATAATCATTTTTCAATGGATTTATTAAATACGCTCCAATCAGAGCATCAAAAATCTTGTCTGTTTGTTCTACGTATAAATATTTGTACTGTTTTTTACAATCAAATGTAATCACATCAACAACATTTTTCAGCAAATTCAGCTTTTCCACTAAAAATGCTGAATCCATCTCCCCATTAGGAATAAACACGTAAATTTCTGTATCCGACAAACCCAGGGAAAGTGCTACCATATCATGATAAGGGGCGATGTCCACTTCTTCAATCTCTCGAAATAATTCCATTTGCACTGCAATTTTTTTAGGTTTTGCTTTCAAATGATCCTCTATCACATAAAAACTAACTGCATTCTGTTGCCCTGCCTTCTCAAAGATGGCATTTGCTTCTTCTGCCGATGAAATAAATTGAAAGTATTCTTTCTGATTATTAACAACCACTGCATCCATTTCAAAACGCTTCAATAAATTTTTCAACTCCAGTCTCTTAAATAATTTATACGCATCTTCTGTATACAAATTTTCTAGTTTCATATTTTCTATTTCATAAGAAATAGGGCTATCTACATTAATAGTAGCCAATACTTTACTTAAATCTGCTAATTCTCGATTACTTTTCAAAGATTCTTTAATACTCTTTTTCGTAATTTCTTCTACATGTTCATAGATTGCTTCTATGGATCCATATTCCACCATTAAGCTAGTAGCAGTCTTTTCTCCAACCTTAGGTACACCTGGAATATTATCTGCCGTATCGCCCATTAATGCTTTCAAATCGATAAATTGCAATGGTGTAACTTGATATTTATCAACTACATCTGCTGCATAATAGTCTTCAATTTCTGTCTTACCACCTTTTGTTTTCGGTATTCTAATCTTGATTTGGTCCGTTGCCACTTGCAACAAATCTCTATCACCTGAAACTAAGGATACTGCAATCCCCTCTTTTTCAGCTCGTTTCGCAATAGTCCCTAAAATATCATCAGCTTCTAGACCAGGCTGTTCCATGATTTGCACACCCATGGCTTGTAGCACCTCTTTCATAATCGGTACTTGCTCTCTTAATTCCTCTGGCATCCCTTTTCTAGTGCCTTTATAATCAGCAAAAATTTCATGTCTAAAGGTAGGTGCCTTTACGTCAAAAGCAACAGACAGATAATCTGCCTGTTCCTCTTCTAATAGCTTAAATAAAATATTCAAAAAGCCATAAACTGCATTTGTATGCAATCCTTCCGCATTTGTAAGGTCTGGTACTCCATAAAATGCTCTATTTAATATACTATGTCCATCGATTAAAACTAATTTTTTATTCATCCAAAAATCACCGCCAATAATATTCCGATTACAGCTGCAATGGCACAAATCTCAAACAAATACAAACCAATGGTTAGTATTCTTTTTTGTTTTAAACCTTTTTTTGCTTCAGCAATCATATTTTCTAACTCTTCATTTAAATCAAAGCTGTTTCCCGTTTCTAGTATTACCGTTCCTGCCATCACTAAATACTGGATACTCAGTTCTTCTTTGCAATTCTCACATGTTTCTACATGCTTTAAAAATTCCTTCATGGTTTTGTTGTTTAGCTCTTGTTTTAAAAAAACTGGTATCATTTTTTCAGCATCTTTACATGTCATAAAACTTTTCCTCTTAAAATCACACTTTTCAATGACAAGTCATCTTGATTCAACAGTACAACATTAGCTATCTTTCCATCTGTAATACTTCCGTACTGATCATAAATCCCTACACTTTTTGCCGAGTTAACTGCTGCACATTGGATTGCTGCTTCTAATGGAATTCCCATATCTTTTACTGCCACTCGTACACAATCCATTAAGTTTGTAGCACTTCCTGCAATGGTTCCACTTTCTAATGTTGCCAGATTTCCAACCACCTTTACTGCTTGTCCACCTAATGAATACATACCATCATCTAAGCCTGTTGCCATCATGCTATCGCTGATTAAAATAATTTTATCTTGATCAAACATTTTAAAGGTAGTACGTACAGTGGATGGATGAATGTGTACACCATCACAAATCAATTCTACTTCTCCACCTTTATCAGCTGCCGCACCAATTGGACCTGGATCTCGATGCATAAACATATTCATCGCATTATATAAATGAGTAACGTGTGTTAACCCTTTATCGAATGCCTCTGCTGCTATGTCATAATTAGCTAAAGTATGGGCCAACGATAATACGGTTCTATCCTTTACTTCCTCAATAAATTCCATAGCACCTTCTATTTCTGGTGCAATGGCTACTAATTTAATCATATGTCCTGATGCTTCGTTTAATCTATCAAACATAGCAACATTAGGCAATGCCAAATACGCTCCATTTTGTGCGCCTTTTTTCTTAGGTGCCAAAAACGGACCTTCCATATTGATTCCACAAAGGTCTGCTCCTTTTTCACTTGCATTACCAGCATTATATTTGGCTGCTGTTTCACAAATATTCAACAATACATCTTCCGCCAAAGTCATAGTCGCTGGTACAATATTTGTCACACCTACACTAGCTTCATATTCTGCAATTTTTGTAATGGCTTCTATCGTACCATCGCAAAAATCATAGCCTACACAACCATGAAAATGAAGGTCTGTTAAACCAGGAATGGCATAACAACCTGTCCCGTCAATCACTTCAGTATCGGATACCTCTGCCATACCTTCAACAAACTGATTGCCCTCCACATAAATATCTTTTACAACAAAATTTCCCTCTTCTGTATAAACACTTGCATTTTTTATTATCATATTAATAACCATCCCTTTCTCGTAGTCTGGTAACATTTATCCCTATATTTTACTATATTTCTTTTTACTATTCTAGATTTTTCTATATTCTATCTTATTAAATTATGATGAACTGGTTATTTTTGTAATAAAAAATCAATCACATTCTTATGAATAATACCATCTCTTGATAAGCATATTTTATCCATAGAAATCACATACTTAGGATAATTATCCACAATACACTCATAGGCTCCAAATTCTCGTTGTATGACCTGTTCATCACTTAAATAATACGCAACTTGCACATAAAATTTTTCTTCACCCTTCGTAGCAATAAAATCCACTTCACCCTTATATGTTTTCCCTATATATACTTGATATCCTCTAGCAACCAACTCATTATAACATAATGTTTCCATAATATAATTATACTCGTCTTTTACTCTATTTTTTCTAATATGAAAAAATCCCAAGTCACACACGTAAGTCTTTTGTTCATAGGCCAACATCTTCTTTCCTCTAATGTCATATCTTGAGACTTTATCACATACACATGCTTCTGTTATATATCGTAAATATTCATATACTGTAGGTGCTGAAACAACTTGTGATTCATCACTTAATGATGTTGCTATTTTATTACCTGATATGGTTATAGATGAATTCGCCACTACATAATTCAATACTTTTTCTAGAGCCATAGGAGATGCAATTTTGTTTCTCATAACAATGTCTTTCAATACTACCGAATCATAAATATTCGATAAGAGTACTTGCTTACTATCTATATCATTGGCTTTTGCAACTAAGGGAAAACCTCCCCATGTCATATATTCAATCAACATCTCATCTACTGTTTTCACTGATTCTTCTTGTTCTTTCAATGTAAGATATTCATGAAAACTAAATGGCATAACGCGAAAAGACACTGTTCTACCACTAAGATGTGTAGCTAATTCTCCCGACAATAATTTAGAATTAGAGCCAGTAATAAAGATACTAATATTATGCGTTGCCCGAAATGAATTAACAACAAGTTCAAATTCATCTACATTTTGTATCTCATCTAGCAATAAGTAATATTGATCTACTGTGGTAATATATTCTTCAACATATTGATATAATGCATCTGGATTACTAATTTTTCTATATTGGTAGTCTTCAAAATTAATATATAAAATATGTTCTTTTGTAATTCCCGCCTCTTGTAATTCTTCAATAATTTGTTTCATGATTGTAGATTTTCCACAACGTCTGATTCCAGTGATTACTTTTATCATTTCAGAATGATAAAATGGTCTAATTTGCTGTAAATACTGCTCTCTTATAACTATATCTACCACTTCCTCTCCATCGTTTTAATTAGAATAACATAGTAGGACAAAAACATCAATAGAATTAAATGCGATTAATA
>JAWXVD010000166.1:0-6160 GCA_044425705.1 Eubacteriales bacterium | reverse complement strand
GAAGGATAGACGATTTAGGACGTGTGGTAATCCCAAAGGAAATTAGACGTACCTTAAGAATTAGAGAAAGTGATCCATTGGAAATTTTTACTGATAGAGAGGGAGAAATTATTTTAAAGAAATATTCACCTATTGGAGAAATGACAAACTTTGCAAAACAATACGTAGACAGTTTGGCTCAAGTGTCTGGTCATGCAGCGTTGATTGCCGATCGTGATCAATTTATTGCCACAGCAGGTGGATATAAGGCTATGTTAGGTCGAGGAATTAGTGCTAAATTAGAAGATAAAATGGATAAAAGAGAAACTATTATGGCCACAAAAGGTGATCGTAATTTTATTTCAGTTTTTGAGGATGATTCGGAAGAATATGCTTATGAAGCTATCGCGCCTATTATCAGCGAAGGTGACGTAATCGGTGCTGTGATTTTATTGCAAAGTGATATGAAGAGCAAGATGGGCGAAGTGGAGCAGAAGCTGGTACTGGCAGCGGCAGGATTTTTGGGAAGACAGATGGAGCAATAGAGCTCGCGTAAGAACAGTGTTTCAATATAGTTGGTGGTATAAGATAACTACTAGGAAATAGCTATCAAGAAATAACTGTCGAGAAATAATTAACAGAAGATAATGATTAGGAGATATCAAAAAAATAATCGTTCAGCATGATGAAACTGATACGATTATTTTTTGTTTCTAAATATATATAGGATAAAATTCATTATCATTTTCTTTTAAAATTGAAAGGTATTATCATCCATTTTTATAGATTGTTTTTCGCTTTCTTCTGCGGTTAAATATGCAAAAGGTTGATATCCGAAGATTTTAGCAAAAATATTTGCTGGAAACAGCTCTAAGGCTGTGTTGTATTTCATGACTGTATCATTGAAAAATTGTCGAGACTTTGCAATCTTGTCTTCTGTAGTTGAAAACTCACTTTGTAATTGAAGAAAACTTGCATTTGATTTTAAATCAGGATAATTTTCACTGACTGCAAAAAAATTTCGGAGAGCACCACTTAACTCGTTGTTTGTTTGAATCACATCATTTAAGTTAGCTGCGTGAAGAGCTTTCGTTCTGGCGTTAGTTACAGCCTCTAATGTGGACTTTTCAAAATTTGCAGAACCTTTTACGGTTTGTATTAGATTGGGAATTAGGTCGCAACGACGTTTTAATTGTACATCAATTTGTGCCTGTTGATCTAATACTCTGTTTTTTAATACAACAAAGTTGTTGTAATATTTAATGGATAATGTTACTAAAACAATGATGATACATAAGAAAATAAGACCGATTACTAAGATTATCATGTGATTCTCCTTTACAGTTGGATTTTCGTTAATTGTATGTTACGCATATATAATATTTCTTCTATTATACTACTATTTTCTTCCAATACAACAGCGTAGATTAAAAAATCATCCCATAGAATCAAAGATTCTTTATCCGCGTAGGCAAGATTAGAAAAATCGTGAATAAAGTTTTTCATTCCATATATTTTCTCTGTTAATTCTTGGCCTTTTTTTGTTCGTTCGATGGTATCTACAGATTTCATGGTTATAAAAGCTTTTAATAAAGTAGCCACAGGATAAGCGAATGTACATAAACCTGTAATGCCAGCAAGGGTGATTCCTACCATAATTAAGGCATAACGAGGGTCTTGAATTATAAGTTGCAATAATTCTTCATTTGAAATATCTTCAAATGATAAAAGATTCCACACTGCATCACTAGTCATAAAGGTGGTAATGCACACCCAAATGATAGCGAAGGATGAAAAATAAAGAAGAGGACCTTTTACCTTGGAATATTTTTTAGGCTGTTTAGGTTGGAGAAGAGGACCATCCATAATTTCGTCTTTGACAATTTTTTTCCATTGCAAAGCAGTAGTTGGATTTATGGAATCTTTCATTAGTGTTTTTAATAAAAAAGTATCACTAGCACTAAAACCATCAAAATTTTCGGTTAGTACCGTAATAGTTCCATTTTCTGTAGAAACGATACCATCCATGGAATATTTTAATATTTGTGCAGTAATATCTTTTTCGATTTCAATCTCTAAATCAGTACACATACTAATCATTGCAGGTGTGATACCAGTTAATTCATGGCGATAATAATCAAGATCAGTCATAGCAGGAAAGGAGGCCTTCATAATGGCGTTCATTCGTAAAGTTTTAGTGACGCCTCTCCAAATCATCATAAGCGGGACATAGAGCACACCTAGAAGTAGAACAAAGCATATCAAGGTAAAAATTCCAGTAGCAAAAGACTCTAAAAAAATATTAAATATTAACTTAGGATTAAATGATTTTATGCAGAAATAAATTGGAATTAACCATACGCATTTATCTAAACGTTCTAGATTTTCTATTTCTTTTGTTTTAATATATTTTTTTTGTTTTGACATGATATTGAGATCTCCTTAACGATTTATATAACGAATAAATTCATCTTCTGGTATAGGCATGGAGAAAAAGTATCCTTGTCCTATATTGCAGCCTACTTCCAAAAGGAAAGCTTCTTGTTCTTGTGTTTCGATTCCCTCGGCGACGGTCTCTAAGTTTAAATCTTTTGCCATATTTACTACATTTTTAATAATTTGACGACCTCGTGGATTTTCCATAGAATCGATGATAAATTCACAATCAATTTTTAAGGTATCGATAGGAATGTTTTTTAGTCGGTTTAAGGAAGAAATACCAGATCCAAAATCGTCCATTGAAATGGTGAAGCCTAGCGACTGTAGTTTTTTTATTTTATCACGAGACTGTTCGAATTTCTGGACAAATGCTGATTCTGTAATTTCAATGTCTATTTTTTCATAAGGAACCTCATAAGAATTAACGATACCTAAAATGATGTCAACTAAATTGTTTTCCATAACAGTGATTCCTGAAAGATTAAATGAAATTTTAGGTACCTGTGGGTATTTTTCTATCAATTCACAAGTTTTTGTCAATATGTAATAATCTAACTCTACGATAAAGCCATTGCGTTCAAATAGCGGAATAAAATGATTGGGAGGAACTGATTTGTCGTCCTTTATCCAACGAACCAGTGCTTCGGCACCTACTAAATGGCGAGTTTTTAAATCAAGCTTAGGTTGATAGTACAAAATAAATTCTTCATTCTCTATGGCGGAAGCCATATTTGCCACAATATCATTGTTTGTAATTCTAATCTTATCCATTTCGGCAGTGTATTTGTTGACTGTAGTATGTGCAATATCCTTGCCTAAATCTTTTGCAATGTTGGCACAATCAATCATAAAATTAAGGTCAAGATTTTTATCATTTACCTCGTATAAACCGATGCTAAAGGTGATATCATAGATTTCACCTACATACTTACGGAGCTGTTCGTATAGTCCATTTCCATCCTCCTGTTTAGCATGATCAATCTTCTCCATAACCCCTTGATTTTCAGCTAGAATCAGAAAATTATCGGCATGGGCTCTGCCTATGAATTTAGCAGTAGCAGCAAAGGCTTGAATATTTTTCCCAACTGTAGTCAATATTTTGGAACCAGTTTCATAACTATAAAATTCATTAATGTATTTAAAATTATCGATATCTAAGGAGATAATAGTGTAACTACCATTAGGATTTTGGGAAATATAATTTTGGGTTTCTATGAGGAATTTATGTTGGGAAAAGAGACCAGTTAGAGGGTCTATATTAATAAACTTTGATAAAGCTTTACGGCGTTTCCATTCAAAAGCTGCAAACAAAAGGACGAACATACAAAAAATTCCGACGATTAATAGATGATATTTATTCCAGATATCATACAAAGTTACGGTGTTATTGGTGATAGTAGTAGAGTGTTTTAGTGCAGATGTATCTAAATCCGTCTCGTTTAGTCGTGTAATAATTTTATTGAAAATAGCAATTTTCTCGCTTGAATAGCCAGTTGGAAAAGCCACGGTTAATGCAAGATGAGAATCTAATGTATTAGAAATAAAATCCATATCATAAAAATTATTTCGAATGGAGTTTAATGCTGTAGTAGTGATGATAAAACTATCAATGATGCCATTGTTGTAGGCATTTTGCAGTTCTGAAACGCTACTATATTCATAAATTTTACGTCCATAAATATGACCTTCCAATTCGATTTCGGTAATTCCGTAGTATGATAAAATACCGATGTTTTTGATGGAGGCATTATTTACCATAACACGTTCTACCAATAAGAGTGGTATTTCATAATAAGGCTCACTTTCAACGATGGAAGTACAATCATCTTGGCTCAGGGCGGTAAAGGCAAAGTCATAGTCCGCGTTTTCAATAGTTCCCTCAGTTAATTCCATGATTTTATAGTTAATTCCAGCAGATTCTGAAATCAAGTTTAATGTATCTAATGCGATACCTGTTAAATTTCCATTTGTATCAATATAGCTGATAGGGCTATTAAAGTTATATACACCCACAGTATATAGTTCTTGAGACTGTAACAATGTATATTCTTCATTGGTCACATAATAAGAAGAATTGATGTTATAATTGTAGTAGTTTAAATATAATTTTTCTTGATAGAAAAATTCATGTTTTTCTAATTCCTCCATTGCTGAGTTGATAATTTCAACTAATTCTAGATTATTGATATCTGTAACGTAATAGAAATCTAAAAATCCTAAAGTTGCTATAGGAGAAAGATTCTTAAAGGTTTGCAAAGATGATGAGAGGCAAAAATCACAGTTTAAACTTTCTAAGGCTTCCTCGTAGTCATTGTCTGTAAAGTAAAGGATTTCGGCTTCAAAATTATTTTCATCTAAAAATTCATGGAGCATATATTCGTTGGGATTATTTTGTTGCACCGCAATTTTACTACCGTTGATATCACCATAGCTTTTATAAGGGATATTGTTTTTGCTTAAAGTAGAGAGGAAAATTATATTATCACCAAAACTATTATCAGGATATTGGTATAGTGTTGTTCCTTCGTCTGAATAGGTAGTAGGTCCAATAATATCAAGTTCTCCATTGGCTAACATGGTTTTGCTTTCTTCCCATTCACAATAAATAAATTCTAATTCATAGTTACCGTCAGCATATTCAAATATTTTATTTAAATATTCATAGCCATACCCTTCTTCACCTTTGAGGATTGGAGATTTTATGGTACCGTAGTTAAGGATATAGCCAACTTTTATGATAGTAGGATCTTCCACAATACTTGTGCTAGTAGTTTGTGCGTTAGAAGTAATACTAGTAAAGTTAGAAAAAAATATAAGAAGAGTGAATGTTAAAAACGAGAATAATATTTTATATAAATTTGATTTCATAATTTCCTCCAGTCGAGAATATGTACATTTGAATCTATGGGAGATTGGCTTATATGAGTTGGTTTTATTGTCATTTCTTTCGATGTATTTTAGTTCTTGAAATCATTATAACATTTTTTGGTATATTTTTCTGCTGAAATTTATTATTTTATGATGAAATAGAGATAAAAATAAGCCTGCAAAGTTACTTTTTGCGGTGTGGCTGCGAAAAGTAACATAAAAATAAAAGAAATATTATGAAAATAGCGTGATTGAATTGCCTTTTACATAGACACATGCTATAGTTTTCATACATAAAATGCAAGAGCAATAAAAATTGCATAATGGGTGAAGAAAAATTTCCCCCTTAACATCTGTGATTTTAAGGTGACACTAGAAATTTTGGAAGAGAAAGTATGGTTTGTAAGGAATGAAAAAAATAATTGAAAATATAAAAAATGGAATTGAAGTGAGACAAAATGTAAGTAAACTTCGTCAGGAAATCAAAAGTGAGTTTTTAAGAGAAGAATTAACGGAATGGGTCCAAGAGGACGTGACATTGATTGCCTCTTTATTGCTGGTAGAAGATGCTAAGACAAGAAAGAATGCGGCCTTATTAGCGGGTGATTTAGCAATTCCAGAATTATTGGAGTTGGTATACAAGGCGTATCAAATGGAAGATAAACTATTTGTCAAAGCTTCCTATTTAACAGCTATGCAAAATTTTGACTGTTCTCTCTATATAGAACCATTACGGAAAAGAATGGATGAGTTATCTAATATAGAACAAACAGAAGAAAATAGAAAACATATTGGGGAAGAAATGAGAGAGCTTTCTACCTTATTGATACAAGTAGAAGGCATCAAGAAACATGATTTTAGAGGATATAAGGAA
>JAWXVD010000165.1:0-6195 GCA_044425705.1 Eubacteriales bacterium | reverse complement strand
TCAATTATTATAGCAAAAATACCACAATTTTGCAAGTGAAAATTGTGGTATTTTCAGTATTTATGTTACTTTTTTTCTATCAAAAAGAGATTGAGTATGAGAAAGATGGGAAGTTAGCATTTAAGTAAAGATGGTATGAATGCTGTAAGATTTCATGAAGAAACTTATACAGATTTACAAGGAAATCCGTGTGTGCGTATAAGTATGTCGCACCCTTTGCTAAATCCGGGTTTTATCGAATGGAATGACATAAAAAAAGCACTAGACAGGGGAGAAATAACCCTTGAACAGTACCATGAATGGCGTATGAATTGGCCTAATAAGCCAGATTGGATGGAGGGATAATTGCTACTATGCAATACGAAAAACATAAAAACGCAAAAAAGATTTTGACGGAAATAGATAAAAGTCCTCAGAATTATTTGATTATACATTATTCATGTGAAAGCTTCTACAATATCATTGATGGACATACACCACGTATTACTTCAATTGCAGTGTACTCTTTTCATTCAGCTCAAACTGACTCTTTTTCTATTCATAAATCCGCAGAAAAGAAACATTTAAAACTTAATGAGATAGACAATAAATATGACGAATTAGAATTTTCAATGCTAAAAGAATTTTTTAATTTTGTAAAAGAGCATAAAAATTTTATATGGATTCATTGGAATATGCGAGATATTAACTATGGTTTCCAAGCAATTGAGCATAGATTTGAAGTTCTTGGTGGAAAGCCTGTACATGTTGAAAACCAAAATAAAATTGATTTAGCTAGATTGTTAATTAGCTATTACGGAGTTAATTATATCGGTCATCCCCGAATGGAGTCGCTTATAGAATTAAATCATATATCTGCAAAAGATTATCTTAACGGACAAGCTGAAGCTGATGCTTTTGAGAAAAAAGATTACATCAATCTTCACAGGTCTACTTTAAGAAAAGTAGATGTATTTTCAAATATCATCAATAAAGTTCTCAATAACACTTTGATAGTTAAGTCTAAATGGAAAGATAAATATGGAATATCTATCCAAAGCTGTTTTGAAGTAATATCTAAAAAGTGGTGGTGGAGCATAGTTATATTATTTTTAGGAGCTTTAATTGGAAAAATATTTTAGTTTAATATCAATTTAATATCACCGACAAAAAACAAACCTCGCAAGTCCTTATATTTCAAGGCTTTGCGAGGTTTTTGCATTTTATTCGAATTCAATATTTTCAACTGTATGTTGTGTATACTTAATCTTTTCATTACCATATATGGTATGATTTTTCTAATTATTCCACCTCGTCCAGTGTGTTTTAACTGTAAATGTAGACATTTTAGAGACATTAATTTAATTATTTTTGCAAAGAATATACTCTGTTGGTATTTGTACCATTCGGTAGAACATCATCCATTTCAGCAATGATGGCTCTCGTTCGTGGAATACTTAAGTTTATGTGTTCTGCAATGTCTTTTGTCTTGCACTCTCCATTTTTTGCTAAATATTTTCTAATTTCATCCATATTTTCTGCTGTTTTTCTTCGCTTGTTTTTCCTCGCTTGTTTTCTTCGCTTGTTTTCTTTTTGAATTCTAATATTATAATAGTTCTATCTGGATCAAATTTTTCAATAATAGTAGGTTCTATCCACGGTTCTTCCGTGAAAGTCCGTCAGCTAGTAAATTGTACTAGAGAAATTATTACATTTATAAGGATTGTTGTTTTTTTAAAGATGATGAAACGTATATTTACGGAACAACCCTATCCACCCCTCATCTTCCCATACATTAAAAATATTAGGTACTCCACTTCCTGCTCGTTCACCTATATTAATTAAATTAAACATTTTCATAAGTGCCTTGTTTCTAGGGTCTGATTGTAGATTATCCTTGTTGCAGACCACTTGCACGCAGTTTTTGAACCATGCTAACGGTAGATGTACCACTTACATTAATTTGCTATTATCCTATTGTATCTTCTAAGTTTTATATGTAAAGTGGTAAACCAGCTAAAGCTACAAGCACTTGACATATAAAACTTAGAAGATTAGTTTATCAACAAGCAAAATTAAGTACAAATATGAGCCTGGTACACTTAGCGTGACGGTGGTTCTGTATTAACACTAGTGTGGTTTAGAAATAGCGTGCGCATGGTTTAGAGAGAGGATAATCTACATCTGATTCCCCACCTTGTCTCATTTGTGCTTTACCCGTTCTAATATATCCTGGGTTTTCTATACTTATTTCACTTGCTTCTTTCTTAATAACCACACCTCTTACTCCATAAAAATCAGTATTAATCAAGAAATTTGCCAATACCTCTCTCAATGCTTCATGTACTGGTTTATCATCAATTCTATCTCCGCCTTGGGTTTTAAATGGCACTTTTATATCCTTAATAATTTTGTTGTATACTCTAAAGTAAAAATCACATATATTTCCAGACCACTCCCCCCGAACTTGATTGCACACAATCTGTCCATCTTATTGATAGATCTAACATTTCTCTAAAATCCAAAAAATAATCTGGAAAATATCGCACAATATTAAACTCTTCACCAAACATTAACATACCTGCTACTGTTGGATGCAATCTATTATCTTCTTTTGCAAATATGAAATATAATATGTCTCTTTGCTTGATTTTATTATATGTAATATTATCTAAAATACGAATTTTATTTCTATTCTTTTTTCTATATTCTAAATATCATCACATTCCTTAAACCCAAGTTGCTAGAATCACCTATAATATACTGTAGACCCAAACCACACTTCATCTAAAATGATGGGCTATCGTACTTCACGATAGCCCTCTTAGATTCATCTATACCTTTAGTCTATTATGACAAATAAACACACACATCTTACCCGCCAATTTTTATTTCTAATATAATTTCATCTAACACATCATCTTCTAGTGGTTGTCCATGTTCAAAATAATACAAAGGTAAATTTTTATGATATGTTAAAAGAGCATCCGTATATTTTTGAGTATACTCAGTCACAAACTTATATTTCCAGTGTTCATCATCTTGTTTTATCTGTTTTTCTATATCTTTTTTTGAAATAGGTTTCCCATTTTCATCATACCAATTCTCCTCTTCTCTCTTTCTCTCCAAAATAATTTTTTGGAAATATTGCCCTACACCAAACAAATAATTTTTACGAACTATTCGTTTTGGAACAAGAAGAATTTCATCTTTCCCGATGCTATAACATTTTTTTTCTTTTTTTACCCAATTGCAACTATTCATATCCCACGAATAATAAATAGTTGTTGAATTTGGCTCAATATTATGCTTTTCCATCTGTTGCGTTGTAAAATCATTTAATTCTGCATGCAAAATATTTGTAAGCAAATCTGAAAATCCATCCTCTGCAAACCCAGGTATAAACACAGGCAAATCCTGTGGTATACCAATAGTATCTATCTCATGTATCAAAGTTTCTAATGGTTTAAAATCTTTCATCAAACCTTCTGGTGTATTTCCTTTTCCATTATCGCCTCGACCATACCCTAATCTAGTACAATTTTGCTCTCCTGCATGTGAAAGTAAACTATAAATCAATGAATCATCACTATTTCTATAGGCTCGATAAAGTTCTGTAAAAAAAGAATCCACTGTTTTTTTTGCCTTATTTGCCCACTCACAATTCCACGATTCAATTAGACAGGGGTCAATAAATAATAGGTTATCTTGATTTACAGCCACATTGACGAATTCATAATTTTCGTGTATAGGGCTCGTCAACTCCCATACATCTGAAATAAAAACTTTATTCATAATTTTTTCCTCCATAAATTTTATATATATATAATCAAAATGAAGAATAAAAGATGTATTTTTACTTTCTATTAACAGATTTCATATTGCACTAAATCAATTTTTATTATATAATAACAACGTTGGAAATTGATATTGAGCTATTCTTTAGTGCTTCTGTCAATTCACTTGCACCGAACGGCAATTCGGTGCTTTTCTTTTATTCTTTATTAATGTTCAAAAAAACCAATTGGCAACCTTCCAAAGGCACCATCCATATACTTTTGTCTTAAGTTTGTATTATTACGTATATTCAAAAATGAACTGACCCGATTAATTGAACTACAACCATATTCATTTTTATTTACCACCCAAACTTGATCCCGTCTAACATCATTTTCTATTAATCCTACATCATGCGTTGTACAAATTAATTGTGCACAAAATGGATTTGAATCTTTATCATAAAATAATTTAACCAAATCTCTTACTAAATTCGGATGCAATCCATTTTCTATTTCATCGAGTATCAACGTTCCACCTTCCTCTAAAATATTAAACAGATGCGGCAATACTGTAAACAACTTAATCGTTCCACTAGATTCAGTTTGTAAGAATGGCATTTTTATCGAATTAACAATCTCACCCTTATCAAACACGTTATGCGTTGACTCTACTGCAAGTTTAGCCGTAGCCATTATAATTTCTTTATTTTCAAAATCATCTAAAGCAAATTTTTGTTTTTCTATTTTTTTTTCCATAAATGACACATCTAAATCTCTCATGGTAGGGTCTGCCTTTTGAAGAATTTTTACATATTTTTCTATACGTTCTTTGTTAAATGCCTCTTCATCTATATTCATACCGACTCTAAGCGATGCCATATTTAATACTGGAATACTTCTAATTGCAGCAATTAATTTCATTGCTAAATTATTATTTAAAAAACTTGCCATTGATAAACACAACACTTCATTCTTTACAACTTTTAAATTAGGCTGAAATGATAACAATTCTGATTTAAGTCTAATATCCATATATGAAGAACCAGTCCTATCAAGAATAGTTTCCGTTCTCCTATATTTTTTTTGTAAACATTCTGTAAGAATCACACCATTCTTCATTGTAAATTCATATGTATATGCTGTTTTCTCTATTACTACACACACACCTAATAACGTTGGCTTATCTTTGTAACTAAATTCATATTTAAAATTAGGTTCTGTATCAATAATTCCCTTAAACATTTCTGAATCTATTAATTGTGCATTTCCAGATGCTAATATAGGAGAAAGTATAATCATATCTTGAATTTGTTTTAATATCTTGCAAAAAAAAGATTTTCCAGCACCATTACCACCATAAATGTACGCCACCTTATCAAAAGTATTATTTTCATTCTCAAATACATTATTTAAATATTCTTTTCGACCTCTTTCTGCTTCAAGCGTAAAATCAACTCTATCAGCAAAAGGACCAAAATTAGCAGCATATATTGATTTCAAAATAGCATTACTCATTATTTTTACCTCCTACTACTATAATATATCACCAAACAAGAAAATAATCAACAATTATTTTGTTGTTTTGTTATTTTATTGCAAAAATATAGTTTAACTGTATTTTTGCATATTTTTTTCTATTTTCACGTTTAATCAACCAATTATTCTCTTGTAATAAACCTTATGTACATTAGATATTCATATCATTCCATAGTATTCACTTTATTTTCATTATTTTCCTATTCCTCCTGCACTTACCATAGGCTTCTGTATTTCCTGCAAATGGATAATATAATTCTTATCATTTTTTAGTGAAACAACAACCTGATTTTTTCCTCTTCCACCTGTATTTCCCTAATTTCTAAATCTGATTCTACTAGTAATTCTGCTATTTTATTTCTAAATTCTTTTAAATACATAACCCCCTTCTTATTGACATCTCGTACGTGTCATTTTGCATTTGATTATATCATATACTTTTTCAATGATAATTAGTGCATGTCAACAGGAGGTCTTCCACTTCGTTGTAGTCTCTTGCTAATTCTCCTGAATCACATATTTCTGTGGACTGCCGCCTTCCATGTATTCTCTTTCCTATCTTTTAAATTCATCTAATAGTATCTCCTTTCCCACTTGCAAGTGAAATGTTTTTTCTAGGTTTGTGTTACGAACTTTTTCCCTTCTTCATTTTCGAAAGTAATATGTTTTCGCTGGTCAGACCAATTCGCCTTCCAATCTTTTTGGCTCATAGTATTAATAAAACTACCTTTGCTAGTCCATTGTATCATAACATCTATTACTGCCATACTTACCTTATAATTTGTAATCTTGCACACTCCTACCACTACCGACAGCAAAAAAACATCACATTACTTCCACAAACAATAAATTCCCCCGCATTTATTTGCATTTTTTATCATCATATTATTTCGAAAACACT
>JAWXVD010000029.1:0-31744 GCA_044425705.1 Eubacteriales bacterium | reverse complement strand
CACCTTTCACTTCTTCTAGTCGGTTTTGCAATCTCCTATGATTGTCTTCTAGTGCTAAGAATAAAACTTCACCTTCCAGTGCGTTATAATCCCACAACTTGCCACCAGTGGCAACTGCAACACACATATCAAGGCATAACCACGATTTACCGATTTTGCCACTACCAGCAAGGATAAATATTCCTTGTGGTAATAGCTTATCAATGGCAAATTGTAAGGGTGGGTATTCTGCTTGTATAAGCTGATTAGCTGTTATGGTTTGTAGTGGTGGAATTGTTTTTGTATCATTATTCATGAGGTAACACCTCCTTGTTTTGTGCTTCTTCAATAAAGTCATATATGCTCTGTTCCTCAATCAAGACACGATTGCCTGATTTGATATGAGGTAAAGCATTTTCCTTGATCAATCTTCTAATTTGATATTCTGTAAATCCATCTACTATCTTTGCAGCTTGACGAATTGTGAGTAATTTTATTGGTCTTGTCATAAATATATCCTCTCTTTGTCAATAGTCATTGTGTTTGCTGTTTCCCCCAGTACCATTTCCTAAGTAGATACCTTGCGTGGTACTTTCTTGTATTTCCATTCTTGATTGGCTCATATCATCGCCAACTTTACCGATATGGTAGTGGTACTGGACAGTCATTAAATTGTAATTTTATAAATCAACGTTGTTTTATGTTTTAAATGTTATCAGAATGGTTGTATCAAATGTTCTATGTACCATAATTGCAAAAAACACAAAAAAACAGCCTAATTCCCATATGTGGGAAAAGACTGTCTATTGTGAGTTATTGTATTTTTTAGTATAATAAATTGAGGTGGTGATAACTTTGAATAAAGAAATTTATATAGACCCTGTAAAACTAACAATGCAGGAGCGAATTAACCAATTACGTAAAGAAAAAAAGTGGACAATGGATGATGTAGAGCGTATGACTGGTATTTCAACATCTAGTCAACAACGCTATGAAACAAATCCATCTGTATATATTCCATATCAGAATTTAATGCAACTTGCCGAATTGTATGAGGTTTCAATGGATTATATGTGTGGCTTAACCTTGCATAGAAAATATCGTGAGATGCCCATTGACGAACTTGCATTAACAGATGGAAGCGTTGATTTCTTGCGTAGTAACACTAATGTAAGGCTGATTAACGAGCTTTTATCATACAAAGACTTACCTGATTTACTTACAGCGATAGAAATATTTGTTGCTGGCAAGATAACAGCAGGTGCAAACGATATGAACGCAGTATTTTCCATTGCAGAAGCAACGATAAAAAGCAAAATAGATATAGACCCACAAGATGAAACAATTGCACTCTTGCAACAAGCACAGATTGATCATAACGAGTATCTAAGATTTCGTATTACAGAGCGTTTTAACAGTCTTTTAAAGGAGATTTACGAAGAACGTAAGCAAACGAACAAAGAATTATCTATAAGTGTGTCAGACCTCATGAAACAGAACTTAGAGGATATTTTGAAAGATAAACATATCAGAGAAAAAGGTGCATTTCACTCTTTTGCAAAAATCCTCGGTATGCCTGTAGATGAAATCCCTGAAGAAAAAATGCAGATATTTCAAGAAGTTATAAAGATGTGTGACCTTTACAAGCTAATGAATGAGCAATCAGCTGTTCCGTTATCAAGGGAGCAAAGGCGAAAACTTAAAAAGGACGAGAAGAAAAAGAAAGAAACTAAAGTATAAGGAGAATAAGTTTATGCCTTTAAAAGACATGGATTTCAACCAATTCAGTTGTGATTTAATTACCAAAATAAATAATATGCCAGAACATCCATTGAATCAGTTTGTCGCATATAATTATTATACCGATTTCTTCACAACAATTAAACAAATCTTAGAGACAAATACATTTTTAAAAGCTAAAAGTAGCATATTATTAAATAAACTCCAACTAAATAATAATTTTGATCAAATGAAATATTTGCAATTTATATCAGAGTTGATATTTATTAAATACGCTATTTCTAAGAATTTGATTTTTAGTATAGACAAAAAATTGCAGATTGCAGACGGAAAAAACACTGATGTAGATTTGCAGATACAAACACAAGACATAGATATTAATATCGAAATTAAATGTCCCCACTTTGAGAAAAACACGACTTTTGAAAGAGTTTTGAATATCAATACAGGTTTCCGAACAATTAACAAGGAACTTCTTGATGATTACAAAAAAATCATCGAAAGAGATATAGTTAACCCTATAATGACTCACCCTGATAGTGACTTTATCGATTTCAATTTTCAAAACTGTAAAGATTTAAAACTGTTCGATTATCTAAAATCTGCACAGTCAAAGTTTCCGAAAAGTACAGAAAAAAGCATTAATGTACTTGCGATAGCTGTTCATATTAGTGAATTTAACGATTACTTTGGTTATCTATATAACACTTTTTCAGGACTATTTTGTAATAAAAACAACGAATTGTTTAAAGAAAGTAATCTAACTGTTGATATGTACGACAAAGTAGATGTTGTATATTTAACGTCTCTAACAACCGGTCATTATAAGACTGATGATAGATATAGTTCTTTCGAGTTAGGCTCTTACTTTAATTTGCTTTGCCGTAACCCTTTTAGTCGTAAAATACAAGACAGCAAAAATACTATCTCGTATGAAGTTTTACAAAATTCACTTCCAAATAGCACTGTTGATTTTGAAAATTTTTATAATGATTTTATGAAAATTGTTGAAGAAACACAGCATCCTATTGAACAACTGCTTTTCCCAGAATATATTTCAAAAAAATTCCCAGAATTATGGAAGCATTAAACAAAAAAAAGCACTTATCGTACCTATAAACGGGTGATAAGTGCCTTATTCATTTGATATAAACTTTTGTGAATTAGAAATTATCTGCAATAACTGTATTTGCGTTGCTTATAGATTTTTCAACTTCGGCAGCGTTAATTTTATTAACTTCGTTTTTGTCTTTGCCTTTTAAAACAACTTCCACTTTACACATATTGTAAAGCAAGCCAACCAACAAAACAGTATTTTCTGTAATCTTTTTTTCCTCATCGGTAAATGTATTCCAGTCGGTATGCCCTAACATAGTAACAATGCTTGTTAATGCATTTAAGTGTTTTTGATATATTTCATTTACAGTTGAAAGTGAGCCATGATATTTATTGGCTGTTTTCTTGAGATCAATGAGATAATTAAAAATTGTGTTAATTTGACTCTCTGCCTTTTTCATTTGTGACCACGCTTCATCTGCCTTATCAGATAATTTTCCGCCGGTAAAGCTGAAAATAACTCCACCAACAAGCAAACCAACGCCTAATGTTGTTGCACCTAAAATGGTAGTGCCTAAAGCCATTCCACCACCGCCTGCGGCAATCGCTCCACCTCCCAAAGCAGCTAAAGTAGCATTTGTTAAGGCTGCTCCACTTAATGAAGCGATAGCAGTTCCTGTTGAAGCTGTACCTAATGCCATTACAGCTGCTGTTGTCGCTCCTGCTGCAGCAAAACCACCAGCAGTACCTAACCCTGCACCACCAAGACCACCCAGAAGTACACCTGCACCTACTGATACTTGCTTCAATTTTTCTCCGTCATATTTAGGTAACGTTACTCCCGCCTTTGAGTAGTTTTCAAATGTAGGTCTATTTTTTATTTGCTCAAAAACATCTGAAAACGAACTAAAGCTATGTAAAATTTCTAATTCAAGTTTCCCCAACTTGTCCATTTCTCTGCTTGTGGATTTGTTCTCTGTTTCAAATCTTGCAATATTACGTTCGTGCTTCTCTTTAGCACTTTTCATTGTATCGTTTGCTTTCTTCATTTTTACAGCCCCGTGAGCTCCGGCTCCTATCCCTGCCGCTCCTGCGATAGCGGCACCTATTCCTAAAAATAATGGTAATGGCATGGCTATTTCCTCCTTAAATTTTTAAGTTCATTACAGTATTTATAGTTAAGCTCCAAGTATTCCTTGTAACTTAATATTTCTTTGAACATTGCCTCATAACATTTATCCACGTTACATAATAACGGTCTATCTGCATAAATGGTACAAATGTTATCCTTTAAATAAAAACAAACACCATTTCCGTTATGCAAATCATCATATAGCGGTGATTTATTTAAATTTCTACAACATTCACCACATTTATCGCATTCAAACATTACTTAAACTCCAATATCGAAGATTTATCTTTCATGAAATCTTCAAACTCTCCTCCATAAGGTAATTGAAAACCAAGGGCCCTATATTCCGTCTTCAATAGTGAATTTAATTCAGCTTCGCTATTTGTGTTCTCTAATAACATTATTAGAGAATTGCACTGTTCTGTTTCTTTTTTGAAACGCTCAATATCAATTTGCTCAAGTTCTGATAAATATAATGCCAATGCTTCATTAATCCTGATATAAGCTTCTAATTCTTTCTGAAGTGGGAAACTGATTCCCAAACGAATACAAACTTCTCTGAATACTAAAGTAAGCAAGCGATACCAAGCAATGATATTTAATCGCAAGAAAAAGTTTACCCAATTACCTCCTGAGCGAATAGCGGCATCTGCTCCGTCCATTAAGCATAGTGTTCCATTACCGATAATCAGCATCACTCTAAGGTCATCATGTTTTTTAGTAGGCAAACACTCTTTTAATGGTTTTTTATAATAAAAGTAGTGTTTAATCGCCCATATTAGCTTTATTGACAAATCACATATTACAACTGGAATTGCCATTGTAAGTCCAAATCTTGCATCATATCCTTGTTCAAATACTTTAGTAGCTACCGTTGCTAATGTGTTTCTCTGTTCTCCAACTTGAAAGCTTCCGAAATTACACAACTGGAACAATTCATAAAAAGGAATGACAATACCACTACCTCTACCTGTTGCACCAGAGCTACCACCAATATCTGACATTATATGCCCAAACCAATTTGCTACTCCACAAAACAACTTTGAAATAAAACTATGACCTTGTAGTTCAAACGTTTCTGTTTTCACAGTTATCAACTGTCCTCCACTTAAAAATGAAGCTGTTGAAGTAAACTGATTTAATATTGAAAAAAACAGACCGACTATGCTCGGAGAATGTGCCAAAGATTTCATATGATGATTTTTCGTAGACATACTAAATAAACCATTCACATCTCCGGAGTGGCGATGGTCGTAGTTTACTTTAAATGTTTTCTCTAAATGACCAATAGCACTTGACACATTATTTTCTTTTCCTGCTCTTGGTGACCACCCACATAATTTTGAAAATGACATAATGCTTTTATCAACTTGTGCATCTGTCCAAGACTGCAATTTGCTGTCCGTGGGAGAACCTACTAAAAAAATATCAATTAAACCCGATATAGCACCACACCCAACAGCAATTAAATAATCATAATTATCACATTTATCATGATAAAATACAGTTTTTAGACTTTTATCGTTATATAGGGTATTAGCATTATTCAAATCTGCACCTCCCCAAAATATTGTTTGTAAATAATTATATCAAATTTTCAAGTGCTTTGTCAATAATTTTCTGCTTATATTAGAATTTTCTGCATGCAATACATTAAACTATAAGCAGAAATTCTGTATACTGTGTATGCGGAGGTGAAAACTTTGGATATAAATTACAAATTAATTGGATTAAAAATAAAAGAATGCAGAAAAAATCATAAATTAACACAAGAAAAATTGGCAGAATTAATTGATATTTCACCACAGCACGTATCACACATAGAAAGTGCAAATACAAAATTATCACTCTCGTGTTTTGTTAACATTTGTAATGCATTGAGTGTTACTCCTAATGAATTACTTGCATACTCAATAAAAACTACAGATGTGAGTTTTGTTAATAATGAGGTCTTGAAAGTGTTTGAAGATGTTACACAAGGTGAGCTAATGGTAATGCTTAAATCTGCAACTGCTATAAAAGAAGCAATGCGAGATAATCCAAACAAGAGGTACTAATACTTAATCCATTGGGTAAGTATTAGTACCTCTTGTTATATAATCAAACTATTTTCCGTTCATGAATATTTTTATTTTGTATATCTTATTGTTACCTCAAATCAATTATTTCAATATCGGTTCCTATTTCATTTTTTGCAATCTCAATAATTTGCTCAAGAATGATTTCTGAATCTACTCCCTCGCTTGCAAAATCAGGTTCCGTTGCTATAGTTATAGCAGTTGCTTGTGATAATAAATCTCTAAACAACTTTAGGTCGTTTCGATTTAATGCGTCATATGTCTTAAAATAGTCCAAGTCGATATCAAGAATATAATTTGTTTGCATGATGTCAATTTTAGCCATTATATTAATTTTGGACAATACAAAAGATATTAGCTCATCAGCGATGCTATTTTCATAATCTAATATTTCAGAAGTTCCAATCTCATAAAGCTTTGCATCAGGATAAGTTAGAACCTCTGGTAACTTTATCATTCCCATCATAAATGGAATTTTTGTTTCATCTGTTTTGTGCATTTCTGTCCATTCGTTAGAGGGTGGCTTGTCAAATGAACCATCATACGAAACTGAAAAAGATTTTTTAAAAATCCCTATTTTAACTGCAGTATCAATATGCTCGTCATTCCTTAATTTTGTTATTGCTTCTTTAATGGTAGCATGATTGTTTATGTCAATTTTTTCAATTAAGTTCTCTAATGTTTCGGTTTTATTATAATATAAATAATATAAAAATGCATCATGTGTATCGGTGTGATGGTCAAATGTCAGTAAGTTAAGTTCCTCTTTTGTACGTCTTACATTTGCCCAAGGAACTAAGGCATGGTGATGTTCTTTACATATAAAAAGTTGTTTCATCATTTAAATTCCCTTCTTTCCCATTACTCAATCATATTAAAATGTTCAAGAGCTTCTAATATTGCTTTTTCCTTGTCAGCAGGACATTGTGGCACTTTCACATCTTCTTTCTTAGATACATGATAATTCACACGTTCCTTAATTCCCATCTTATCTTTAACCTGTGCGATATATAGATTTGTTACTTTCATACCACTGTTTTTAAGTACATAAGCTTTGATTTCATCATAGGTAGCTTTGCTCTCAGCAGATGTTAAATCCAACTCATCCATATTAAGTTCTACTTCAATATGATGGTCTGATTTAAGTTTGGACAATAAACATACCGTCTCCACATTTGCCGTCCAAGGGAATTGATCCACTGCTACTGCTCGTTCCACTACATAATTATTCTCTAAAAATACTTCCAAATCTCTCGCCAAACTAGTTGGTTTACAAGAAATATAGATCAATCTGTCCATATTATATTCTATAATTTTTTTCAAAGCTTTCGGATGGATACCATCTCTTGGTGGATCTAGTATAATAAAATCTGGTTTTTCTGTAATGTCATCTAATACTTTTAATACATCTCCTGCAATAAATTCACAGTTAGTTAATCCATTCATTTGGGCGTTTTTCTTAGCTGCTTCTACTGCCTCTTCTACAATTTCCACACCGATTACTTTTTTAGCCACTGGTGCCATCAATTGTGCGATCGTTCCTGTTCCACTATATAAATCATATACGATTTTTTCACCTACACCTAAATCACCAATAAACTCTCTTGCTGTACTATATAGCACTTCTGCTCCCAAACTATTTGTCTGGAAGAAAGAAAATTGTGATATTTTGAATTTTAATCCCATTAACTCTTCAAAGAAATAATCCTGACCGTAGAGAATAATGGTTTCATCACTTTGCACGATGTCTGCAAGAGAATCATTTTTCGTATGTAAAATACCAACAATATTACCTGTCAATTCTAAGCCAAGCAAAATTTCTTTATATTCTGTTAAATCAATATCTTGTTGAGAAGTTGTAATCAAAGCAACTAAAATTTCTCCTGTTTTTACAGCTTTTCTAACCAACAAATGACGCAAATACCCTTCGTGGCTCATTCTATGACGAAATGGTATATTTTTTTCTTTAAAATATGTTAATGTAGCACTTAAAATTTGGCGATAATCTTCATCTACAATGCGACAGGCAGGCACATTCACAATATCATAAAAACTTCCTCTTTTATGCATTCCCAGGGCTAAAGGTCCATTTTTAAATTCATCACCAAATGAATATTCCATTTTATTACGGTATTCGTACTGTGCAGGACTGCCTTTGATTCCTTCATATACATAAGGATGTGACGAATCTTGTTTATCTAAAACAGAATCTAATATTTTCTGTACTTGTTCACCCTTGATCTTTAATTGTTCTTCATATGGCAATGAAACATAAGTACAGCCACCACAAATTCCAAAATGTGGACATACCTCTGAGTTTTCTATAGGTGAATTTTCCTCTACTGATAAAAGTCTTCCCTCTCCCTTACCTTTTCTCATCTTGTTTACCATAAACTTAACTCTTTGTTCAGGTAATGCATTTTTTACAGTACAAAATTCCTGCTTGATCT
Source organism: Eubacteriales bacterium (assembly GCA_044425705.1). Classification (GTDB taxonomy): domain Bacteria; phylum Bacillota; class Clostridia; order Lachnospirales; family Lachnospiraceae; genus JAWXVD01. The sequence continues at coordinate 23,309 of JAWXVD010000029.1, read as the reverse complement.
CACCATTTTCTAAAGTTGTTTCCACTTTAACAATCCCTTTATTTGGAAAATCTATTCTCTCTACAACTCCTGTTAACACTTGTCCTTTTTTCATTTTAAAACACATTCCTTTTCTTTATTCATCAAAAAAGTGGAATGTATGCACATTCCACTGATTTTATTATAACTAGTTACCTACTTCATATCCATCACTAACCAAAATAACAACAAACGCATATTTTTATTCTGCTGATTCTGCTGTAGCTTCTTCTTTATTCTCTTCAGCAGGTACTTTCACTTTCAATTCGATTACATCATCGTCCTCTTCGAAAAAATCTTCATCATCTTCATCTTCAAAAAAATCATCATCGAAATCATCTTCAAATAAGTCATCTTCAAATTCATCTTCATCATATTCTGGCGTAAAATAACGATATGCCATATAAGCAATACCTGCTATTGCTACGATTCCACCAATAATTGCAAAAATCCATACGAGTGTATTATCTTTACTTTTCGCTTTTTTTAATGCTTTTGTATTTTCTTTAAGTACTTCTAACATTTCATCAACTTTATTCATAATCATACCCACCTTTTCCTATATTTACTTATTATCTTTGCAACTATCATACCACTTTATCCTAATGATTGCCACGAATTTTTTTATTTTCATTATTTTTTTATTTTCCTAAAAAATTGCCCTTCATACATAACCTGTGACTATACAACTTCTAATCTTCCTTATACTTTCTGTAATTTAGCGAAAGCTGCATACATAACTTTTTGCCCTGCGCCTGTAAAGTCAACTGTAACTTGAAAATCTCTTGGACCAGATGCAATATTAGTGACAATCCCTAGTCCATATTTTATATGACGAACTTGATCTCCAACTCCATATGATAAGGTATCTGATGTTGGCATGCCTTTTGAAATTCCTGTCAACCCGCCTACACCTTTTGTAATAAATGGTTGATTTTCAATGGATGTAGTTTTTTTCTTTACAATTGCCTTTGGCTTTTGATATCCCAAATTTTCATTGGTATTACTAGCATATGGATTGGTAAAATTGCCCCCAAATGGTTTTGCATGAAAAGTTTTACTCACTTCGGAATCTTTCGGGTATTCGTCTATTCCGTAGTTTCTCCTTTTCTGTGGTTTATTATCCATCAATTCTTCAGGAATTTCTCTCACAAATCTACTTACCGCATTGTACTGTGTTTCTCCGCGTATCATTCGTTGCTTGGCACAAGTAATAGTCAAATCGTCCATGGCACGAGTAATTCCTACATAAGCTAAACGTCTCTCTTCCTCAATCTCCTTTGGGTCATCTGCCACAATGGTCATATAACTTGGAAATAACCCATCTTCTAAACCTGCTAGATAAACATTCGGAAATTCAAGACCTTTGGCACTATGCAAAGTCATCATAACAACCTTGTTATCATCACCTTCTAATTTATCTATATCTGCCACTAAAGCAACTTCTTCTAAAAATTCGCTTAAAGTTGGTTCATCATGTACTTCTTCATAAGAAACAATTTTACTAATTAATTCATCAATATTATTGATTCTGTCTTCTGCATCTTCATCATCGCTTTCTTCCAATACACGAACATAGCCTGTTTGTTCTATCACATCTTTTATCAAAGCTTCTAATCCATAGTATTCTAATTTAGAACGGAAAACTTGAATCATATTGACAAAGGGTTCTAATTTTACATAACTTTTTCCAATACTTGCAATATCTTTTGCTTGTTTTAATGCATCATAAAAACTAATCTCATTTTCATTTGCATATTCTTGTACTCTCATAATGGTAGTAGCACCAATGCCACGTTTTGGCACATTGATAATTCTCTTTACTTGTAGATCATCATTCCCATTGTCGATGGTTTTTAAATATGCCAATATATCTTTAATTTCTCGTCTTGCATAAAAATTCGTTCCTCCAACAATATTATAAGGTACTCCTTCTCTCACAAAGCGTTCTTCTAAAATACGGGATTGGGCATTTGTTCTATAAAGAATAGCACAATCACCATAATCTGTTATTCTATCTCTCTTCTTCTTTTCTATATTGGAAACAATATATTCTGCCTCTTCAAAAGCATTGTCAAATTGTCGAAAATGGATACGATTACCATCTCCTTTATCTGTCCAAAGAGATTTTTCTTTTCTTTCTATATTATTCTGAATGACACCATTAGCAGCATTTAAAATATTCTGTGTCGAGCGATAGTTTTGTTCTAATTTCAGTACTAATGCATTTCCATATACTTTTTCAAAATCTAGAATATTATTAATATTGGCACCCCTAAATTTATAAATAGATTGGTCATCATCACCTACTACACATAAATTTTTGTATTTATCTGCAAGTAAACGAATCAACTCAAATTGTGCCGTATTAGTATCTTGATATTCATCAACCATGATATAGCGAAAGCGCTCTTGGTAATTTTCTAATATTTCTGGACAAGCTTTAAATAATTCTATTGTTTTTACAATTAAGTCATCAAAGTCAAGTGCATTATTGCTATTCAACATGCTTTGATATTCTTTGTATACCTCAGCAATCTTTTGTAGTCCAAAATCACCCATGGCATTCAACTGATATTCTATGGGTGAAATCAATTCATCTTTTGCTGAAGAAATAGCTCCTAACAGAGTTCTCTCTTTAAATTTTTTCGTGTCTATTTGAAGTTTTTTGCAAACCTCTTTCATAATTGTCTTTTGATCATCACTATCATAAATAGTAAAATTTGTATCATATCCAATTCTGTCAATATGTCTTCTTAAAATTCTCACACAGGTAGAATGAAATGTGGAAACCCAAATACTTTCAGAACCATATCCAACAATTTGATCTACACGCTCTCTCATTTCTCCTGCTGCCTTATTGGTAAATGTAATGGCAAGTATATTCCATGGATTCACTCCATTATTTTCTATCATATAGGCAATGCGATGGGTTAAGACTCTCGTTTTTCCACTACCTGCACCCGCTAAAAGAAGTAGAGGTCCTTCTGTATGAAAGACCGCTTCTTTTTGTTTTTCGTTTAATGTATCATAAATACTCATTTACTATTTATACCTTCCTAGTACTATGCCAATTTAGTACCACAATTGCCACAGAATTTTGCTCCACCTGTTTTCGAACCACAGTTTGGACAGAAATTAGGCACATTCCCATTTTCTGCTTGTTGTTCTGATTGTTGATTCACTTGTTGCACAACACCAACTGGAGAGCCTTGCGTATTATGCATTACTCCCATATTATTGTTTTGATACATAGGATTCATCTGTTGTGCCATCTGCTGTCCCATAGCCATACCCATCTGCATGCTTACCATATCAGCTGCCATATTGCTACCGCCACCTTTTCCAAAAGAGTCAGCCATAGCCAATTGTTGATATTTATTCACATCTCCTACCATCGCTTGAGAAGCAGCTTTTTCTTGCATCTTACGAATTTCTTCCGGATAAGAGAAGCTTTCAATAGTGAAATCTGTAATTAAAATTCCAATTCCTTCTAATTGTTTATTCAAATCATTTAAGATTCCATCAGAAATCATTTGTGCATCCATCTGCAAATTGAACATATCACGTCCAACTTTTCCAATCCACGACATGAGTAACTGATTTAAATTTGAAATAATACGCTCTTTGACATCTTCTACTGTAAAAATATTCCCAATTCCCGCCATAGTATCAATTAAATTAATATGATTGTTACATCTACAACTAAATGTACCAAAAGCTCTAATTGGCATACCACCTGGTAACCCTGGTGCTTGCAAATTAATTGCATTTTTTGTACCCCAACGAACCAATAATTCTTTTGTATTAATAAATACTACTTCTGCACGAAGTGGTGTCTTAAATCCAAATTGAAATCCTGCGAGAGAAGATAAAAAAGGAATAATTTCTGATTCAATATCATATGTTCCATCATCTTCAAACACACCTTCAATTGCTCCTAGTGATAAAAAAATTGCATCTTGACCAGGTCTGATCACTAGTTTAGAGCCTTTTTTAATTTCCTGTGCTGGCCATTTCCAAAAAATAGCACCCTCTTGTACATTACTCCATTCAACTATATCTGGTAATTGCGAAAAAATACCCATTTTCAAACTCCTCCTTCATTCATTATATTCATGTTCAATTTAATTTTATAATCATTATTTCAAACTATGTTGAAACAACTTTATTATATCCTAAAAGCCATCTTCTGTCGATACCTTTACCATGAAAAAAAACCTCTAGAAAACTGAAATTTTTACTTTTCCTAAACATAAAAACAAACCTACAAAGGACTGTTTTACAGCAATTCTTTGTAGGTTTATTTTATATTTTATAAATCCTTATGATAACTTTTATACTTTCGTTTTAATAACCATCCTTTTCTCTCAGTCTGGCAACTTTGGACCGTAAGGTACAAATTGCCGTGTGAAAAATCTTATTTTTCACACTACGCTCTTTTAATCTTCTATCACGTATTCTGTCGTTACCAAATCTTCATAAGGAACACGCTGGGCTAATTCACCAGCTTCTTCTAAAATATTTTGTAATAAGATAAATGCATCTTCTTCAAAAACCAAATCTGCCTTCCATGTATCTTGTGCTTGATATCTAGCTACAATTGCCGTCAAGGATGAAGTTTCTGTTTCTTCAAATTGTGGTTGAATCACTTCTGCAATCTCTTCCGCCGTATGCTCCTCAACGTAAGCCACACCTTTTTTTACTGCAGCGATAAAGGCTGTCATAATTTCTGGATTCTCTTCCATATAGCTTTCTTTTGCACTAAAAGCCGTATATGGCACATAGCCCGATTCTTCCCCTAAAGAAGCTACTACATAACCGTCTCCAATTTCCTCTAAGGAAGTGGCATAAGGTTCAAATTCAACTGTGTAGTCTCCAAAACCCCCAGAGAATGCTGCCGCTGTAGCTCCAAAATCAATACTTTGGTCAACAACTAAATCTTCACCCATAACTAAATTATTCTGTTTTAAGATATATTCAAATACCATTTGAGGCATACCGCCTGCACGACCACCGATGACCGTAGCCCCTACTAAATCCGACCAAGAAAAATCTGTAATTTCTTCCCTAGCTACCAAGAAATTTCCTGCTCTTTGTGTTAACTGTGCAAAATTAACCACCACATCATCTACACCTCCTAGATATGTGTAAATAGTAGATTCGGGTCCCATAAAGCCGATATCTGCTTCGTCTGTTAACAATGCTGTCATTGTTTTATCTGCACCAAACCCAGTAACCAACTCTAATTCTATTCCTTCGTCTTCAAAGTAGCCATTTTCAATAGCTACATATAAAGGTGCATAAAAAATAGAATGTGCCACCTCGTTTAATACTACTGTTTCCAGTTTTGCCTCTTCTGTACTACCACATCCAGTTAACATACTGCTTATCACCATTGTAAGTACCAATGAAAATATCATCAGCTTCTTCATAATAGAATATTCCTCCTTATTGACTGATGATATAACATATGTTTTATTTATGAAATTGTGACTCTTTATTCGTTACTTTTTGCGGTATAGCCTTAAAAAGTAACCTTTATTCCTCTGTTCTGTATCCATCTATAATTTTTTCGATTAATAATTGTTTAACATAGACATCAAAGCTTAATAAACTAACAAAAGAAAATAATTTCAAAAATTCCTTATTTTCTTCTGGCGCTTCTGAAAATGTACTTTCCGCTATTTTAAACTTACCTGCAATATCTTTTTGCATACCTTCAATTTGTTGGATTTCCATATGCACAATTTCAGAATAAATATCTTCTAATGAAAAATCTTCTTCTGTGTTAAAAAAATTATCTGTAATCGGCTTAAACAAGGTTTGAATATCGTTAATTGATAGCACACCTTTATAATAATAAATAAAAATCAACATCATAATATGATCTTTAGAGTATTTCTTTTTAACAGGTGGTGGCAACAAATCATTTTTTGCATAATTGTTAATCATGGTTTTTGTTAACACCTTATCGTCTGGATTTCTCGTGGATTTCTTCAATCGTTCTTCCATAAATGTTGTTACTTGATCCATATATAAATCAATATTTGGAATATCGTCAGGATCAATATAATTTATCCTTTCCAAACTTTCCATAATACTATTAATCAAATCTTCTTTATTAATTGTCATTTACATCACCATATTTTCTTAAATACCATACCTATAGTTAATTTGTGGCCTCCAAAACCTAGTCTTGTCTAGCTCATTATATAGCATTGAAAACCACAAGGCAAGTACTAGCCTTATAATCTCCTAATATTTTTATAAAAAAAATTACATTTCAGTAGTATTATATAAAAAAATTAACAACAATTTGTACCTATTCATAAGTTTTCATAACTTCCCTTTACTTTAGGACTTTAGTATGGTAAAATCTCCTTGTAAATACGTTGTTTTCTACACAAAATATAATGTAATAAAGGGTGAAAATATGAATAAAAAAATAAAAACAGATTCTGTAGATTATCTTTTTGAAGCCGTTATGTCTCTAAAAGATAAAAATGAATGTTATAATTTCTTTGAAGATTTGTGCACAGTAAATGAATTATTGTCACTTTCTCAACGATTCGAAGTTGCTGCTATGTTAAAAACACGCAAAACTTATCTAGAAATTGCCGAAAAAACAGGAGCATCTACTGCTACCATCAGCCGTGTCAATCGTTCCTTAAATTATGGTAATGATGGATATGACTTAGTTTTCGAACGTATCGGTATGATTGACGCACCTAATCCTACAACAAATCTGGAATAACAGTTGTTGTTTTAGAATCAATTCACCGTTTTTTTACTTTACTTTTATAAAAAATTATGATATTCTATCTGTGTTGCAAAGTGTAACGTCATAACATTTTTTGGAGGATTTAAAAATGAACAAAGGTACAGTAAAATGGTTTAATAACCAAAAAGGCTACGGATTTATTTCAGACGAATCAGGAAACGATGTTTTCGTACATTACTCAGGACTTAACATGGATGGCTTCAAATCTTTAGAAGAAGGCGCTGCTGTTGAATTCGAAGTAATTAACGGAGAAAAAGGACCTCAAGCTGTAAACGTAGTAAAATTATAAGATTCACTCTTATAATTCTTTAATCATTAACACGATGTGCCTTTTCTATAAATAAGAAGAATTTTTCTTTTATATTTTTTTGAATTAGCAACAGGTTTAATGAATTAAGCAAAGAACCAATCTAGTGATTGGTTCTTTTTTTTCTTCTACTTATTCACTCTTTTCATTACAAAATGATATAACTTCTTCAAACTTCATCTCTCCACCAAATAAATCTAGCGCACTTCCTATGGTAACATCAATTTTGTTTTTCCCAAGTTTTCTTAATTGTTCCAAATCTCTAAAATTATGTACACCACCTGCATAAGTAATTGGTATTTGATTCCACTCTCCTAACAATCTTGCCAAATCAATTTCTATTCCGCTAGCTTTTCCTTCTACATCTACTGCATGGATTAAAAATTCATCGCAATAAGATGCAAACAAGTTGAGTGTATCTTTGTTTAATACTATATTCGTATACTTTTGCCATCTATCGGTTACAATATAATATTCCTGATTTTTTTTACAACAGCTTAAATCAAGAACAATATGTTCTTTACCTACTGCCCCCATTAATTTTTCTAAATTTTCAAAAGATACTTCTCCATCTTTAAAGACATAAGATGTAACAATCACATGACTTGCTCCTGCTTCTAAATAATCTTTTGCATTATCGGCATGAATACCACCACCTATCTGTAATCCTCCTGGATATGCTTTTAATGCATTGAATGCCTGTTGGCGTGTATCTGAAAAGTATTCGCTAGTCACTGGGTTTAATAATATGATATGTCCACCTTTTATCCCTTGTTCTTTATAAAGGTGTCCATAATAAGCCGCATCTTGTTCCGATACAAAATTCTCTTTTGCCTGATTTTTCGTATCCGTTAGACTTCCTCCTACAATTTGTTTTACTTTTCCGTTATGAATATCTATACAGGGTCTAAATTTCATTTTTCTTACCCTCCTTTTTCGAATAAAAGTTACAGTTCACACGGACCTGTAACGAATAAATTTCTTTGTAATAGAACATACTAGTCTTGTACAGCCTGATACTATACTTACATGATAGTGTCAGAATCATTGTTACTGTTCACACAGAAAATGATGGATCAGTACAAAAATCCCATTGCCGTAGGCAATTTTAAATGGATTTTTGTATAGTTACAGTTCACGTGTGAACTGTAACGAATCATTCTAATTTATATCAACGCGAATACGCGTAGACAGGAGAATTTTTATGAAAAACACAAAAAAAACAGCTACTATATTCTTGCTTTGTATTACTCTTTCTTTACTAGCAGCATGTAATAGTAATGATACTACAAAAGATCCTGATGATATGGTAGAAAACACCAATGACTCCCTTACAAATGATTCCTATGAAAGTGATACTTATCACGATATGGAAACCGATACACCTCTATTAGATGATGATGAGATGATCAGCGAATCAAATAATGGTATGGGAACTAATGATGATGTGGTAAGCGATACCGATGGTTTTGTAGATGGCAACTCTGACACTATAAAAGACCTAGGTGATGATATGCTAGACGATGCCGGTAATCTACTGGATGATGCTGGTAACGTTGTGAGTGATGCAGTGGGCGATATTGGTGATGATATCACAGATATGGTAGATTAAATCCCATACCAAATAATCAAAAACACTACCGCTCACTGGTAATCTAGAACTCAAAAATAACCAATACAAATCTAGAAAAGGGATTGTTCAACAACTTTTGTTAACCAATCCCTTTTTGTTACAGTTTACACATGACTTATAACAATACAAAATCTATTGAAAATTGCCTACGGCAATGAGATTTTTGTACCTAGATACCTTTTTCTACAATGACACCATCTCTATAGGCCTTTAACAGCTCTTCTAATTGATGAATACTTTGTTTTAATTCATCACCAATATCTGTATCACTAACACATAGTCTCGTTTTTGCTATTTCTACATTAATAAAATCTGAGAAAATATCTGACTCTCTCTGTATTGCTGCCTCTGTAGACTCAAATGGTTCATGGGCTACTAGATACATACCATGTGAATTCCCAACTAGTGTATATCCCGCTATTCCTGTTTTTCCTTGGTATGCCTTAGAAAATCCACCATCAATAATCAATAATTTACCATTGCATTTAATGGGTGTTTCTCCCTTTTTCAATTCTACGGGAACATGTCCATTAATGATATGAGAAGATTCTGTGCTCAAACCAAACTCTGTCAATATATGATTTAATATAGCTTCATCATCCATTAATCGGTAATAGCTGTTTTTCGTCTCCACATGTGTTTCTTTATCAGTAATAAAATAACGTTCAAATGTAGTCATTTTATCTTTACCAAAAACTGGTGAATTAGGCCCTGCCCAAATATACCATATAATATCTTGCCCTTTTAATCGTTCTGACTTTTCTTGTGAGTAGTATCCTTTTCTCATATAATTATCTAAGGTATCATATAATTTTCTACCTGCATATACTTTGCCGTATACATTTACTTTATTAAATTCACCTTTCTCATTCATAGGTACACAACCATGATAGAGCAAGTTATTATTGTGCACTTTATATAATCCACCCTTAGAAAATAGATAGCGAACATGTCTTTGTAATTTTTCACTGCGCATAAATGCTAAGCGAAGTCTTTCCATCACTTGTTCTTCTTCTACAGATAAGGCATATGGATTTTCCCTATCAACTGTTGGAAACTCTACGTCCTTCATCTCATACTCTTTTCCATAGGCTGTAATTGTTTTTTTATCGTAATTAATTTTATCTAATAATAAACGATCATCCATCAAGAATTTTGAACGTCTTTGGATTACTTGTCCTTCTAATTTAAACTGCATAATAGCAATGGCCTTATGCATCTTCATATCTAGTTGTAAGTCCTTAATATCGTAATCCATATTATATTTAATACTAAATGCATCACAATTCACATCACTATAGGTATCTAAAGCAAAGGTAGCTAATGGAATAAGATTAATACCATATCCATCTTCTATGGTATCTAAATTACCGTAACGAGCAGACATTCGAATAACAGTTGCGATACATGCTAGATGTCCACTAGCAGCTCCCATCCACACAACATCATGATTCCCCCATTGGATATCCACAGAATGATACTTCATCAATGTGTCCATAATAATATGAGGACCTTTACCCCTATCATAGATATCTCCAACAATATGCAAATGGTCAATTACCATTCTTTGTACTAAAAAGCTTAAGGCTGTAATAAAATCTGGTGCACGACCAATTTTTATAATCGTATGAATGATTTCATTATAATAAGCTTCTTTATCCTGCAATTCTTCTTTCTCTGTAATTAATTCTTCAATAATATAGGCAAAATCTTTTGGCAATGCTTTTCTAACTTTTGATCTTGTATATTTTGAGGAAACTCTCTTAGTCATTTGTACTAAACGGTGAAGCGTAATTTTGTACCAGTCTTCTAAATTATCCTCATCACTTGTTGCAATTTCTAATTTTTCGACTGGATAATAAATCAATGTTGCCAAACTCTTTTTATCTTTTACACTTAGGGTATTCCCAAACTCTTCATCTATTTTTCTTCGCACTGAACCTGAACCATTTTTTAAAACATGATCAAATTGCTCATTTTCACCATGTATATCTGTCAAAAAATGCTCCGTCCCTTTTGGCAAATTTAAAATTGCTTGTAGATTAATAATTTCTGTAGATGCTGCTGCAATGGTAGGATACTGTTTTGCAAGTCCCTTTAAATACATCAATGCTTGACTATCCATATATAATCCTCTCTTCCCGTCATTTTTAACAAAAGAACAGTAATATTTGCTTTTAATTGGAATCAAATAAAAGACCTACTAGAGGTCTTTTATGTTTTATTGCCCATCAATCACGTGACTCATATGATACATTCCTGCTGGTTTTCCCGAAAGAAATTTAGCTGCTTGCACAGCACCTTTACCAAAAATAGCCTTTGAATATGCTGTATGGGAGAATGTAATCACCTCATCGATTCCTGCAAAAATAACATCATGCTCTCCTACTATTGTACCACCTCTTACAGCAGAAAGTCCAATCTCTTTTTGTGGTCTTTTGATTCTTCTTCCACTTCTATCATATACATATTCATACTCATTATTTAATTCTTCATTGACTGCATCTGCTAAGGCTAAAGCAGTTCCACTTGGAGCATCTACTTTTTGGCTGTGATGTTTTTCTACAATATCCACATCAAATCCTGCTGGCGCCAATACAGCAGTGGCATCTTTTAATACTTTTAATAACGTATTAATCCCCAATGACATATTAGCCGATTTTAAAATAGCTACTTTTTCAGAAGCTTCTGTTACTTTTACAAGTTGTTCTTCTGATAGGCCTGTTGTGCATAAGACGCAAGGTACTTGTTTTTCTACACAATACACTAATAATTCATCTACTGCTGCTGCAGCCGCAAAATCAATCACTACATCTGCTGCTACATTACAATCCATAATGTTAGCAAATACAGGAAATGGATTTTGAATTCCATCATATAAATCAATTCCTGCAACAATTTCCACGTCTTCTTCAGCTGCAATTAAATTTGCGATTACCTGCCCCATTTTTCCATTGCAACCGTGCATAATTACTTTTGTCATGTTGTGATTCCCTTTCTCATTACAGTTCACTGGTGAACAGTAACCCTTTCTCCTAACAAATAAACATACTTTTATAATAAACCATATGCTTTCATTTCTTTTTCTAAATTAGCAGCATGTGCTTCTTCCATTTCTGTCAATGGACGACGAAGTGAACCTGCTCCCATTCCCATAAAATTTAAGGCTTTCTTTACAGGAATTGGATTCACTTCACAGAATAATTGATCAATTAGTCCAATTGCTTCTAATTGAATTTCTCTACTTTTTTCTACATTACCTTCAAAAAAGCTAGCACATAAGTCATGTGTTTGTTGTGGTGCAATATTAGATAACACTGAAATAACACCTTTTCCACCAAGTGAAAGAAGAGGTACAATCTGATCATCATTTCCAGAGTATAAATCCACACAACCATTTGCGATTGACATTAATTTTGCTACTTGAGAAATATTTCCAGTGGCATCTTTTACCCCTACAATATTTTCTACATCTTGACATAAGCCAACAACTGTTTCTGGTAAAATATTTACACCGCCAGTTCTTCCTGGAATATTATATAAAATAATTGGAAGCTTTACAGAGTCTGCAATCATTTTAAAATGTTCATATAAACCTCTTTGTGTTGCCTTATTATAATAAGGTGTTACCAATAATAAACCGTCGACACCTACTTTTTCTGCTTCTTTTGACAAATAAATTGCTGTGTCTGTTGCATTGGATCCAGTTCCTGCAACAACTGGAATTCTCCCTGCAACTACTTCTACGCAATAACGAATCACTTCGATATGTTCTTCATGTGAAAGAGTAGACGCCTCACCTGTTGTTCCACAGACGATAATCGCATCTGTACCATTTTCAATTTGAAAGTTGATTAACTCAGCAAATTTTTCAAAGTTTACTTCTCCGTTTTCTTTAAATGGTGTGACAATTGCAACACCTGCTCCTGTAAAAATAGCCATATTCTTCCTCCTTAGATTTGCATGTATGATTGGAATCCTTCATTCATAGATTTCAAACCTACACTTGACTCATTGTCTTTTCATTTTCATACTGAAAAACCGACTCCAAAAGGGGTCGGTCCGCAAATTTAAATAAACTTACGATAGCTCCCCATCCAAAAAGATGACAGTCATATAGTTCTTAACTATATGCCCAAGATGTAATCTGCAGACAATTTCATCTTTCGGCGCTATCCCCTTTCACTATTCCTTCTTCTGTGCCTGCCACATCTTGAATACCTACTTTTGAACCACGCAACCTCTACCATATTATTCCTTCATTTATATAAGGACATGATATCATTTCACAAATCATCTGTCAATGTAATGACCGTTACTTTTTACTTTCCCTTATAAAAAAATTTTTATAACTATTTTAGAAGGTCTTTACACAGTTATATACTTTCTATTTATATATATCATCATAAAAAGTAACGGCTAACGATTGTATTACTTATAATCATATTCTCTATATTCATCTTGTAATAATTCTAGCTTACTAACAGATACTTCATATGCAATTCTTTTTTCTGCATAGTCTTCCGTTATTTTCTTCATATATTCACGACTTTGAATTCTTCCCCAGACCGCACATCTAGATCCCACATCAAAGCTACTAGCAAATCTAGCATTTCTTCCCCAACAGATACAGGGTATGTAATCAGATTTTCCATAAGGTCTGTTGACTGCAATCAATAAATCAGCAATTTCTCTACCCAATGGTGTTTTTCGATAAATTGGTTCTTTACAAATATAACCATCAAGAAAAATTTGATTGGTTTTTGCACTTTCTTCAATTTCATCTACAAAATCTACTTCTCTTGCAAATACCGAAAGGATCAATCGATTCTTTCTCTCTTCATGGCGATTATAAGAACGAAATTGTCCTACTACCATCACCCTTTCTCCCTTGTAATCAGCTGTAACATCCAAAAGCCTCTCCGACACCATCATGGGGATTATATCTTCAGAGTCACTTAATCTGGTGACTTCCAAATCTACCATGTAAAATCCTTCACCATAAATTTCGTGACTATATGTAAAATCACTCACTATAGTCCCCATCATCATCACTTGATTGTTTTCAATTACCTTATCTGTCATTTTTGTTCTCCCTTCTTTTTACGAGAAATCATCGTTCTCTTTACCTAAGAATTTTTTCCAGTGGTAGTACTATTGTATGATATATAAAAAATATTAGAAGTCTCAACTACCGCAATTTTTGCGAACATTATTCGTTACTTTCCCCCGTTACGCCGTAAAAACAACACATTATCCCCTCTTTTTCCTTTCTTTTTAGTATTCTTATTGCAATCCCTTGCATATGATGCTATACTAGCGAAGTTTGAAACACATATATAGGTAGAAAGTGATGGTTTTAAGATGAAACAAACTAGAGAAAATATAAGAAATATCGCAATTATTGCCCATGTTGATCATGGAAAAACAACATTGGTAGATGAACTTTTAAAACAGAGTGGTGCCTTCCGTGCTAACCAAGATGTAGCGGAACGTGTCATGGACTCAAATGATATCGAAAGAGAGCGAGGAATCACTATTTTATCAAAGAATACAGCGATTACTTACCATGATACAAAGATTAATATTATAGATACACCTGGTCATGCTGACTTCGGTGGAGAAGTAGAACGTGTCTTAAAGATGGTAAATGGAGTTGTTTTAGTAGTAGATGCCTTCGAAGGTGCTATGCCTCAAACTAAATTCGTTCTTCGTAAAGCACTAGATTTAAAACTTCCAGTTATTGTTTGTATCAATAAAATTGACCGCCCAGAAGCACGTCCAACAGAAGTTATCGATGAAATTTTAGAATTATTTATTGATTTAGATGCTAACGATGAACAATTAGACTGTCCATTTGTTTTCGCTTCTGCAAAAGCTGGTATTTCCACGTTAGATTTAGATACTCCTGGTGTAGATATGGTACCTCTTTTTGATACTATCTTAGATTATATTCCTGCTCCTTCAGGTGATCCTGATGCAGGCACACAAGTTTTGATTAGCACAATCGACTACAATGAATATGTTGGCCGTATCGGTGTTGGTAAAGTAGATAACGGTGTTGTAAAAGTAAATCAAGAAGTAATGATGTTAAATCACCATGATCCTGATAAAAAGAAACGAGTAAAGATTTCAAAATTATATGAATTTGATGGTTTAAATAAAATTGAAGTTACAGAAGCTTCTGTAGGTTCTATTGTAGCCATATCTGGTATTACTGATATTCACATTGGAGATACACTTTGTTCTCTTGAAAATCCAGAGTCCATTCCTTTCCAAAAAATATCAGACCCTACTATTTCCATGAATTTCATTGTAAATAACTCTCCTCTTGCTGGACAAGAAGGTAAATTTATTACAAGCCGTCATATTCGTGAAAGATTATTAAAAGAATTGAATACAGATGTTTCTCTTCGTGTAGAAGAAACTGATTCCACAGAATGTTTTAAAGTTTCTGGACGTGGCGAACTTCATCTTTCTGTTCTCATTGAAAACATGAGACGTGAAGGATTTGAATTTGCTGTTTCTAAAGCGGAAGTATTATATAAGACAAATGATAGAAATCAAAAATTAGAGCCAATGGAAATTGCCTATATTGATGTGCCTGAAGAATTTTCAGGAAGTGTTATTCAAAAACTTTCTAATAGAAAAGGTGAATTACAAGGTATGAGCCCTGCCAATGGCAATTATACTCGCCTTGAATTTGCGATTCCTTCTAGAGGATTAATTGGATATCGTGGAGAATTTTTAACAGATACAAAGGGAAATGGTATTATCAATACGATTTTTGATGAATACGGCCCATTCAAAGGCGAAATGCAATATCGTAAACAAGGTTCTATCATCGCTTTTGAAGCTGGGGAAGCTATCACATATGGTCTATTTAATGCACAAGACCGTGGTACACTCTTTATTGGAGCTGGTGAAAAAGTATATGCTGGTATGGTAATTGGTCAGACAGGTAAAGCCGAAGACGTGGAAATCAATGTATGTAAGAAGAAACAATTGACTAATACTCGTTCTTCTTCTGCCGATGAAGCACTTCGCTTATCACCACCTAAAATTCTTAGTTTAGAACAAGCTTTAGAATTTATTGATACAGACGAATTATTAGAAATTACACCAAAAAGTTTGAGAATTCGTAAAAAAATTCTTGATCCAACTTTACGTAAAAGATCTGCTATGAAATAAAGGCAATACGTACTATATTGATATGAAATAAAATATGTGGATTAAGGAAGAGTAATCATTGAACTAAAAAAGAAAACTTACCGTAGATAAAGAATAAATGTGAAATACTAGATTTATAATCAGTATATCAAACTTCTATCACTTTTGTCTACTGTAAGTTTTTTTATTTATCATTTTAATACGCACTATGAAGCAAATCCTTAGTGCTGCATCAATAGTAATAAAAATACTGCCATATGCCGTATAGAACAATTAAATGAACTGGATAAAATATATAAAATACGTATTTCATATTCCATCCTCTTTTCCCGTTATAAAATGCAATAGGGATGAATGCTGCCAACGCTGGTGATTCCCATAGGAAAGAAAGTGCTCCAAAGAAAATTTGTTTCCATTTTTGATAACGGAAGATATAAAGCAATAGAATAGACATTATTCCATATGCAGCATAATCTGTATTTAAAAACTCTGCACTGACCAATGCGATTCCTACAATTACACAAGAATAAAATCCCCTTACTACTACATTCCACTGTTCATAACATTCTATCTTTTCTAAAATAATCATCATTAGCAATCCTATTAATAGCGTGAAAAATACATTCTGATAATTGTAATCAAAAAGGTTTCCTGCGATTCCTAAATTAAATGGAATTTCTGAAATACATGCAAATACAGCTAGTCTAAGAGCATAATTTTTCTTATTTTTTGTATAAGTAAATCCTTCTACCAACAAAAAGCAAAAGATAGGGAATCCAATTCTTCCAATATTTCTAAGCAGATAATAAATATCGTATAATTCTCTACTAATAATCAATTCTTGCAAAATCCCGCCCTTTTCACCATTCACTGCTGCTGTTATAAATTCTTGTGTAACTAACATTTTCGCTATAATTACTGCACCGATATGGTCAATCAACATGGCTATAATAGCAATCATTTTTAGCGTGCTCCCAGTGATTCCCGGAATATTCCACTTGAAAATTTTCATATATAAAACATCCCTTTCTTAAAGTCCCAATAAATAAGTGGCAATTTGAAAATAGATTAACAAAGACAGCGCATCTACAATTGTTGTAATAAAAGGACTAGCCATAACAGCAGGATCGAACCCAAGTTTTTTTGCAAACATAGGTAAGGTACATCCCACGCATTTTGCAATAAACAAAGTAGCCAATAAAGTGATACATACTACACCAGCTACTGCAACTCCTGTTTGGTCAAATAACAATAATTTAAAAAAGTTAGTAATTGCTAGGGTAAGACCACACAATAAAGCCACTCTACATTCTTTCCAAATAATCTTAGGCATATCTGCAAATTCAATTTCATGCAATGATAATCCACGAATGATCGTAACGCTTGCTTGCCCACCTGCATTTCCACCAGTATCCATCAACATGGGGATGAATGCCGTTAAAATCACACAAGTACTTAAGGCATCTTCAAAAGATGATATAATACTACCTGTAAAAGTGGCTGAAATCATCAATAACATCAACCATGGAATTCTTTTTTTCCAAGTTTCTACTACTCCCATCTTCATATATGGTTTATCTGTTGGTACAATAGCTGCCATTTTTTCAATATCTTCGGTAGCCTCTTGTTGCATAATATCCACAATATCATCGACTGTAATAATACCAACTAGACGATTTTCATTATCTACTACTGGCATGGCCGTAAAATCATATTTTTGAAACTTATCGGCAACCTCCTCTTGATCCATTAAGGTATTTACAGAAATCACCTTTTCATTCATAATTTCACTAATCAACTCATCAGGTTTGCTGAGCAGTAAATAACGAAGTCCTACAATTCCAATCAAAGTTCTTCTATTATCTAACACGTAGCACGTGTCAATGGTTTCACTATCCAGTCCAATTTCTCGAATCCTTTCGATAGCTTGTGCAATGGTTAAACTCTCCTTTAAATCTACGTACTCTACCGTCATAATACTTCCGGCAGAATCTTCCGGATAACGAAGTAGATGATTGATATCCCTTCTTGTTTCAGCACTAGCACTAGCTAAAATCTTTTTTACGATATTTGCTGGCATTTCTTCTAATAAATCAGTTGCATCATCCGCCATCAAATTATCGATAATGCCTGCTGCATCTCGTTCCGAAAGAGAATTAATAATAAATTGTTGATTGTCTTTTTCAATATATGCAAACACATCTGCCGCTGTATTTTTAGGTAAAATTCTAAAAATCTTTAACATATCCGCTTCTGGTAAATCTTCCATAATTACAGCAATATCTACATCATTTAATTCTGTTAAGTGTTGTCGCAACGCTGTATATTGCTTATTTTTTAGTAGTACATCTACCTCTATAGTCTCTTGTGTCATATCCATACGCACTATTTCCTCTTATTTTCTTATCGATTAGATGCCTTTCCTCCAGACACTCGTAAATTGTAACATAAAATTTACATAATGAAAAGAATAGGTTACCGTCCGCTTGTTCCAGCATGTGTCAAGTAAGGACTAAAAATTATTTTCTACCTTTATCTTTCCAATTTCTTCATTACTTTCTCAACCTCGGCGATCAACGCATCTTTCTCAGGAATATACAACGTATACTGTGATGCAAAAATATTGTTAGATAATCCACCCAATGCATATTCAACCGTAAGTGAATCTTTATCTGTACACAATATAATTCCAATAGGCTTATTATCACTTTCATCATTTACTTCATTTTCATAATAGTTTAAATACATATTTAATTGACCTGCTGCTTCTGGCATAAACTTTATTGTTTTAAGTTCAACTAAAACATATGATTTTAACGGCTTATTGTAAAAAACCATATCCACATAATAATGGGTATTGTTTAAGGTAACCCTTTGTTGCGTTCCTACGAACATGAACCCACGTCCTAATTCCAGCAGAAACTTTTCTATCTGTTCTACCAAAGCCTTTTCCAAATCACTTTCCATTAATGGCTTGTCCTCTGGCAAACCTAAAAATTCAAACACATATGGATCCTTAATTATATCACTAGGTTTACTTAAGATAATTCCTGTTTGAGATAATTTTAAGACTTCCTGCTTATTCACTTCTCCCTTTGATAATAATAACCTTTCATATAATGACGTATTAATTTATCTTTTTAATTCTCTTACTGACCATTTAGAATTGATACATTCATTTTCGTAAAAATCACGTTTTTCTTTGTTTGAAATACTTAAAAGTTCGCAGTAATGTGTCCATGTCAATTTAACAGTCACTGACTGTTGAATTTCATACTCCAGATAAAAGCGCCTCATAAATTGAATGTTTGACACTGAAAATCCTTTCCCAAATTCCTGTGTAAGTTCTTTGGATAGCTCTTTTAATGTTTGATTTCCATACTCTGCTCTAACCTTATCATTTTGTTCACATTTAACGATGATTTCACCAATTTTCCAATACGTTTCTATGAGCTTAATATTTACTTCTCTCGCTACTTCCGTTCTGGCTACTGTTAGAATTTCTTTAATTTCATTTAACATTGGAATCATTAATTCAGTTGACATATACATTTCCTTTCTTCTTACTCTACTTTCTGAAAATACACTTCTTCCACAACTTCTACCATCGTCTTCCCAGCACTTATTTCTGTAATCTTCTTCTCAAATCCATCTACATCTTCAATTGGCACTATTACCGTCAGCACAATCACATCCGTATACTCGCTATCTTCTTGCCCTAGTCCTCGTTGTCCCAACTCATATAACACCTTCCCGATCGTATTATAATCCGTATGAATCTTCACTTTCTTTCCAAGACTCATAATAGCCGTCTGACACTGCTCCAATCCGGCTTTGGTCGCATCAGTATAAGCGCGAACAAGTCCACCTGTTCCTAGCAATGTGCCGCCAAAATATCGAGTAACAACGGCAGCTATGTTTACAATATCACTTCCTAATAACACTTCTAGCATAGGTTTTCCTGCAGTTCCACTAGGCTCTCCATCGTCATTACATCTGACTAATTCTTTCTTAGTTCCCACAATAAAAGCACTGCAATTATGTCTAGCATCATAATATTTTTTCTTGATTTCATTGATAAAAGCAACTGCTTCCTCCTCTGATTCCACTTTCTTGATGGAAGCAATAAACCTTGACTTCTTTTCCACAATCTCACTGGAATGTATCTGTTCGTTATCACCATATATTATTTTATATTGTTCGACCATATTAATAACCATCACTTTCTATAGCAATTATTTCTACTATGGGTATTTCCACTCCATCCATCATATAAATGACTCTTTTATGTTCAGCTATTTTCTTTACATAGCCAGTAACAGTGAGATAGACACCACCATCTTTTTTCCCATCTGGTTGAAAATAGGTCAAGGTAACCTGTGGATGGGAATCTATCATGGTCATAATATCATTCAACTTCTCCCGTAAAGCCTCTTGTTCCAGTTCGTCTAGTTCCAACCGTCTATCTGTCAGTCTTGCAGTTTCCTTGATTGCCACATCATGTCCTGTAAGGGCTGCAAAGGGAGCAAACTGAGCTGCACGATCCATCAATGACATAGGGGGATGCTTGGTGGAAACATGGTGTGGTAAATGTAGGATATCTTGATAATTGTCTGTCATGCCTTGTGTCCTCCAATCTGTGCATTCCGCTCTTTTGTGGTGCCTCCCTCTTGTAAGTTCATGCCCTTAAGAATGGCATTTTTTCCATATTTCTTTTTTATGGACAACATTGCTTGCTGTGCCTTCTTCTCACGAGCTAGTTCTGCCTGTATTTTTTGCTGTCTCTCCTGCTCTGCTGTATAGTCTGTAAATAAATCAAGCTGTACATATTCTTCTACTTTTGGTGCCAATTCCTCAGATACTACATGATTGGCAACAAGATTCACTCTTCGCACCAATAATTTAGGATCCACAATACGTTGGAATAATTCCATAACCGCTTCCATAATCAATTTTGTAGAGGATGTATATCCTGTAAGATTTCCTGTGCCATGAGCGTGTTTTGGCACTGAGCGACCATACTGATCTATGGTAACTTCCCCACGGTAGGCTTGCCTTGCCTTAGAAGTCGTTAAATTTTCAATATCATATCCAACAGTCAGCACGATTTGATCGGTTACAAGCTCTTTATCTACCAAATCCAATGCTAAAAGCTCCGTCATTTCCTGTACAATCAATTTCGCTTTATCAAAACTATAGGGGCATTGCAATACCTGCCCTGAACCGATACTGTTGGTTCTTGGCTTATATGATTTAATCTGTGCCATGGTGCATGGTTCAAATCCCCATGCATGGTCAATTAATAGCTCCGCATTGACACCTAATAATCGATATAATAAATCCTCATTATGGTAATCATTGGATTTCCCTAGGGAACACCTTGCAATATCACCCATGGTAAATATGCCTTGTTCCTCCAACTTTTTGGCATAGCCCTTGCCTACTCGCCAAAAATCCGTAAGGGGGCGATGAGACCACAGCAGCTCTCGGTAGCTTATTTCATCAAGGGATGCAATACGTACACCATTCTTATCTGGTAAACTATGCTTTGCTTGAATATCCATGGCAATTTTGCAAAGGTAGAGGTTTGTGCCAATGCCTGCTGTAGCTGTAATACCAGTGGTTGCTAACACATCTAAAATAATTTTCATAGCAAGCTCTTGTGGTGTAAGTTTATAGGTATTCAAATAGGCCGATACATCCATAAATACCTCGTCGATAGAGTACACATGTATATCTTCTGGTGCAATATGCTTCAAATAAACCTCATATATTTTCGTGCTATATTCCATGTAAAGTGCCATTCTTGGCGGTGCAGCAATGTAATCTATCCCTTTGTCAGGATAGGCCTTTAATTCATTGGCATCATACGTCACCCCACTGAATGTTCGTTCTGATATTTTATGAAGCCGTTTGGCATTGGCTTCCTTTACTTTTTGTACTACCTGAAACAATCTTGCCCGTCCAGGAATACCATAGGATTTCAAGGCTGGCGAAACAGCTAGACAAATTGTTTTTTCTGTTTTACTTGCATCTGCAACCACTAGGTTTGTTGTCATAGGATCTAGTCCACGTTCCATACATTCAACAGATGCATAAAAAGATTTTAAATCGATTGCAATATATGTTTTTGTTTCCATACGTGGCTACCTCCTGTTATTATCTGGTTACTTTTCACCCCTACACTACGTGTGTGAGCCTGAAAAGTAACGTTATCTGCTACTAATGTTATCATTATGAATTAAATTATACACGAAAATTTTATGAATTTCTTGCTTTTTTTTCTTTCAGCCGATAAACTATTTATATATTCGTTACTTTTCTCCCCCACACACTACGTGCGTGTGCAAAAAATAACTATAGTTTCTGTGCTAAGACACTAAGAAAGGAAAGCTATTATGATTAAGGTAAACAATGTAAGCTATACTTACAAAAAATCAAACACCAAAGCCATCAATAACATCAGTTTTCAAATTGAAAAAGGAGAAATTTTCGGTTTTCTAGGTCCATCTGGTGCTGGAAAATCCACACTACAAAAGGTGCTAATCAAACTTTTAGATGGCTATACAGGTGAAATCTTGATTTTTGATAAAGATATGACAACATTAAAGTCTGATTATTATGAAAATATCGGCGTAGGCTTTGAACTTCCAAACCATTACGAAAAGCTCAGCGGTTATGAAAATCTGAAATTTTTTCAATCATTTTATAAAAATCAGAACGTTAATATCGATGAACTGTTAAAGAAATTAGGACTTTTTGAAGATAAGGATAAATTAGTGGAAGCTTATTCAAAGGGTATGAAAATGCGCTTGAGCTTTGCAAGGGCTTTACTGAATGATGCGGATTTTCTATTCTTTGACGAGCCTACTAGTGGTTTAGATCCCTTAAACGCAAAAATCATACAAGATTACATCTTAGCATTAAAAGAAAAAGGAAAAACTATCTTTATTACTACCCACTCCATGCAAGTAGCCGATCATCTCTGTGACACCGTTTCCTTTATTGTAGATGGTGAAATTGTAGAAATGGATTCTCCTAAAGCTTTAAAGTTGAAATATGGTACAAGAACCGTTGACTTAGAATATTTTGATAAAAATGAAGCGATACAAAATGCTAGCTTTCTATTAGACGGTTTAGGTGAAAACCTTGCCTTTTTAGAACTGATTAAAGAACATAAGATTCAAACCATCCATTCCAAAGAAACTACTTTAGAAGATGTGTTTATTCAAGTAACAGGACGGAGGTTAAATTGATGAGATTAAAAAACTTACTGATCTGGGATTTTAAATTACAGCTAAGATATCATATTTTATTGGCAGCAATTGTTATCACATCCGTATGGTTTTTTGTATTATATCTACTGCCTAACTTTACTATGTCTATTGCATTACCTA